>NZ_JBYCZT010000001.1:0-476068 GCF_057586375.1 Peribacillus sp. SRI_006 | reverse complement strand
CTTCTTTGCCATACAAAAAATCCCCTCCAGATTGACAGTTAAGAACATTTTACCATGTTCTCTTTTTTCTCTGTCTACCTGAAGGGGATAATACCAGTCCACGATCCCCTCTTTTGCTTTAGTTAGACTTTATTAAAAAAGCTCATCCTCGGATTTAAGATTTGATTCGGACTTTTTAATTGAAAGCTGTTCGCTTCCGGAACAAAGTCTATTTTCATGACTTCATCAAGAAAAATCATTTTTGATTTCTCAACATATAGCGGAATTCCGTTCGTTTCCACTTTTTCGGTACCTTCTTCAGGTTCGTTGACCCACCATAGCGCCGTCACACCACTTACCACGCAGCCGCAGCCATCAGTATCATATTTCAACTGTAAATATCCTTCTTGTCCCTGTACCTTACCGGCTATTTTCCCAGCCGCTGTTTCCGTCCATTCAATATACATGATTGCTGCCTCCCGATGTCTTTGCATTCCCCCATTATAAACGATAAAAACGTTTCTGTTAAAGAAACTGCCTCCTTTGCAAGCGTCAGCCGACACGAAAATCACTTTCTTCATTGACGGTGCTAACAAATGCCGATTCTCATACTCCTCCGTGATACCTTTCATCACGATGCCGTTTTAAAAGGCTGTCCCTTGGGGAACAGCCCTTCCGCTCATCATTCCATTATCCTTACATCCGCTATATCGGAAAGCCTGATATAGTGAGCCTGCTCAAACCGGTCAACGATATGAAGCTTTTGGGTGAGCTCATTATAATAATGGATCCTGCCGATTAACAGCTGATACCGGTTTCCTTCATAATGAGCAATCGTGACATCCTTTCTTTCCTCCATCGCTTCCCCCATTACCGCATTCATTTCTTCCAGTTGCTGCTCATCCAGGATGCGCTTCGTTTCATAGCCATCCTCCACCGCCCAATCACGGAGCATCTTCACATGTTCCGGCAACATCATCGATGTCCATTTGATACGGCCGCGATCACGAATCATTTCTTTTCCCTCCTTTCAAAGTCAGCCTTACGCCTTACGCCTTACGCCTTATGCCCACCAAGCAGCTTGCTTCGGTATACGGCTGTACCTGCTTCTGTATACGAAACGGCACGCAATAACGATTTGGCTCCATATTTGTGGCGGATTCGATCAACCGTGTAACTCAATTCCCGCTTCTTCCAGCGCGAAGCATCAAATAGAGTCAACTGCATTTCATTATCATCCACAATATTCGAGAGTCTGACCTCTATGCTTCGAACCGTTTTTTGCTTATAGTTCTCATGGAAAAGCTCCAGGCAAACTTTATATAACTCCATCGTGATGTTGGTCGGTTCGTTAATCGAACGCGAACGATGGAAACCTCCGCCAAACTCATCCTTGCTGTAACCAATGCCTAGGCTCACCGTTCTTCCTGCCTTACGATGGGTGCGTGCCCTTCTTCCAACTTCTTCGCAAATTTCCAGCATGACCTGCTTTACCTCATGCTCATCCTTATAATCCCGCAGCAGGATTTGACTTTTTCCGAAGCTGACCTGCCCTTCGATGATCGCTGCCCCCATATCGGATAAATCTATTCCCCAGGCATGGTGGTAAAGCTGATTGCCCATAATTCCAAACTTCGCTTCAAGTAATTCAAGATCATAATTGGCAAGCTGCCCAACCGTAAATATACCCATTCCATGAAGGGTTTTTTCTACGCGCCTGCCGATCCCCCACATTTCACGAAGCGGGGAAATCGGCCAAAGTTTGCTTGGCACATCCTCATACTTCCATTCCGCAATCCCTTTATGTTTGGCTTCCAAATCAAGGCAAAGTTTTGCCATGAGCATATTCGGTCCAATTCCAATGGCACAGGGGAGCTGTAATTCCCGTTCAATTTCATCTTTTATCTTTTCAGCTATCATGCGGGCATCTCCCCATAAAGAAGCAGCACCATCGACTTTCACAAAACTTTCGTCCACACTATATACGTGAATCGCTTCTTTTGGCACATAACGGTTGAACAAGCGGGTGATTTCCGTCGAAACCCTTAAATAAGTAGCCATTTTAGGTTCAACGACGACAATCCTCGGGTCATTCGGGATCTCAAACATCCGCGAACCTGTCTTGATGCCAAATTCCTTCTTCATCTTTGGAGAAGCCGCGAGCACAATGCTCCCTGTCCTCTCCAAATCACCAACCACCGCCAAATAACAATCAAGCGGGTCCAGACCAAGCATGACCGCTGAACAGCTTGCATAAAAACTTTTCATATCGATACACATAATTGATTGTTTCGGCATCGTCCCATAATCCATCATTTCTTCACCCTAACAAGAATATACGTTCGCTTTATTATATTCATAACTTTAACCGAATATACGTTCTTATTCAATGGAAGTTTTCATACAAATTTCTACTTTTTATTGTAATTTCCTTGAAAAATATAATGGATACTAAAAATGGATAAAATACCAAATTTAAACTGAGTATCCAGATTGTTTTTTTAAAAAAGATTAATTGGTAGCTTGAATAATTTTAAGTAGGTCCATATGCTCGATTTTTTAAAATTCCTCCACCCTTTTCAACAGACTTTCGTCTACTTGGAAGCCAGTCTTAATGCTCATTTTTTGTAATGAAACTGTAACCAAAATTATGTCTATTTGTCATAATGGTATTGTAGGATAATATTGTTAAGAAATAATAGAGAGATAGATAGAGAGGAAATGAAAATTATGAAGAAATGGATCGCTTCAGCTGCTGTTGCATCTGCCATGATGCTAACCCCACTGCAAGCCTTTGCCAATATTGGAGACCAAACCCTCAGACCCGGAATGACACATAGTGATGTCAAACAACTACAACAACTATTAAAAACCAAAGGTTATTTCACATATTCAGGTTCACTGACTACATATTACGGCACCTATTCTGTATCAGCAGTAAAAAAATTCCAAAAAGCCAAAGGGTTGACTGCCGACGGAATTGCCGGCCGAGGCACATTTAATGCGCTTGGTGTTTATAAAGTCAATAATACTAGCTTGATCAGCTATGCAAAAACCTTAATAGGCAAACCCTACAAATGGGGCGGAACAACACCGACTGGATTTGACTGCTCAGGCTTCGTCTATTATGTATTCCAGAAATCTCAAGGAATTACCTTACCGCGTACAACATCCTTGCTCTATTCCAATACAGGTTTAAAAGTATCTTCACCAGCTAAGGGTGATCTTGTATTCTTTGATACTTCTTCTGGAAGAACAGGAGTATCCCATGTTGGGATCTATATCGGAAATGGCCAATTCATTAGTGCTACGTCTTCTAAAGGAATAACCATCACGGATATGGATAATTCTTATTGGAAACCAAAATATTTAGGTGCGAAAACTTTATAAAATAAAACAACCGGACAGAATTCAAAGTGATTCAGTCCGGTTGTTTTATTTTATATATAATATTTCTTCCGTTACATCCTCAACAGTCACAATGAATGAAGAATCCAAGTTGGAACGATTCATCATTTCGATATTATAAACATGCTCTGAGGGTAAATGGACGACTTCGAGAACCATGAATCGCTGACTTTCCGCTTTGCTGACATGATCGAGGGCAGCAATGACCGCCCTTTGTTCGGCTAAGCTGTTTTCATCCGTCAAAACAAGAATCAATTCCGCTTCCGCTTTCCCAGGAAATGATTTCTTCACCCCGCCCCGGTGCCATGGTTTCACTTTCATCCCAATTTCCAGTTCGGAATAATCAAGGTCATTACCATGTTGATCTTGAATATATGTATCATTGGTCACCTTATAGTACGTCCCTTTAATCAAAATCCTCTTATCGTCAAGATCCGTAATGAAACCTTCTTCCCCTTTATCAATGGATTCATCCATGTTCCAATCGGGGGATTGACAGCTGCCCAGTATAAAGGCGACGAATAAACATATATAAAGGTTTACAATCATCTTCATGAAAATCCCTCCTAATAGAAATAGACGGATTCCCCATGAAATAGTTACCATTCATATGATAACTTCGCTTAATTCAAAAGGGGAATGTCATCGACATTCCCCTTTACGACCAATTTTCATCTGGAATCGAAAGACTAGCCTACTTTTTAAAAAATGCTTTTTTTCCTAAAGTTTCGGTGATCTTCGGAAACATGTTATACCATTTCCCAGCTAAATTCATCCAGCCAGGGAGATTGATTTCCCTCTTGTTGGTCAGCATCGCCGCTACGATTTTAGCAGCGACATCTCCAGGCTTAAGCATGAATTTTTCAACGTTCTTTAAGTATGTACCTGATTCATCCGCAATGTTAAAGAAATTCGTTTCTATAGGGCCAGGATTGACTGTGGTCACAAAAACATGATCTTCCATCACTTCGAGCCGAAGTGCGTTTGAATAGCCAAGAACTGCGAACTTGGTAGAAGAGTACAATGTTGATTTAGGAGTGGCTATTTTACCGGCCTGTGAAGCGATATTGATGATATGCCCCGATTTTCTCTGCTTCATATACGGCAGAACCAGCTTTGTGCAGGCCATTAAGCCAATGACGTTGACAGCAAACATTGCTTTCGTTTCATTTAATTCCGTATCCTGCGCTTCTTTAAACGTGCCGAAACCAGCATTGTTGACCAACACATCCACTTCACCTATTTGCTCATGGATATCATTAAAAACATTTGTCACCTGATCAGTGTCTGCAACATCAAGCTTATAGGCATATGCATCAATCCCATATTGGGTGATCAGTTCATTCTTTAGCAGCAGTAATTTATCCATGCTTCTGGCCAAGAGGACGAGACGGCCTCCCTGTTTTGCACTTTGAATGGCAACTTCCTTGCCAATCCCTCCGGAAGCACCGGTAATAACAATAACTTTACCTTGTAACTTATTCAAAAAAAGCGGCCTCCTTCGAACATTAAGCGATTGAATACAGAATGACCCCTGATTGGATTTCTGTTTGGACTTCACCCAAGTCTTCTAAATAGTCCAGCTGACCGACCGTTTCCGAAAGTGTGAGGCCCACTTCCTGAAGGTATACTTTCGGAAACAACTGCTGACACACTTCAAAGACAGATAAAGGCTTATCTTGAAGCATGCTTTTCACCTGCATGGCACGATTATGCTGCCGATCGAATCTATATTGAATCAAGTCTGCAACTGCATCTCCTGCCACTTCAGATCCATGTCCTGAGTAAACAGTGGATATGGGGAAATCCAATAATTTTTGAAGTGATGCATTATATTGCAGTAACGGACGAGGCCTCATGCCTCCAGGGAGTAAAGGTGGTTCCATTAATGGGTTAGGTGAAATCTTGGCAAGCAAGTGATCGCCAGCGATCATGACCCCGTCACTTTCCCGATAAAAAGATAAATGGCTTTGCGCATGCCCCGGAGTCTCAATCACTTTCCAGCCTGGAAGACCAGGGAGCTCATCCCCCTCAGCTAAATATCCATGCAGCTTCCGTTCACTAAGGAAACGGATTTCGTCGCGGTTATGGGTCAGTTTATTTTTCAGCTCTTCTGCCACTCCGAACTTTGAGGCATAATCAAGGAAAAAACGATTATGGGTTTCAAGGAACTCATCACTGATAGTCAGCCAGCGCTGATTATTTTTGTGTCCATAAACCGGGATATCCTTTTCAAAGAAATCGAGTGCACCAGCATGATCGGGATGATGATGGGTTAAAATGATTTGTTCGATATCAGTCAGTTTCAGACCTAAATCCCCAAGACCGTTAGTCAAGGCTTCCTTTGAACGTTTGGTTTTCACACCAGTATCGATTAATGTTAAAGCATCCCCTTTAACGACATAAACATTCACATCACCCACTGCAAACGGCGTGGGCAAAGCAATTTTCGCAATATCTCCATTCCAATTCGCCATAATCTTTTCCACCTTAGAAAATTATATTTATATAAATCTTTCTATACGCTAAACAGGATTCTAAGTATAGCTATCATGTATAATTAACATTTTACATGTATTTTAAATCACTGTCATTATTTTCACATAATTCATGTCTACTTTTTATCGTCCATGCATATATTATCATTGACAGAGTACTGATATATCCTTCATAATCACAAGTAATTAAAGACGGCGTGGCATTGATTAAGGCCAAGTAAATTTATGATGGCGTAAAGAGAGTGAAGCTCGGAATGTGCTGAAAGGCTTCATCGCCCCCTCATTATTGAACCTACCTTATGAGCCTTCAGGAAAACCTGACGTAATTCCCGCGTTAGAGGAATCAAGTGCAGCTTTTCTGTATTTATTATGGAAAAGTTGAACAAAGGTGGTACCACGGAAGCTAGACCTTTCGTCCTTTATTGGATGAGGGGTCTTTTTGTTTTTCATAAAGGCTCTTTTCGTAAAGATTGTTGTTTTTAAACGAAACTATTTAAGGTTGATTGGAGCGGAAGTGCGAGACTCCTGCGGGAGCAGCGGGACAGGTGAGACCCCACAGGCGTTTACGCCGAGGAGGCTCACCGCCCGCCCCAAGGAAAGCGAGCATCTGGAAGGGAAATCAACCACAACTCACTACCTGGTAAATAGCAACAAAGTATGTGAAAACAACCTTCATAAAATGGCCGAAAATTCAAAAGAAAAAGGAGCGGGAAATATGAAGAAAATCGCATTTATCGGAGCTGGATCGATGGCAGAAGCAATCATTTCGGGGCTGGTGACCCAACAGGTAATTGAACCAGAAAATATTTTTGTAACAAATAAATCAAATGATGATCGGTTCGATTATTTAAAGAACCAATATGGTGTAACGGCAACAAGATCGCTGCAGCTATTAGTACAGGATGCCAACCTTGTCGTGCTGGCGGTGAAACCGAAAGATATTTTAGAAACAATGCAATCAATAAAAGAATATATTCGTGAAGAAATGCTGTTCATTTCCGTTGTGGCCGGGGTCCATACAACAAGCTTGGAAGGTATCGCCAACAAACGGTTCTCGATTGTCCGTGCCATGCCTAATACATCGGCAGCTGTAGGGAAATCAGCAACGGCCCTTGCGGCTAACTGTCATACGAAAGAAGCGCAATTACAAACGGCGATTACCCTTTTTGAAACGGTAGGTACAGTGGCAGTTGTCGAAGAAACCCAGCTAGATGCGGTAACAGGCTTATCTGGCAGCGGTCCGGCTTATATTTATTACTTGGTCGAGGCATTGGAAAAATCAGCAGAAAAAATAGGTCTCGATTCCGAAACCGCTAAGCAATTGATTCTCCAGACACTGATGGGTGCGGCCGATATGTTACAGAAATCACCTAAAACGCCTGCAGTACTAAGAAAGGAAGTAACTTCACCAGGCGGAACGACTGAAGCAGGTCTGAAAGCACTTCAAGCACATCAAGTGGAAGAAGCATTCATTGCCTGTGTACAAGAAGCGACTGAGCAATCGAAGCGGATGGGCAATCAAATAAGTAAAGAACTGGCCAAATATGTAGTTTCGCAGTAAGCCTCATGATGATGATCGGCTGTTGCCTGGCCACTCCTGCAGCAGTGGCAGGCAACAGCCCTTTTTATGATCCATACGCCTTATAAAGGGGTAAATCTTCTGAAGTGAGCGTTACTTTATAGTCAGCATATCATTTTCATCGAAACTCCAGTCCTTCGAATACGCAACCTCCCAATAGTAACCATCGGGATCTGAAAAATATCCGCTGTATCCTCCCCAAAAAACATGCTGAGGTGATTTCTCGATTGTTCCCCCAGCATTTTCAGCCCTGTTGATCATTTCATCCACTTCTTCAATTGATTTAGCATTATAAGCGAGTGTAAGACCCGGGAAACCATTTTTCTTAGGCGGTTCCATCTCATTAATGTCTTTTGCTAGCTCCTCTAAAGGATACAAAGCAAGTTTCGTACCGGCATTATTAAAAAAAACGATTGCGGGATCGTCCTCTTTAATCAATGTACGGAATCCCAACCCGTCCCGGTAAAACCTTAATGATTGAGTAATATCCCTGACACCTAAAGTTATAATGTTGATCCTGTTCATGTTAGTCCTCCTTTTCCATGTTTTAAGGGTAAATTCGACATCTGGATCACTTTTCCCTTTTTAGCTTGATTGACCAGCACCCACACCATAGCAAATGCTTCTTAAAGACCACTTTGCAAAAAGCAGCTCCACGGGGAATTCCACCTTGGATTGCCCCTCATGCAAATTACGTAGGAATTCCACTTTCTTTGCCGAATGAATACATGTTTTGTCATCTGTAAAGGAATTCCCCCATACTTATCGAATTCAACAAGCAAAAGGGGGAATCTCGATGAATACAAGTGCAGTTGCCCGGTTACTGAATGTTTCCCATAGTACGATTCAACGCTGGGTCACCCAATTGAACATGGAAGTAGAACGGAATCAGCTTGGCCACTACCAGTTTTCAGATGAAGACATTGCATTATTGAGAAAAATCCAAGATCAGCTGAACGAGGGCATCATTCTCCAAAAGGTCAGCATCTCAGAGAAGAAGCTTAGAAAAGCAACCATCCAGAAACACTCCGAACCGAATGATCAACTGCTTGAACGGGTCAACAGGCTTGAAAATGGCCTGAAAACAAAAGCGGACGATGTTGTATCCTATCAGCTTTTACAGCACAGAAGTGAAATGGAAGAAATGCACAAACTCGTTAAAAAGCTTGAAGCCCGTATCGAAGCGTTAGAAACACCAACGGGCCAGCACTTTGATTATTTCCTCGCGGCTGAAGAAGCTGCTGCCACTAAAAAGACGAAGAAAAGGCCATTCATAAAAATGATTTTCGGAAACAGAAAGAACGATAGTTCATCATGGAGCACAGCCGACAGCGATTGACATCTATTATCAAGATCTTTCATGAGCACCCCACGAATAACCATTTTTGTAAGGCAAAGCATCTCTTCAAAAATAGGACCCGATCTTATTAATTACCCCAAAATAAAAAGGCCCTGACCCAAGATTAAACTCACCTGGGTCGGGCCTTTTCATCATTTTAAATCAACACTGCACGGTCATTGATCATTTTTTCGCCTTTGATGCGTTGGAATTCGTTAAGCAGTTTTTCGACGGTTAACTTCTGCTTTGCAGCGCCTCTGGCTTCAAAAATGATCTGTCCCTTATCCATCATGATCAGGGAATTTCCAAGATCGATTGCCTGCTGCATATTATGAGTTACCATCAACGTCGTTAATTGGTTCTTTTCGACGATTTCCTTTGTCAGGTTTGTAACAAGTTCTGCCCGCGAAGGATCGAGCGCTGCAGTATGTTCATCAAGAAGCAGGATTTTAGGATCGGTGAAGGTCGCCATCAGCAATGATAGTGCCTGACGCTCCCCTCCTGACAATAATCCCACTTTTGCAGTCATCCGGTTTTCCAAGCCTAAATGAAGGGTGCCCAAACATTCTTTAAAAAGTTCTTTCCGTTTTTTTGTCACCCCAAAGCCTAAACCTCTTCTATTGGTTCTGCCATAAGCAATTGCCATATTTTCTTCAATCGTCATATGCGGTGCCGTACCCAGCATGGGATCCTGAAAAACGCGTCCAATCATTTTTGCACGGGCATGTTCTTCAATGGCCGATACGTTTTCACCATCGATGATGACTTCACCGGCATCAGGGAGAATCTTACCGGAAATCATATTCATCAAAGTCGATTTACCTGCTCCATTACTACCGATGACTGTTACAAATTCACCTTTTGTCATCTGCAGTTCCAGCTTTCCAAGGGCTAGCTTTTCATCTGGTGTTCCCTCATTGAACACTTTATAAATCTGATTTAACCGAAGCATATTCTTCCCTCCCTTTCGGTAAAGTGCCATCATGACGCATCTGTATTTCTTTAAGCCGCCTTTTCTTCCGGGTTTTTTCCTTTTGTTTATCGGAAATTTTTGGAATGACAAGTGCCCCGACCACAATAAGTGCCGTAATTAATTTAACATCTCCCGTTTCAAGGAATTCAACGCGAAGTGCCAAGGTTACGACGATCCGGTAAATGATCGCCCCTCCAATGACAGCCAGCGTAGCACGTGCAATCGTTTTTGCCCCGAATAGAGCTTCACCGATTATGACGGATGCCAATCCGATGACAATGATTCCAATCCCCATGCCTATATCGCTAAAACCGTTATATTGGGCAACCAGGGATCCCGAAAAAGCCACAAGTGCATTTCCGATTGCAAGTCCTAAGATCTTCATGTTGCCGGTATGGGCGGAAAAACTCTTGACCATTGCTTCATTATCACCAGTCGCCCGTAAGGCAAGACCAATTTCCGTTTTTAAAAACGCTGACATTCCCGCTTGGATGACTACAGCCACAACCAGCATAACGATTAATATGGCCCACGTTTTTGGCAGGCTGTCACCGAGACCCACGAATGATAAAAGACCATTCAACAAATTGTCCAGCCCAGTGCCAGCCCAGGCATCCTGGATATTCGTGATAATGGTTGTTTGGGAAAGCAACGGAATGTTGGATGCACCCATGATTCGCAAATTGATCGAATAGAGCGCAATCATCATTAAGATACCTGCCAAGAGAGGATTGATTTTCCCTTTTGTATGAAGGAACCCCGTTATCGTCCCAGCGATGAACCCTGCCACCATGGCACACAACGTGGCTACGATCGGCGAGTAACCGTTAACGATCATAATCGCGGCAACAGAGGCCCCTGTCACAAAACTGCCTTCCACAGTCATATCCGGGAAATCGAGAATCCTGAATGTTAAATAGACACCAAGTGCCATGATTGCATAAATCATTCCCGACTCAAAAGAGTTGAATAAGGCTGAGAACATTTTTTTCTTCCTTCCCCGAACAAAAGCAGAGTTTATTTTACAAACTCAGCATCTGCTTTCCATTCTTCTTTTATTTCAACACCCATATCTTTTGCTGCTTTTTCATTGATGACCAATTTCAGTTTTTGTGGATATTGAACCGGGATATCTCCAGGTTTTTTACCATCCTTCAGGATTTCAACCGCTTTTTGCCCCGCTTCATAACCAATATCATAGTAGCTGAAGCCATATGCTGCAAAACCGCCAGCATTCACGGAATCAAGCTCGCCGACAAATAAGGGGATATCTTGATCATTTGCCACGGAAATGACCGATTCCAGTGCAGAGACAACTGTATTATCAGTAATGATATAGAAAGCATCCGCTTTTCCGATTAATGATTCCGTTGCCTGTTTAACATCCGCTGAAGTCGAGACGGACGCTTCCACGACTTTCAATCCAGCTTTTTTCGCTTCCGCCTTCACATTTTTTATTTGGACGACTGAATTTTGCTCTCCTGTGTTATAAACCGTTCCAATCGTTTTGGCGCCAAGCTCTTCCGCTAGAAATTTCATTGACTTGGCAATGGCTTCAGGATGGGAATCCGTCGTACCCGTCACATTTCCGCCTGGTTTTTCCAAAGAAGTGACAAGCTCCCCCGCTACAGGATCTGTAACCGATGTAAAGACAATCGGAATATCCTTGGTCGCATTTAAAGCACTTAGAGCACTAGGAGTCGAATTCGCAAATATCAGATCCACTTTATCCCCAACGAAGTTATTGGCAATCGTTTGGCTGTTGTTTTGGTCACCCTGAGCAATTTGAAGATCATATTTAGCATTGATGTCACTATCCTTCAATGCCGCCTGGAAGCCTTCATATGCTTGATCCAAGGAATCATGCTGAACGATTTGTGTTACCCCAATGTTAAAGGTATCCTTTCCGCTTTCATCCTTTGCCGCATCTTTTTCCTTTTCATTTCCACACCCAGCCAATAATAAACCTGCGACCAATGTCATGGCTGCAGTTGAATATAATTTCTTTTTCATATTTTCCCCCCGCTTTTTCCTTATTTAAAATAATGTTTTCCTAACGACGCCAGCTTTTTTCGCTTTTATTTCCTAAATTATAATCGTTTAGTCCCAATTATTCCAATATATTTTTTAACTTTTTAGAATTTTTTGAGTTCTGCATGTAAAACATGAAAAAAGCTGCTGTGAAAGGTATGGTAACTTTCACAGCAGCTTTTTGAAAAATCAATGTTCGACAACCTGGCTGACAATTTCGGTAACGGTAGCCCGATCAATTTTTTCTTTACCTTCTTTTAGGGCTTTCAATGTAGCTTTTGCCAATTCCAAAGGTATTTTACAGAATTGGATGATGTCCTTCGTTTCAATCTCTTCAATGTACGCATCGGCTAATGCAAGATTACGCTCCGTATGGGCAAGCATCTCGTCGAAACCCCAGCCATCCGGATAAAAGTTCACACCACGTTCTGCATCTTCCTCGCGGTTACGCAGGATATTGACCGTTTGGAGTCCACGGCCAAATGCGATGGCAAGTTCACGGTCCGTTTCGGTTCCATCGTACCAGTTCCACATATCAGACAGCATGACCCCGACTAAACCTGCAACATAATAAGTGTAATCATCGAGTTCCTCTTCATTATGGATTTGCCAGTCCTTAATAACCCATTTTGCCATGCCTTCGGCCATTTCCTTTGTTGACTCCAAGACTTTATCTTTTGCACCGGGTGGACAAAATTCAACCCAGTCCGAAAGAAACAGGGTCACCTCGGGCAGTTCATCCTTATATGGTTCAAATAACTTTTGAAGATTCTCTTCCTTGAAATCCGCATCCGGCAGCTCACTAAGGGCCTGTAACAAAGAAACCTTACTATCTGCAGGAAGACTTGGGTGGTCCTCGATCTCATCGATGGCGCGCATGCAAAGGTATGCAGCTCCAATACCCTCTTGCAATCCCTTTGGGAGATAACTGATTGGAATGAAAAAAGTCCGGCTTGTTTTTAGGAGAAAATCCATTGCTTTAGTATGTAGGTCACTTTTGTCAGTCATATTTACACTCCTTTAAATATCCAATGAACAATTGATTAATTATATCAAACATTGGCTTTGATTTCAGCTGTCCGATTCCTCTGAATACAAAGGAACTTTAATCGCCATCAGATCTTCACCCATGATCGTATTTGCAAAGATTGCTTTGCTTTCCTCTTTTAGCCTCTCAGCATCCTCTGGAGTATACCGTGAGCTGATATGCGTAAGGATTAGATGCTTAGCTCCCGCTTTCAAGGCCGTTTCTGCAGCCTGAACGGTGGTCGAATGATAATAGGCTGATGCCATTTCAGCTTCTTCCGCTGAAAATGTAGCTTCATGAACAAGGTAATCCGCCGATTCAGCAAGAATGAGCGCATTGCTGCACATTCTTGTATCACCAAGAATCGTGATGATCCGGCCTTTTTTCGGAGTACTGATATAGTCCTTCCCATTTATGACACGGCCATCATCGAGACAGACTGTTTGTCCATTTTTCAATGCTTTAAAAAGAGGCCCCGGCTTCACACCTTCGGAACGCAGCCGGTCGACCAGCAGGCTACCCGGACGATCTTTTTCCACAATCCGATAACCGATGCTGTAAATGCCATGATCAAGCGACTTGGCCGTCACTGTGAATTGTTCGTCCTCAAACACTGTGCCTTCTTCTATTTCGATGATTTCCAAGGGATATTTTAAATGAGTCCCACTCACCTGTAAGCTCGTCTTAATGAATGAATCTATGCCTAGTGGACCATATACGGTCAATTTATCCACTCCGCCCTGAAAAGATCTGCTGCTTAAAAAACCAGGCAGTCCGAAGATGTGGTCACCATGTAAATGGGTGATGAAGATCTTTTCAACCTTTCGCGGTTTGACCGCCGTTTTTAATATTTGATGCTGTGTTGCTTCCCCACAATCGAATAACCAAATAGTCCCTCGTTCTTCCAATAATTGAAGGGCGATTGATGTCACATTCCGCGCTTTGGCCGGAACGCCAGCGCCTGTACCCAATAAAACGAAATCCACTCATACTACCTCCGTTGCAAATACTTTATGCCTTAACTATAGCATAACCAAGGTGCTCTTTCATTTATGACCCATTAAAACCGAAACCAAATTAAACTTTTAATGAAATCTGAGAAAAAATGCGCAAATTGATTGCTTTGAGGGAAAGCTAAACGTAAAATTAGAAATTGGTACACATACGGGAATTCCAACTTTATAGACAGATTTAACGGAAAGTTGAGGTTTTAACATGACAGAAAACAATAAACCCACAGCATTGATCATGATTTTTGGTGCTACCGGAGATTTAGCGAAAAGGAAATTATTTCCTTCCATATATCGACTATTTCAAAAAGAAAAAATCAATAAGTTCGCGGTCGTCGGTGTGGCAAGGAGGCCATTGACGAACGAGGAGTTCCAAACAAGTGTCAAGGACTCGATTCTTACGTTCGGACATGCGGAAGAAAAGGTAGATGAATTCATTTCCCATTTCCATTATCACTCCCATGACGTCTCAAGTTCGGAATCATACTTGCAATTAAAAGACATTGCCGAACAATTAGACGGACAATATCAATTAGAAGGAAACAGGATCTTCTATTTGGCGATGGCACCTGAGTTTTTCGGAACGATTGCCGAACAGATTAAAGCTCAAGGCCTGAGTGACACGGATGGATATAAACGCCTGGTCATCGAGAAGCCATTTGGACACAGTTTTGAAACAGCACAACAATTGAATGAGCAGATTCGGACTGCATTCGCTGAAGATGAAATTTACCGCATCGATCATTATTTAGGTAAAGAAATGGTACAAAATATCGAGGTCATCCGTTTTTCCAATGCCCTTTTCGAGCCGCTATGGAATAACAGATATATATCCAATATCCAGGTTACTTCAAGCGAAACACTCGGCGTTGAAGAACGCGGGCGTTATTATGAAACCAGCGGTGCCCTAAGGGATATGGTCCAAAACCACCTGCTGCAAATGGTGGCCTTACTTGCAATGGAACCCCCGATCGCTTTGACGACTGAAGAGATTCGAAGCGAAAAAGTACGGGCATTGCGTTCACTTCGACCAATGAAGGTCGACGAAGTCAACCAATACTTCGTTCGTGGCCAGTATGGTGAAGGAACGATAGACGGTCAAATGCTTCCGGGCTACCGAAATGAACATAATGTAAATCCCGAATCCAACACAGAGACCTATGTTGCGGGTAAATTGATGATTGATAACTTCCGTTGGGCCGGTGTTCCTTTTTATATCCGTACCGGTAAGAGAATGGATGTCAAATCAACGAATATCGTTGTTCAATTCAAAGATATTCCAATGAATCTGTATTATAAAACGGAAGAAACGCTGAACCCGAATCTTCTCGTCATCAATATCCAGCCTGACGAGGGTATCACATTGTACTTAAATGTCAAAAAATCCGGGACGACATCCAATACAAAGCCAATGAAGCTGACCGTCTCGAACAAAGGGATCGAACACATCAATTCTCCCGAGGCATATGAAAAGCTATTGTTTGACAGCATGCGCGGGGATGCTACAAACTTTACGCACTGGGACGAGGTTGCCCTCTCATGGAAGTTCGTCGATACCATTTCCAATGCATGGGAAAATACTAAAGACGAGTCTTTCCCTAACTATGAAGCGGGATCAACAGGTCCACTTGCATCCGATGAACTTCTGGCGGAAGATGGACATATTTGGTGGCAAGTCAAGAAAAACGAAAATAATAATTGAAATGAAAAAGGGATGCAGATTTGAATCTGTATCCCTTCTTCTTCATGAAACACTCTTCCTCAGCAATTTATTCCGGATAATATGAAACAATTGCTTGGACTTGGACATTTCTTCCTCTTTTTCTGAATTAAGCCAAAATGAAACACCGGATTCTAAGGCAATGAAAAATAAAAAAATGGCTAAAGCCCACCAGATGATGAACATAAAGTCCTCCGCTCCTTCTCTCTTCCTACCTACTGTATCCTACGGTCCGCCCATCTCTTTCAATGTTTATATTCCTTTTTCCACAGGTGTTTAAACCTAAAAAGCAGGAATGAATGTCATACATCATACTACGATTTCCCTAAAAAAGGTAAATTAATTGGAACTATTTACAACTAGTTCGTTTTTACTATTTTCACCTTATCTATAAAGAATGGTAAGCCTTTGCTGAGGATACACTAAAAAAGGTGCTTAGTGACAGTACCGCTAACTTCGATGTGGAGGGATTAAACGATGGACATTCGTGAAGGGTTAATTCCAACAGCGTTGGGCACAGCCGTGACAGCTGCGGGTTATGCAATGAAGCAGACCCGGGGTTCAAACAAAATGGTAGCTAATACGGTTTTTGGTTTCGGTTTGGCACATGTTGTATTAGGGGTCATTGATCTTGTAGAGCATCGGAGATAGTAATAAAAGGGGGCGCCAAGCGCCCCCTTTTTACATGAAACAAAAAAGCCGGCTTAAAGGGGATCTCCTTTAAGCCTGGCTTGAACTTTTTATTTTTCCATCCATTCGGTATGGAACGTTCCTTCTTTATCAATGCGTTGGTAAGTATGAGCTCCAAAATAGTCACGCTGAGCTTGAATCAGGTTGGCTGGCAGCGTTTCTGTACGATAGCTGTCGAAATAGGCAAGTGCCGATGACAAGCAAGGAACCGGGATTCCGTTCATCACAGCCGTTGATACTACCTCACGTAAAGCTCCTTGGTAACTTTCGACGATCCCTTGGAAGTAAGGATCTAGAAGAAGATTGTTCAAGTTCGCTTCACGATCGTACGCTTCCTTGATTTTTTGGAGGAATTGTGCACGAATGATACAGCCGCCACGGAAAATCATCGCGATTTCCCCATATTGCAAGTTCCAGCCATTTTCTTCTGATGCTGCTTTCATTTGTGCAAATCCTTGTGCATATGAACAGATTTTGCTCATATAAAGTGCTTTACGGATACTTTCAATCAAAGCCTTTTTGTCGCCTGTAAATGATTCGGTTTTTGGACCGCGAAGGATTTTACTCGCTTCGACACGCTCGTCCTTGATTGCTGAAATAAACCGGGCAAACACGGATTCCGTAATGATTGGAAGCGGAACACCAAGATCAAGCGCACTTTGACTTGTCCATTTACCTGTACCTTTTTGGCCAGCTTTATCTAAAATGACATCGACCATCGGCTTGCCGGTTTCTTCATCATATTTTTTGAAAATATCAGCAGTAATTTCAATTAAATAGCTATCAAGTTCCCCTTCATTCCATTCAGTAAAGACTTCATGGAATTCTTCAGCAGATAGTCCAAGGAGATTTTTCATAAGGAAATAAGATTCGGAAATCAATTGCATGTCCCCGTATTCAATACCATTATGTACCATTTTAACATAATGACCTGCCCCATCCGGTCCGATATACGTGCAGCAAGCATCACCATCGACCTTAGCTGAAATATCCTTCAAAATCGGTGCTACAAGTTCATATGCTTCTTTTTGACCTCCAGGCATGATGGAAGGACCTGTTAGAGCTCCTTCTTCCCCACCTGACACGCCTGTACCGATGAAATGGATGCCAAGTTTGCTTAACTCCTCATTGCGGCGTTGAGTGTCCTTGAAGAAGGTATTCCCTCCATCAATAACGATATCACCTTTTTCAAGCAACGGTTTTAATTGCTCGATTGTTGCATCCGTTGCGGCTCCGGCTTTAACCATCAATAAAATTTTCCGTGGTGTTTCCAAAGAATTGACGAATTCTTCAAGCGTATAAGCGGCTGTTACGTTTTTGCCTTCCGCTTCCTTCATCATCTCGTCCGTTTTTGATCCTGAGCGATTATATACGGAAATTGAATATCCCCTGCTTTCAATATTAAATGCAAGGTTCTTGCCCATTACGGCTAGTCCGATAACGCCAATCTGCTGTTTTGTCATGATTCATCTTCCCTTCTCTCTATCTTTACACAGCTTGTACGCTATTCTTTGTCAAAAGAAGGATCATTCCTCCTGGATTGCTCAAAGAAATCTTTGCTGAAGCTAGTGTCTGTTCCTATTGAACGTTTTTTCAAGGGTAATCCCTTTTTAATAATATTTTCTCCGTACTTATTTTGCAAGTGTTCCATCGCATCATACAGAGGTTCTTTTTCTGCATCCTCTTGAAAGGAGAAAATATCCAGTTGCTTGAAGGCCGACTCTTTTTCGATGACATCATAGGCTGTGACACCAAGAAGCCTGATTCCTTCCCCATTCCAATTTTTCATGAAGAGATCGATAGCTTCATCCAAAATATCCTTTTTTTCAAAAACTGGATTTGGAACCGTCCTGCTTCTCGTAATTGTCCGGCGGTCTTTGTAACGGATCGTCACACCTATTTTTTGACCAAGGAGGCGTTTATTTCTCAAGCGGACGGCAACTTTCCCGGAAAGCTTTTCCAATACACCGATCAATTCTTTTTGATTGGCGGAGTCATGCGGAAGAGTTGTCGAGTTCCCGATGCTCTTATGCTCAAAAATCGCTTCGGGATCCACTACCCTTGGGTCAATTCCATTAGCCCTATCTTTCAAACGGATGCCATTGATCCCAAGAAGCTGTTTAAGTTGACTATCATTGGCGTGTGCAAGGTCCCTGATCGTCATGATCCCGATAGTTTGAAGCTTTTCCGATGTCTTATCCCCGATGCCATGCATTTCGCCCACTTGTAAAGGCCAGAGCTTTTCCGGAATGTCCCGTTTCCTTAATACGGTGATCCCCATAGGTTTCTTCATATCAGAAGCCGTTTTGGCCAAAAATTTATTAGGGGCAATCCCGATACTGCAAGGGAGATCCATCGTATTAAAAATTCTTTCCTGAATGCTATTGGCTATATCTAAAGGCGAACCCAATTCGGCGCATTCACTGATATCCAGATACCCCTCATCAATCGAAACCGGTTCAACCATCTCTGTATATTGCCTCAAAACATCGAAAATAGCCAGTGATGCCTTTCGATAGCGCTCGAAATTCGGTTTCTGAATGACTAATTGCGGACATAATTTTTTCGCCTGCCAAATCGGCATGGTCGTTTTAACCCCGAACTTCCTCGCCTCATAGCTACAGGTGACGATTATGCCCCTTCTCTCTTCAACATTGCCTGCAATGGCAAGCGGTTTGCCTTTCAATGAAACATCATATGACATTTCCACTGAAGCATAGAAACTATTCATGTCTACATGGAGAATGACCCTGCCATTTTTGGGATACATGTCCTTCATGTTTGACCGTCACATCCTTGTAAAAATAAAAAACATTTCTATTAAAGTATCCCTATTTATCTTTGGTAACCACACTGAAAGATGCTTCCACTCCAAGAAAAACAGCCATCATATCATTGATGACTGTACATATATCCTTCAATACTTTGAACATCTTGACCTATTATGGGTGATTATTCCCCTGAAACTTCTTTGATGATAGTGATGACCATTTCAGCTAGCTTCGTTAATTCCTCAACTGGAATTCTTTCATTCGTAGTATGGATATCTTCATAGCCCACTGCGAGATTGACAGTAGGGATGCCAAAGCCTGCAATGACATTTGCATCGCTTCCACCGCCGCTTTTAACCAGCTCGCATGGACGGCCGATTTTCTCTGCTGCCTTTCTTGCGATTTCGACAACATGGTCACCAGCACCATATTTAAAACCAGGATACATGACGGTAACTTCAACTTCAGCACGTCCGCCCATTTCAATGGCTGCAGTCTCGAAAGCCTCTTTCATTTTCGCTACCTGTATTTCCATTTTTTCAGGGATCAAGGATCTTGCTTCTGCAAGGATTTCTACATGGTCACAAACAATATTGGTTTGCTGTCCCCCCTGGAAACGTCCGATATTGGCTGTCGTTTCTTCGTCGATTCTGCCTAATGGCATTCTAGAGATTGCTTTGGCTGCGATCGTAATGGCCGAAACGCCTTTCTCTGGAGCGACACCAGCGTGAGCAGTCTTGCCTAAAATGGTTGCGGACACTTTCGCCTGAGTAGGTGCAGCAACAACCACATTGCCCACTTTTCCATCACTATCAAGTGCAAAACCGAATTTAGCCGTTACAAGGGAGCGATCCAATGCCTTTGCCCCTACCAAGCCAGATTCTTCACCGACTGTAATGATGAATTCAATTGTACCATGTTCGATATTCTGTTCTTTCAACACTTTAAGCGTTTCTAACATGACCGCTAATCCAGCTTTGTCATCCGCCCCTAATATGGTCGTTCCGTCTGACACTATGTATCCATCTTTGATGGAAGGCTTGATTCCATTACCCGGTACAACCGTATCCATATGGGAGGTGAAATAAATGGTATCTACGCCTTCTTTCGTTCCTTTTAAAGTACATACTAAATTCCCTGCACCATGACCGGTGACTGCTGTTGTATCATCTTCAAAAACTTCTACACCAAGTGCCCCGAATTTTTCTTTCAGCACTTTGGCGATGGCTGCTTCATTTTTCGTTTCGGAATCGATCTGCACCAATTCCATAAATTCATTAACTAAACGTTCTTCATTAATCATAAAATAAAACCTCCAAAAAAGTTTTCCTCTTCAATTATACTTCTAAAAGCGGTGCCCCGGCAAATAATGTGGCATGCTGGTCCTAAGACCGTTTTAAAAAGTGAATGATGACTTATTTCAAAATGATATCTTCCCCCGTATGGAAAAGAGCCCAAAACAGATCGTTAGGGCTCCTGGCAAAGATTGATCACAACGGGATATTACCGTGTTTTTTCCATGGTCGAGTTTCTTTTTTGTTGCGTAGCATATCAAGAGATTGAATGATCTTAATCCTGGTTTCACGGGGATCGATAACATCATCCACCATCCCAAGACTTGCGGCGACATATGGATTGGCGAACTTCTCACGGTATTCTTCAATTTTAGCTGCTCGTGTCGCTTCCGGATCTTGGCTATTTTGAATTTCACGGGCAAAAATGATATTTGCCGCTCCAGCAGAACCCATTACAGCGATTTCAGCATTCGGCCATGCAAACGTAAGATCCGCACCGATGGATTTACTATTAAGAGCCACATAAGCACCTCCGTATGCTTTTCGCAGAATGATCGTCAATTTAGGTACTGTTGCTTCCGAATAAGCATATAGCAGCTTTGCACCGTGGCGAATGATTCCGCCATGTTCTTGTTTAACGCCGGGGAAAAACCCTGAAACGTCTTCAAACGTAATAAGCGGAATGTTAAACGAGTCACAAAAACGAATAAAACGGGCAGCTTTATCTGATGAATCTATATCAAGCCCCCCTGCCAATACCTTTGGCTGGTTACAGACAAGCCCCACTGATTTCCCTTTGATCCGCGCCAAGCCGACCACTATGTTTTTCGCAAAGCCCTCTTGCACTTCCATAAAGGAATCCTCATCGACAACCTGCTCCAATACTTTCCGAACATCATATGGCCGGATCCCTTCATAAGGGACTACATCCGTTAAGTCCGGCCGGTAGTCATCTCCCTCATCCGCTTCCAAAACCGGCGGCTTCTCTTCATTATTTTGTGGAAGATAGCTCAGGAGCCGTCTAACGTCTGCCAAAACTTGCTCCTCAGATGCTCCTTTGAAATGGGCATTACCGCTTATGGTATTATGTACAGCCGCTCCGCCCAATCCTTCGGATGAAATCTTTTCGCCTGTAACCGTTTCAATGACTTTAGGACCTGTTATGAACATTTGGCTCGTTTTTTCAACCATGAAGACAAAGTCGGTAATGGCTGGGGAATATACGGCTCCGCCTGCACAAGGTCCCATAATAACCGAAATCTGTGGAATGACCCCTGAATATATGGAATTCCGGTAAAATATTTGGCCATATCCGTCAAGCGAAACTACGCCTTCTTGAATTCGCGCCCCGCCAGAATCGTTTAAACCGATGAAAGGGGCTCCATTTTTCGCTGCCAAATCCATAACATTGGCAATTTTCAGGGCATGCATTTCACCGAGTGCACCGCCAAAAACAGTAAAATCCTGTGAAAACAGATAAATGTCGCGGCCGTTGACCTTTCCGTAACCGGTGACAACCCCTTCTCCCGGCCCTTCTTCCTTTTCCATGCCGAAATTGGTATTACGATGTTTGATAAAAGGATTAAGCTCGATGAAAGTACCTGGATCAACTAGAAGTTCAATTCTTTCCCTTGCCGTAAGTTTGCCCTTTTCATGCTGCTTATCGATTCTTTCTTCACCGCCGCCCATTTCCACTTTTCGGCGTCTGTCATATAGGTCATTGATCGTATCATAAATGTCTGTCATTTCTGCTCCTCCTTTGATAATGCTTGTTCACAAAGCTCATATAATACTCCCGCGGTAGACTTTGGATGAACGAAAGCAACATCAGCATTGTGCGCTCCCTTTCTTGATGAATCATCAATCATGCGCAATCCAGCTTCTTTGATTTCTTTTATTCTATCTTCGATGTCATCGACGCCTAGTGCCACATGATGAATCCCTTCACCGCGTTTTTCGATGAATTTGGCGATTGGGCTTGCAGGTGACAACGCTTCCAACAATTCCAAACGGGTATTGCCTGCCAGGATGAAGGCCACTTTCACTCCTTGGCTCTCCACTGTCTCGATTCCTTCAAGTTTCAATTTCAACGTTTCCGTGTAAAGCGGCAAGGCTTCATCTAGTGACTTGACGGCAATACCAATATGATCGATATTTTTAATCATCATAAAAACCCCCATGCTATGTATTATTGGATGACTCCATTAAAATACTACTAATCTTGCATTAAAGCCTTTTAAGATTCGGAATAATATGAACATTATACTTTTACTTGTTTCTACTAAATGTTCAAGTTAAAATAAAATCAATCAAACTGTATTAAGGGAGAGAGCATATGGGAAACAGGAAAATCAGAAAGATCGTCGTGTATTTAATGCTTATCTCAATGTTATTAATGAGCTTATTATCAGGGATCGCATTTCTTTTGTAATAGACAACGTATTGGGGAGGGGAGCAAAAAGCTTCCCTCTCTTTATTTTATCGCTCCATTTTTCTTAGCCAGCGTTTTGAAATCCTCGTTCGATAGGGTGATCAACACCTTAGTGCCGATGGGGACTTTTTCGTACAAACGCTCCACATCGGATTTATGCATCCGTACACAGCCATTTGAAATATATTCACCAATCGATGATGGCTGATTCGTACCATGTATGCCGTATATCCTCCCATCGGTATTTCGCGCATCGAATCCAATCCACCGCGACCCCAAAGGGTTCCTGGGATCACCGCCAGGAATATTCTTTTTCCGGTAATATGGATTGACCGCTTTCACTTTGACCGTGAAGATCCCTTCAGGTGTCAGTTCCTGACTCTTTCCCGTACCGACCGGCAGAATCTCCTTGACCTCGTTATCATCAATGAACGCCAATTTATTGTTGGCTTTATTGATGATGATAAATGGATCGCCAGGCTTAACCGATTGAGGCTGGGCCTGTACCTGTAACGGCCACAAAGATAGAATAAGCAACAAAGAAAGGATCCATTTCATTTGTATCATTCCTTTACTTTTTTGCTTAGTTTAAGCCAAGTGCCTCTTTTTCATTCGGTTGCCGGTCAGCTTGGGTAATCCCTTGAAGGAATGCTTCAACAATAAATAGCGCTCCATTTCCTTCATGAGCTGCAGTAATGCAGCCCTGGATTCGAACTCTTCACGTGTCTGCGGCAGTGGCATTCCCCTAAAATGAATCTCCATTTCTTCAAGCTTCCTCAGATAAAGGATGGCCGTATTTTGTGGGTGGACGTTTTCTGCCAAATCTTCTATAAAATCAGCCACTATCCCGCTTTGCTTGACGACCAACGGAATATTCGTGACCAGGGGAAGAATTCGTTCAATTATTTCAAATTGCTTTTCACGCATTTTGAAATAATGGTAATACAGGTCTTCTTCCCTTAAGAAATGATTTTCCACGTCCCTGAAGGCAAGGCTCTTGGCTTGATTAAGAAGGTTGGCTGTTTCGGTGATTTCCTTACCATCCCATGTGTGATCATTATCCCTCAAATAGCGGACAATTCCCATCAAGATCGCACTGAAGTTCGTTTCGATACTTTCCTGATAGGCCAGCAGTTTGTCATCGACACTGGGCATGTACAGATTCATGACAAGTGCCACTCCGACTCCCACTGCAATTAATATCGTTTCATTGATCAGCAGGGAAAAAGTGATGTCACCGGACCCGTATAGGTGCATGATGATGACGCTGCTCGTCACGATCCCCTCATTAATCTTCAAGGCAACAGCCGTTGGAATGAAAATCAAGAGAATCAAACCTATTATCAGCGGATGGAATGCGATGAACTGAAATAATAGGGATGCATAGGCCATTGCGATCAAACAAGCTAAAAACCGGTGCCAGGAGGCATACACCGACTTCTTTTTTGTAACTTGGATGCATAAGATCGCAATGATTCCCGCGGCAGAGAAATATTCGAGATTAAGCATTTGTGCAATAATAATTGCCAGGGTGGCCCCCAAAGCAGTTTTAATCGTCCTGTATCCGATTTTAAACATTGTTATGTATCACCTGGCTCTTTCTCCATCTATTATAATACTATCAGGAAATCAGAAATTTTTACAGTCCTTTGCGAGTTAAATTCCCAATTTTTCTAAATACACGCACGCAAAAATACATTATAGGAAAAAAATAAAAAAGGTAACTAAACGTTACCTTTTTTCACAATTATATACTATTTGCTTTAGCTTATAAAACTTTTTCCAAGAAGTCTTTTGCACGCTGGCTTTTCGGATTGGAAAAGAAATCTTCCGGAGCACTTTCCTCAACGAGCAGACCCCCGTCCAGGAATAGTACTCGATCGGCCACTTCTTTGGCGAAGCCCATTTCATGCGTTACAATCAGCATGGTCATCCCCGTATGTGCCAGTGACTTCATAACCTCGAGCACTTCTTTTACCATCTCGGGGTCAAGCGCTGAAGTCGGCTCATCGAAAAGCATTACTTCCGGGTTCATTGCCAATGCCCGTGCAATCGCGACCCTTTGTTTTTGTCCGCCTGACAGACGATTCGGATAAGTCGATTCTTTATCGGCCAAACCGACTTTAGTCAACAGCTCACGAGCTTGTTTTACAGCCTCGGCCTTTGATAATTTTTTCACCTTCATAGGTGCATATATCAGATTCTCCAGTACGGTTTTATGTGGAAATAAATGAAAATGCTGAAATACCATTCCGACATTTTCACGCACTTTCATGATATTGGTCTTTTTATCAGTGATGATTTGATCTTTAAACCTGATTTGACCATCAGTTGGAGTTTCAAGCATATTGATGCAGCGCAAGAAAGTTGATTTTCCCGAACCGGATGGACCGATGATCGCTACCACTTCACCCTGTCCTATCTCGGTGCTGATTCCCTTTAAAACCTCGAGCTTACCATAATTTTTTTTGAGTCCATCAATTTTAATCACTGCGTCTCATTCTCCTTTCAATCACTTTGCCTAAGATGGTGAGAATCATGACCATCACATAATAAATGAGACCGGCAAATAAAATCGGCTCGAAGAATTTATATGTCTCACCGCCGACAATATAAGCACGGCGCATGATATCCCCTAATCCAATAATTGTGACAACGGCTGATTCCTTCGTTAAGGAAATCAATTCGTTAACAAGGGATGGCAGGATGTTCTTGATGGCCTGCGGAAGGATAATATTAAGCATCATCCCTGAATAGGGAACCCCAAGTGCAAGTGCAGCCTCTCGTTGGCCTTTATCGACCGCTAAAATGCCTCCCCTGATAATTTCAGAGATATATGCAGCTGAATTTAGCCCGAATGCTAAAAATGCTGCTTGGAACGCTTCGATTTGAATCCCTAATATTTGTGGTGAACCAAAATAAATCAGCATTAATTGCAGCACCAAAGGGGTACCGCGAAAAATGGATGTATAAAAGTCAGCAATCCAATTCAATGGCTTGATTCTGCTGATTTTAAGTATAGATAATAATATTCCCAAAACAAATCCGATTACTGCCGCTACCGCTACAACCTTTAATGTAGTCGGCATACCCTCCAGGATATATGGAAGGGAAGGCATAATCCTTTCAAATTCCAGATTCACTCCATTCATCCTCTCTTATGAAGGCCGTTATCTTGGGCCTTCCTCCTGCTTCATTTTATTAACAATAAAGCGCGGAAAAACGTTCAGAAGGCATTCTGAACGCTTTTCATCTCTCTGTTTTATTCAGTTTCACTGCCACCGAACCATTTTAATATTAATTTTTCCATTTCACCATTTTCCATCATTTTTTTCAACTCGGCATTGAATTCTTCAGTTAACTTGCTTCCTTTTTGGAAAGCGATTGCCGAACCGGCATCTTGATCACCAGACTTGATCAAATGGCCAACCAATTCTTTATTATCTTTCAAGTAGCCTTTTGCAACAGTATCTTCCATGATCACGGCGTCAAAACGTCCTGTTGACATTTCTTGAACAACCTCAGGAATACGATTCCGTTTTTCAACTTTCATCCCGATATCTTGGGATTTATTCAAGTCATTTGCCAATGTCTCCTGAATGGATGCAAGCTGTACGCCTACCGTTTTCCCTTTTAAATCTTCAACAGTTTTGATTTTACTGTCCTTTGTGGTGATGATCATGTTTTTAGCTGTATAGTAAATATCACTGAAATCGACTGATTGCTCACGTTTTTCTGTTGGAGTCATTCCGGAGATAACGAAATCGACCGATTTATTTTCCAGGGCAGGTACAAGACTATTAAAGTCAATGTCCTTCACTTCGACCTCATAACCTAATTTTTTTCCGATTGCTTTAGCGATATCAATGTCAAATCCTTGGATTTCATCACTTTTAGATGTTTCAACAAATTCAAATGGCGGATAATCCGCAGATGTTCCCATTACCAGGACCTTCTTGTCTTCATTGTCAGCTGTGTTCTTATCTTCTTTCTCTGATGTTCCGCATGCCGCTAAAATACCTACTAATAAAATAGAAGTAAGCAACAATGCTAACTGCTTTTTCAACTTCATTATTATTCCTCCAAAATGATATTTTCAATTCTCTTGTTATTAAATTAGGTTAGTTTAATTTCGAATAACTAATATTCATACACTAATGTGTATTTTAACACACTCTAATAATTATTCAATAACGTAAATAATAGATTCATTTTTCAGAATATTATCATAATTCCACATCTGGGCTTCGTGCTTTCTCATCAAAGGTAATATATCCGCCTCCATATCTATCTTCTTTCCCAAAAGTTCCTGACTTATGCAATTTCATGAATAAAAAAACCCACCGATTGGGCGGGTTCAGACTGTAGACAAAATTCGAACAAAAGCCAGTTTTCATATAGTTTTTTTCTTAAAAAAGTATTTCTATTGATTCCAGAAATCCGCTCCCTTTCCGCCGACTGTCTGCCAATGCCTCATTAAAGCAAGCACCTAAAGGGGCATAAAAGCAAATTATCCGGGAGGGCTGTCGTAATCGCGGCATTCCAATTATGATTTAAAGTAATAACCACCTATGGTGATCTAGCCTTGTTTGAAGATTCTGTTCAGGATGAGATCATTCCGAATCTCTTTTTGTCGACAAACTAAAACCCGCCGATTGGGCGGGTTTTTAGTTTATCGATATGGATTAAACTTCTTCGCAATATTGATCGAAGTAGTCTTGTAATTTTTCTACTACAGACATCGGGTGGTGCCCTTCAATTTCATGGCGTTCTATCATGGTGATGATTTTTCCATCCTTCAGCAATGCAAATGATGGGGATGACGGCGGATATCCTTCGAAATAATCACGGGCTTTTTCCGTCGCCTCTTTATCTTGCCCAGCAAAAACGGTTACAAGCTGATCTGGGCGTTTATCATTATGGATTGCATGAGCAGCTGCAGGTCTAGCTATTCCCCCAGCGCAGCCACAAACGGAGTTTACCATAACAAGTGTCGTTCCTTTTTGCGCAAATACTTCCTCTACTTCTTCGGGAGTGGTCAGTTCTGTATATCCAGCAGTCTTAATCTCATCGCGAGCCTGTTTGACTACGTCGTTCATTAAAAAATTAAAATCCATATTCATGGCATTTGCTCCTTCCAAGTTTTCTCTTCAATCCTATCATAACAATTGCCTCTTCGTGATTCAATAAATTTACCTGTTAAAACCGCATAATCCGTTCCGAACATGTTTAAAACGAAAGGGGAGCGGGAATCATGTGTGTAACAACAAGACTTACAAAAGGATGGGGCAGGCGTGGGAATAGATCCATGCCTGCCCCATCCCATTTATTTTTCATTAGACTTAAATGTTTCTGCAAAAGATTGAAAGGCCTGCTTAACAGCAGCAGTGACCGTTTTATTCCCTGACATCACTTGATTCTCGAGCATAGGGAGAAGACTCTTGACGGTTTCATTTTTATAAAACATCGTTTTAAGCTGGTGATCGATCAATGAATAAAGCCATTCCCTAGATTGCATTCTTCTCCGTTCTTGAAAAACACCCGATTCCTTGGTCATTTGGGAAAATTCATTCAATACATCCCAAAGCTCAGGAATTCCTTTACCAGTTAGGGCGGAACAAGTATATGCCTTTCCTGCCCAACCCTTTGTGGCTGGCTGAAGGAAGTGCAAAATTCTGCTATATTCGGATTTCGTCCTAATCGCCAGGGGGAGGTTCTCGCCGTCGGCCTTATTGACAACAATTCCGTCCACAAGTTCCAGAATCCCTTTTTTCATCCCTTGCAATTCATCTCCGGCACCCGTTAGGACAAGGAGCATGAAGAAGTCGACCATACTTCGAACTATAGCTTCACTCTGCCCGACCCCGACAGTTTCTATCAGTATCACATCAAAACCTGCCGCTTCACAAAGCAACATCGTTTCCCTCGTTTTGCGGTGAACCCCGCCAAGAGTTCCTTCGGATGGTGAGGGTCTTATGAAGGCATGGGGGTTTCTAGCCAGTTCCTCCATCCTTGTCTTATCGCCCAGTATACTTCCGCCATTGACCGAAGAGCTTGGGTCGACGGCTAGAACGGCAACCTTATGGCCCCTGTCACATAAGTAGGTTCCGAACGTCTCGATGAAGGTACTTTTCCCGGCACCGGGCACTCCGGAAATCCCGATTCGCATTGAGTTCCCTGTATGAGGAAGGATGGCTTGCAATAATTCCTGTGCATGATCCAAATGGTGGGATGCATTGCTTTCAATCAATGTAATCCCTTTGGCTAGCTTGGCCCTGTCCCCTTTTATGATTCCCTCTTTAAGTTCATGGACCGGTATGTTTACATTATGTTTTTTGACGAATTTGCTTTTTGAAGGTTTGTTTTGGCTGGCTGCTAATTCCACACCTGGCTTTAATGAGGAAGCAAAACCTTCCTTATTGTTAAGATCGACCCATTCCGGCTTCTTGTCTTCACTCATTATTGGGCCACTTCCTCATATCCGAGGCGATTGTATATTTCCTGAAGCACTTTCTTTGCTGCCTGCGGAATGACCGTCCCAGGTCCAAAAATGGCTGTAGCGCCATTTTCCATAAGATAATCATAATCCTGTGCAGGGATGACGCCGCCTACGATCACTATGATGTCCTCTCGTCCCAAGTTCTTCAGTTCCGTCATAAGCTGCGGCAACAATGTTTTATGGCCGGCAGCTAGGGAACTCATTCCGACTACATGCACATCATTTTCCACGGCCTGGATGGCGGTTTCTTTCGGTGTTTGGAATAATGGACCGATATCGACATCATAGCCTAAATCCGCAAACCCCGTTCCGACTACTTTAGCTCCGCGATCATGACCGTCCTGGCCCATTTTAGCCATTAACAAACGCGGTCTTCTTCCTTCATTTTCAAGGAATTCTTCCGTCATGCGGACGACTTCCTCAATTTCCGCTTCTTTTGAGTAAGCCGAGCTGTATACGCCGCTGATAGAACGGATCGTTGCTTTGTGACGTCCAGCCACCTCTTCGATCGCATCGGAGATTTCCCCTAATGAAGCCCGTACTCTTGCTGCTTGCACAGCCAGTTCAAGAAGGTTACCCTCTCCAGTTCTGGCCGCCATTGAAAGCGCTTTAAGAGCTTCATCCACCTTTGCCTGATCACGTTTCGCCTTCAATTCGCTCAATCGCTTAAGCTGACTTTCGCGAACTGCTGTATTGTCAATCTCCAGTATTTCAATCGGATCTTCTTTTTTCAACCGATACTTATTGACGCCTACGATCGTTTCATCTTGAGAATCGATTTTAGCCTGACGCTTTGCAGCGGCTTCCTCGATCCTCATTTTTGGAAGGCCGGTTTCAATTGCCTTCGCCATTCCTCCCAGACCTTCGATTTCCTCTATGTGAGCCCAAGCCCGTTCGATCAATTCATTAGTGAGCGATTCTACATAGTAAGAACCTGCCCATGGATCGATTACTTTTGTGATTCCGGTTTCCTCCTGCAGATAGAGCTGTGTATTACGTGCAATACGTGCCGAGAAATCCGTTGGCAGGGCAATGGCCTCATCCAATGCGTTCGTATGGAGCGACTGTGTATGTCCAAGTGCAGCCGCATGCGCTTCAATAAGGGTCCTTGCGACATTGTTAAACGGATCCTGCTCGGAAAGGCTCCAGCCGGAGGTTTGGGAATGAGTCCTCAATGCCATCGCTTTATTATTTTTCGGTTCGAATTGTTTCATCAGTTTTGACCAAATGAAACGAGCCGCCCGCATTTTCGCCACTTCCATGAAATAGTTCATTCCTACAGCCCAGAAGAATGACAGGCGTGGTGCAAATTTATCGATATCAATGCCTGCTTTCATTCCGGTACGTGCATACTCAAGCCCATCCGCCAACGTATAGGCAAGTTCGATATCAGCCGGCGCCCCCGCTTCTTGCAGATGATAACCGGAGATGGAAATGGAATTGAACTTGGGCATATATTTGGAAGTATACTCAAAGATATCAGCTATGATTTTCATGGACATTTCAGGCGGGTAGATATACGTATTCCTAACCATGTATTCCTTTAAGATGTCATTTTGAATCGTGCCTGAAAGCTTATCCTGTGTTACGCCTTGTTCTTCAGCTGTCACGATATAAAACGCAAGGATCGGTAATACTGCACCGTTCATTGTCATTGACACGGACATCTGATCAAGCGGAATGCCGTTGAACAGGATCTTCATGTCAAGAATGGAATCAATGGCAACTCCCGCCTTCCCCACATCACCGACAACGCGCGGATGATCGGAGTCATAACCGCGGTGTGTAGCTAAATCAAAAGCAACTGAGAGCCCTTTTTGCCCCATCGCCAGATTACGTCTGTAAAACGCATTGGATTCCTCAGCAGTCGAAAAACCTGCATACTGCCGTACCGTCCAAGGACGATTGACATACATCGAAGGATAGGGACCCCTTGTAAAAGGAGCGATGCCTGGCACACTTTCCATATGCTCCAGGCCGCGAATATCTTCCTCAACATAAAGCGGCTTGATTTTTATTTGTTCATTGGTTTCAAACAGAAGATCCTCAATGTTTTTCCCAACGGCCTTTTCGACTTCCTTTTTCCATGCTTCCACTGTACCTTTCATCTCGGACTTAGCAGGATTTATAGCAGAAAAATTCGGTTTTTTCATTTCAGTTCACCCCTAGCTTCTGCAATAATTCAAGTAAAATGGATATTGCATTCATTTTAACATGGATAAAATCTTTGACCCCGGCTTCTCTTAGTGTAATCTCCAATTCTTCTTGCTGCTTGCCGGCACTATAAATAGTGATTTCAGGGAATTGCTTTTTAATTTCTTTGATGATGACTGGCGCTAATTCCGAATAGTCACCATCACTGCCGCAAAGACAATAGATTGGGAGCTTGGTCGCAGCTACATAATCGATTGCTTCCTCAACGGTTTGACATCCCTTACTGCCGATTGTTTCAATACCACCTGCTGCCGCAAGACTTTGAACGAAATCTGCACGAGGTTTATAGGATTTGAGATTTATCAAATTAATTAAACCGATAGTTGGAGCCATTCCGCTTATTCCTTTAAACTTTTCACTGCGCAGTCTTATCTGTTCGAACTGACTGGATACCCGTTCCAATTCAAGTGGGGTAATGCCAACCGGCTTCGCAACTTTCATATACGACACATGTTTATCCTTTGTGGTGTTTTTAATCTTATCAGCGGGATTCGGATATACATTCGTTCCGATGATACTTTCTTTTCTGAAAGCCGCATTTTGAACTCTTTCTTGGTAAACTTCAGCTATTTCTTTCTGAAGGGTACCTTGTTTAATTAGCTCCAGAATCCCTCCAGCTGCATCGATTTCAAGGAATTTTGCCCAAGCCTTTTCAGCCAATTCATCCGTTAGTTGCTCAACATACCATGAACCGCCAGCAGGATCGACAACTGTTGTAATATTTGTTTCTTCTTTTAAAATCAAGTGAGTATTACGGGCAATTCTTTCTGAAAACTCATCGGTTTCACCGGTTGCGTGTGTAAATGGATGGATTTGAAGATATTGAATGCCTCCAATAGCTGCTGCAAAAGCTTGGTTCGTGGTCCGAAGAATATTGACGTGCTGATCATATAGCGTTTCCGTCAACTCGGAAGTTACGGCATGTATCGTCATTTTAAAATGGTCCGATGCTGTATCGAAAGCTTCTGCAAGACCTGCCCAAAGCCTTCTGGCAGCCCTCAGTTTAGCGATGGACATGAAGTAATTAGAATCCACTGCAAACGAGAATACTATTTTTTCGGAAACCGCAGCAATAGAAAGCCCTTGCTTTTGCCCTTCCAATAGATATTGGACGGCTGCCGATAATCCGTAAGCTATTTCTTGTACGGCATTGGCTCCTCCATTATGGTAGACTGCCGTATTAATCAAAACTGTTTTTAAATCACTGCCTACCTTCTGATAATCCTGGATCGTCTTCAGCCATTCTGCAAAATGGTTATCCGTATCTTCTGGCAGCTGACCGCAAATGAGCCATTCTGCAATTGGATCTTCAGCAATGACGCCTGTCAATTGGGTATTTTGTGCTTCGGCAACAGCTTTGAATTGAGGGAATAATTCTTTTTGTTTCCCCTTAAGGTCAATGAAAACCGGCATTTCTTTTAATGGGATTTCCTTAAACAATGTTTCAGCCCTTGCTCCCCCGGAAAGCAATCGTGCAGGGTATGCCACGACATTTTGACCGCGTTTGAATGCAGCCCTCATCTTTTCATTTGCTTCTTCAGCCGTGATACCGCTTACAGGTTGAACGGCAAGCCAAGGTTTGTCATGATATCCCGTTGGGGACGTTCCTCGGGTGAAAGGGAAAAATCCTGGCAATTCAGCTACTTTTTCCGTTGATTCCGCCTTTTCTGTATAGAGTGGATATAAAGCGATGCCCTCATATGTATTCGTTTTAAGCTTTTCTACACTTTTCCCTTTTAAACTTGCTTCCGCAGCTTCTTTCCACTCTTCAAAAGAAGGCTTAGGAAAGGTTATGTTTTTTACATCTTTCAGTTCCATCTGTAATCGCTTTCTTATCCTCATACGCCCTGTTCCTTCATTGGGAGAACGAACGCTCAGTCAGTTTTGGATAAGAAAACCACCCTCCCGTCAATTTGATCTGGATTATACTAACATTCTACCATAATTTTCTTGAAATTTAAGACAATAGAAATTAGCAAACCTGTTATTAGGGAAATCACTAGCCTATTTTGCCTCTTCACATCAAGTACAGCCCCTGACCTGTATTAGAACAGCCCTTAATAAAATAATAGCAAAAATAAAATTTTTGTCGATGTTTTTCTACGGAAAAGCGAAGTGCAAAAAAAAAAGGAAGGACCTTCCGGCCTTCCTTTTCTTCATTTTAGTATATGGGAGTGTTGTCTTTGGAAATCTTTTCGATGATTTCTTTAACCCTCGCGAGGAATCGTCCGCATACCAGTCCGTCCAAAACACGATGATCAAGTGATAAACAGAGATTCACCATATCTCGTACTGCAATCATGTCATTAATGACCACTGGACGTTTTACAATCGTTTCAACCTGTAAAATGGCTGCCTGTGGATAATTGATGATTCCCATTGACTGGACAGAACCGAATGAGCCAGTGTTATTAACAGTGAACGTACCACCTTGCATATCCTCTGCTTTTAACTTACCTGACTTCACTTTGGATGCAAGTTCCTGTATTTCCCTTGCTATACCTTTGATTGATTTTTCATCTGCATTTTTAATGACCGGAACAAATAGGGCATCTTCAGTTGCAACGGCTATCGATATATTGATTTCTTTCTTTTGTACGATTTTTTCGCCGGCCCACATCGAATTCAGTTCTGGAAATTCCGTAAGGGCTTGAGCAACCGCTTTTACGAAAAAGGCAAAGTAAGTTAAATTATAGCCTTCTTTTTGTTTAAAATCGGATTTTAGATTATCACGCAACTTCACCATATTGCTGGCGTCAACTTCCACCATCGTCCAAGCATGCGGAATTTCGTGCTTACTTTTCAACATATTGGACGCAATTGCCTTACGGATGCCGGTGACCGGTATTTCCTTGTCACCAGCCGCAGTCGGCACGTTTGTTACAGGACTTGTTTGACGATTGACTTGAGGGGCGATCTCTTCAGGAGCCGCATCGTAAATTGCGGAAGGCTCATCCGCCTTAGGAAGATTCCCTGATTCAACAAGTTTCAGTAAATCTTTACGGGTGATCCGTCCCTCATTCCCCGTTCCTTTAACTTTTGATAGATCGATTCCATGCTCCTGGGAAAGTTTTAACACAGCTGGTGAATAGCGAGCTTTCCTTGATGGTTCTGCCGCTTGCTGTACATCTCTTATAACAGGTGCATCAACTTTTTCCTCATTATGAGAAATTTGCCCAGCATTTTCATTATCCGTCTTTCCCGTTTCAACTTCAATCGAGCAAATGACTTCTCCGACTGCCAATGTTTGATTCTCATCCGCTTTCAATTCCTTGATGATGCCGGTGAAGGAAGAAGGAACCTCAGCATTTACTTTATCCGTCATCACTTCAGCTAGCGGGTCGTATTTCGTGACATGATCTCCAGGCTTCACAAGCCATTTACTGATGGTTCCCTCTGTGACACTTTCGCCTAGTTGGGGCATCTTCATTAATTCCATAGCCATAATTCGTTCCTCCTTCTTAACAGTCATTAATACTCGGCCAATTCCCTCATTGCTTTTTCCACTTTATCGGGATTCACCATGAAATGTTTTTCCATCGTTGGCGCATAAGGCATGGCAGGTACATCCGGGCCGGCCAATCGTTTTACAGGGGCATCCAAATCAAAAAGGCAATGCTCGGCAATTATGGCTGCGACCTCACTCATGATGCTTCCTTCTTTATTATCTTCCGTAACCAGTAATACTTTCCCCGTTTTAGAAGCTGCTTCTATGATGGCATCCTTATCCAAAGGGTACACGGTACGCAAGTCAAGAACATGTGCAGAAATTCCATCTGCAGCTAATTTTTCTGCTGCCTGAAGGGCAAAATGCACACAAAGGCCATAGGAGATGACTGTAATGTCTTCCCCTTCCCTTTTCACATCCGCCTTACCGATTGGAAGTACATAATCTTCAGTAGGCACCTCACCCTTGATCAAGCGGTATGCACGTTTATGTTCAAAGAAAAGCACTGGGTCTTCATCGCGAATGGCAGCTTTAAGCAAACCCTTCACATCATACGGAGTGGAAGGCATCACAATTTTCAAGCCCGGCTGATTGGCAAAGATCGCTTCAACCGATTGCGAATGATAAAGAGCTCCATGAATTCCCCCTCCATATGGAGCACGGATTACCATAGGACAGCTCCAGTCATTATTGGAACGGTATCTGATTTTGGCTGCCTCTGAAACGATTTGGTTAATGGCTGGCATGATGAAATCAGCGAATTGCATCTCAGCTATCGGCCGAAGCCCATACATGGCGGCTCCAATTCCAACTCCTGCGATTGCAGATTCTGCGAGCGGGGTATCGATGACCCTGTCTTCACCGAATTGGTCGTATAAACCATTAGTGGCTTTAAAGACCCCACCTTTTTTTCCTACATCCTCTCCCAATACGAATACACGGGAATCTCGTTCCATCTCTTCCCTCATTGCCATTGTCACGGCATCTATATAAGAAATCACTGGCATTCTATTACCCCCTTACTTTTGTGCATACACATGATTCATAGCACTTTCAGCCTTTGGATATGGAGCATTTTCAGCATAATCGGTTGCTTCGTTGACTATCTTCATTACTTCATCATTCATTTGTTTCTCAAGGTCATCATCCATGATTCCCACTTCTTTTAAATAGGCTCCAAACGTCATTATGGAATCCTTCGTTTTGGCTTCGGCCACTTCGTCCGCCGTCCGGTAGCTTCGGTCATCATCATCACTTGAATGTGGTGTGAGCCTGTATGAGACGGTTTCCACTAGTGTAGGGCCTTCTCCCCTTCGTCCACGGTCAGCCGCTTCTTTCACCGCAGCATACACGGCCAATGGATCATTGCCATCCACCGTTATTCCAGGCATCCCATAGCCAATCGCCCTGTCGGAAACATTTTCACACGATAGCTGTTTCTCTATAGGAACGGAAATCGCATATTTATTATTTTCACACATGAAAATGACCGGTAGCTTATGCACACCTGCAAAGTTGGCCCCTTCATGAAAATCGCCCTGATTGGATGAACCTTCCCCAAACGTTACGAAAGTCACCAAATCCTTACCTTCCATCTTCCCTGCAAGGGCAATTCCGACTGCATGCGGGACCTGTGTCGTTACAGGCGATGAACCAGTGACGATCCTATTTTTCTTTTGACCAAAATGACCTGGCATTTGGCGCCCGCCGGAATTGGGATCTTCCTCTTTCGCGAAACCTGAAAGCATCAAATCTTTTGCGGTCATTCCGAAGGTAAGCACCACACCTACATCCCGGTAATAAGGCAGTACATAATCCTTTTGCCGATCAAGCGCAAACGCTGCCCCAACCTGTGCAGCTTCTTGCCCCTGGCAGGAAATCACGAAGGGAATTTTCCCGGATCGGTTTAGAAGCCACATGCGCTCATCAATTCTGCGGGACAAAAGCATTGTCCGGTACATATCTAAAACCGTTTCCTCATTTAAGCCTAATTGTTCATGACGTTTTTCTACCATCATAAAACCTCCTGACCTTATTCTTTAAGAATGTATGGCACGTCCATCGACAGCAAGGGCCGCCTCCCCGATTGCTTCGGAAAGACTTGGGTGCGGATGAATTGTCTTGCCTATCTCCCAAGGTGTCGCATCAAGCACTTTTGCAAGTCCAGCTTCTGAAATCATATCCGTAACATGTGGCCCGATCATATGAACGCCCAGTATATCATCCGTTTTCTTATCGGCGATGATTTTGACAAAACCATCCGCTTCCCCAAAAACAAGGGCCTTACCGACTGCACGGAATGGGAATTTCCCTATTTTAAGGTCATAGCCTTCCTTATTTGCCTGATCTTCCGTCAAACCGACACTTGCAGCCTCAGGGCTTGAATACACACATTTAGAAATGAGCGAATAATCCAGCGGTTCCGGTTTTTTGCCTGCAATATGTTCAACGGCCGTAATACCTTCATGGGAGGCAACGTGTGCCAATTGCAGACCGCCGATACAGTCACCGATCGCATAGATATGTGATTCCTTCGTTTGGAAGAAGTCATTGGTTTCAATAAAACCTTTTTCTTTCACAATCTCCGTATTTTCAAGGCCGATCCCTTCAACATTTGCTGACCTTCCTACGGAAACCAGCATTTTTTCAGCTGTGAATTCCTCTACCGAACCTTTGACTTCAGCAGAAATGGATACTGACTCACCCGTTTTCAGGGTTTCAGGCAATACCTTGGCACCTGTAACGAATTTGACGCCTTTTTTCGTTAGGAGACGAAGCATTTCACTGGAAATATCATGGTCTTCTGTCGGGATGATTCTATCTGCATATTCCAGTACTGTCACTTCCACACCAAAATCATTGAGCATCGAAGCCCATTCAATGCCGATAACTCCACCGCCTACAATAATCATCGATTTTGGCAGGCTCTCAAGCTTTAGAGCTTCATCCGATGTAAGCACCATTTCCCCATCAACCGCTAAACCAGGCAGTGTCCTCGGACGCGAACCGGTTGCAATGATGACATTCTGGGGAATGAGCATTTCATTTTCACTGCCATCATTCATTTCCACGGAAATTGTCCCAGGCATCGGTGAAAATATAGAAGGACCAAGTATACGCCCTAACCCTTCATAAACCGTTATCTTTCCTTGTTTCATCAAGTGCTGAACTCCTTTATAGAGTTGATCGACCACTTTAGTCTTTCTTTCCTGCACTTTAAGGAAATCTACCTTTACATCCCCGGTAACAATACCGAATTCCTCACTTTTCACTGCAGTCTGATAAACTTCCGCACTCCTTAAAAGTGCTTTCGAAGGGATACAGCCTTTATGTAAACACGTTCCGCCGAGCTTGCCTTTCTCCACGACAGCCGTTTTCAATCCTAATTGAGCAGCCCTTATTGCCGCCACATACCCGCCTGTTCCTCCTCCGAGGATAACGAGGTCAAATTCTTCAGCCAAAACCACTCCTCCTCACAAATACATACAATTTGTCACCATTTTTACTTGCCCTATGTTTATTACGTTATCCATGTTGAAAATTCCTGTGTTTATTTAAAAAAACACAGGAATCTAATCTTGTAAAATTACATTCATTTTCTTCCATTCAGGATATGTTTTTCATTTTGCAGGAATTGGCTCCTTGAATTCCTCATGCGAGCAATTCGCTCCTCTGCCATCCTATCCGCTGCTTTATAAGTTGGGATTTGATCACGTTTTGCAATCTCGATGACTCTTTCAATTGTATCATAAACCGTTTCCACTTTCTTAAGGGCTCTTTCCCGATTATACCCTAAAAGCTCATCGGCCACGTTTATGACTCCCCCTGCATTAATTACATAATCAGGAGCATATATAATCCCTTTTTCATGAATTTGATCGCCATGAACAGTTTCCTTTAATTGATTATTCGCAGCACCTGCAATGACCTTCGCCCTGATTTGATTGATTGTTTGATCATTTATGACAGCCCCTAATGCACAAGGTGCATAGATATCACATTCGACTCCATAAATTTCATCTGGATTCACTGCAGTCGCCCCAAAGGACTCAACCGCACGGGCCACGCTTTCTTTATTGATATCCGTAACGATAAGCTTGGCGCCCTCCTCATGAAGATGACGGCATAAGTTATAAGAAACATTCCCGACGCCTTGGACAGCAACCACCTTGCCTTCTAAGGAATCAGTTCCGAATGCCTCTTTTGCAGCAGCCTTCATACCGCGGTATACGCCATATGCCGTTACTGGGGAAGGGTTACCCGAAGAACCGAATGCAGGGGAAATCCCCGTGACAAAATCCGTCTCCTCATGAATGAGATCCATATCCTCAACCGTTGTACCTACATCTTCAGCTGTTATATAACGGCCATTCAGCCCTTGGATATACCTTCCGAATGCACGGAACATTTCTTCATTTTTATCCTTACGCGGATCGCCGATGATGACTGTTTTCCCCCCGCCTAAATTCAAGCCGGCAGCGGCGTTTTTATATGTCATTCCTCTCGAAAGCCTTAAGGCATCTTCAATGGCATCTTCTTCAGATGCATACGTCCACATCCTTGTGCCTCCAAGCGCAGGCCCTAATGTTGTATCATGAATGGCAATAATCGCTTTCAAACCCGATTGTTTATCCTGACAGAATAGCAGTTGCTCGTAATCATACTTCTCAAGATATTTAAAAATTTCCATAAAGGAATCCTCCCTAGATGTTTTAATACATGTCAGATATGAGACTAATGAATTTCTCCTCATTCTTACTTGTTCTTACGTTCGTTTTAAATAAAATCCGCTACTCACATGATATTTTCCCCATGGGGAATGGTTCCCTTGAAAAACCCATGCACCTTTAAATATGCAAATAACATGCCAATAAAATACATAATCAACATCTTTTTATCCAAAAAAAGGACATGCTGGTTAATATGTCGGGCAACTATAGCCTATAACAAATTCAAAAAAATTTCATGTCAGAAGTGGAGTCTCGCTTAAATTAAAATAAATCAGAAAATTCCATGCATTATTTTTCATAGTGTGCAAATAATTGCACGCAAAATTTTTCACAGTTTTAGTTTTTCCATTTTATAATATAGATTTCTAACTGAAATCCCCAGCGCTTTTGCCGTAAGTGTTTTATTTCCCTTGTGGGTATGGAACGCTTGCTCAATGATTTCGGCTTCATACTGGTCTATTATCTCCGAGAGCGGTTTCCCCGATACGTAGCCGGAAGGCTTCATTAATAATTTCTCTTGATTTAATGGAAGCTCTTCGATAAAATCCGGGATATGATGGATATCAATGATTGTCTCGTTCAATTTCATGAAAATGATTGCCCGTCCTAAGATATTTTCCAGTTCCCTCACATTTCCCGGCCAGTTATAGATTTGCATCTTATGTATAGCTGCTGCTGTAATTCCCTCTATGCTCCGTCCATACTCCTGATTGATTTTATTAATCAAATGCTCCGCCAATTCTCTCAAATCTTCTTTTCTCTTTCTTAATGGAGCAATGAAAATAGGCATGCGGTTCAGCCTGAAATATAAGTCTTCCCTGAATGATCCGTTTGCGATCGCCTGTTCAAGATTGATGTTCGTAGCGGCTATGACCCGGACATTGATGGGGATCGGCTTCGTCCCCCCCACCCTGACGATTTCCTTTTCTTGTAAAACCCGCAGTAATTTAGCTTGGATGTTGGCTGGCAATTCACCAATTTCGTCCAAAAAGATACTCCCTTGATTTGCCTCTTCAAAAAAACCGACCTTTCCGCCCCTGCTTGCCCCGGTAAAGGCTCCTTCATCATAACCGAATAGTTCACTTTCAAGTAATGATTCCGAGATGGCCGCACAATTTACCCGAACGAATTTATTGAACTTCCTATCGCTCGCATTATGGATGGCATGTGCAAATAACTCTTTTCCCGTCCCTGATTCCCCTCTTAATAAAACAGTAGCAGGTGTTCTAGCCGATAATTTCGCCTGTTCAATGGGAAGCTTCATCTCTTCGGAAGCCCCAATTATATCATCAAAGGAATATTTGGCCTGCAATGTTCGGATGATCTGTCTTGCCCGATTAAGTTCGTGGGTCAAGGCTTGAATTTCCGATACATCATGAATGACGCCAACACTTCCTTTCAGGCACCCATCCACGATGATTGGAGCAACATTCACGATCACTTCCTTGTGTTTTGGGCCGACACGCATATTGACACCACGAACAGGTTTTTTTGTCTGAAGCACTTTCATATGCATACTTTCGCCTTCGTAAATATCGATGGAAGCCGGTTTACCGATCACTTGGGTCTTTGTTAAGCCAGTGATTCTTGTATATGCCGGATTGATCAAAAGCCCCCTTCCTTGATCATCCACAACAGATATGGCTTCATCACTGGATTGAATGATTGCCTGGAGCATCGTCTGTATCTCTTTTAAATCAGTGATCTGCTCCGCCAATTGCACAGCTTCCATCTTATTCCTAAACACGGCAAAAGCCCCTATGATTTCCTTATCGGCATTCACCAGCGGTATCCTTGTCGTTATGAGTTCCATCCCATTGCCAAGGGTGATTTCCTGATTCACTTCTTTTTGGTTCGTTTGCATCACTCGCAGCAATCCTGTTGATGGGATGAAATCTTTGATCTGTCTCCCAATTACATCCTCGCGCTTTGTGTCTGATGCACGTTCCGCACTATCATTGAACATGATGATGAATCCTTCATGGTCAATCACCACCATCCCTTCACTGGTCGTATTAAGGATCAAATCCATTTTTGCGGAGGTATTCTCCAATTTACTTATTAAACGATTTTTCTCTTCAAACAACTTAGTCATAATGAGGGCGACACTTCCAGGAATGAGAATCGTTTGTTCGCCCATGTCCCTTTTTATCTTTTTATAGACAGACGGGTCACCGGTCGTATCAAATATGATGTCCAAATCCCACTTCAATCCCATGCTCCAACTAGTCACGGTAGGAATCCTCCGTTCCTTCGCAGCAAGCATCCCTTCAGCGGATTCATTCGTATCAGCCATACAAACAATGGAGAATACTTCACTTTCCGATAGGAGTTTCAACACGGTCGTCCCTCCCACTCCTCCCCCTACTATCATGACCTTTTGCATCAGCCATCCCCCTTAAGAAATAATTACCCCTTTAAATAGATCATTCCCTGCAATTTTTTTCATACTCCACACCATTTTACCATATCGGCCCCCATTAAAAACAGCCGCCAACTCCCAGTCATTATCTAGATTCCCGTTACTTGACAAATAATTTATATCCTTTATCATTTTTTAAAGATGGAATTTTCGGAAGGGATTTGACTGCATGAAACGTTTAATCGCTTTTTTGATTCTTTTTATACCCGGTGCCTTTGCTGCCTATGGCATAAAAATAATGAGGGACATGGTATTCGGTATTTTACAGCCCCCCTATCCATTCCTTTGGCTGCAATTTTTAATAGGACTGCTCATTACGATAGGCGGAATAGCCTTTATCGCCGGCTTCGTCCTACATCGAGATCGAAAACAAAATAAGGTCCAGAGCAGGTTCAATAAATTTTAAACGCAAAAAGAAGGTGCCTTGTATGGCACCTTCTCAGTTTGTAGACAAAAGGGGGTCGGAATTAAAAAATTCTGAACCCCTTTTGAAATTCCCTTTAAATTTTCGCCTAAAGTTAAGAGATTGGGGCTCTACGAGCCCACATGTTAGGCCATTTTTGGACCTCGCCATGTCCAATTGGCCATCTTCTTTAAATTAATGGCAGCGAAAGTAAGCATCGCCTGCATCAAGTCCCCTTAAAGTAGTCCAACGCATACCATGCTTTTCTTTTGCATCTGCGAATACACGCTCAATCGTTTCTTTACGTTTTGCACATATAGGTTTTACATCTTGATGGTGACGCAGATGATCTGCTTCTTCCACACGTGTTTGCCAGATATGCCTTGTCACCACTTTTTGACAGTCTTTGCTTTCTGTACACCGAGATAAAAATGAGCATGTTGTACAAATTTGTTTTGGCGATTTGTACTCGCGATAGCCCTCTTTATTTGTTGTTGAGTACTTTAAAGTTTCGCCCGAAGGTCAAAGGTAACAATCAAAATGTTCATCGGATACATAGTCCTGTTTGCGGAAAAATCCTTCTTTGGTGCGAGGACGTGTATAAGGTAAAGCCGGTATGATTTCTTTGTTAAATAGGTAGCTTGTAATCGCTGGTGTTTTATAAGCTGCATCTGCGGCAACGGCTTCCGCTTTTCCAACTTTCTCAATCACTTGTTCAACTAGTGGCTCTAAGATCTGACTGTCATGTATATTTCCAGGTGTTACAATCGTTCCCAATACAAAACCGTTGCGGTCTGCGGCCGCGTGGAATGAATAGGCAAACTGTTTTGTTCGTTCATCTTTCACATAGTAGCCACTCTCAGAATCCGTTGTACTTTCTTTAATCTCTTTGGTCTCTTCTTTATCAAATTTATCTAGTGGAAAAGGCTTTTTTCCATGGTTTTCACGATCTTGATTGATTTCTTCTTGAAGACGTCCTTGATACGCTCGTGTTTCTTTACGAACGATTTTCTTATTTCCGTTTATTCGCACTGGCTTTCACATGTGTGGAATCCACGAAAACGTGTTCAGCACTTATTAACTTTTTATTAGCAGCTGTCATTAATATGCAAAAGTTGTTCCATCTAAAAGGTAAGACAAAGTTGATTGGAGCGGGTGTTCGAGACTCCTGCGGGAAAAGCGCGTCTAGGGGAGACCCCGCAGGCGAAAGCCGAGGAGGCTCCACGACCGCCCGCGGAAAGCGAGTGCCTGGAGTGGAAATCAACGTCCAAATAGACAAACTCGATTTTCATCGAGTTTGTCTATAGTCTGAGAAGGTGCCTTGTATGGCACTTTCTTTCTTTATCTTGACTTCAATTCTTCTCTTATCCGTACCGCTGCTTTGGGGAAATCGGTTATGATGCCGCTGCACCCCAATTTGAATAACCGCTTCATCTCGGTTTCTTCATTAATGGTATAGGGCCTTACAGGAACACCCATACTAACCGATGATTGAATGAGTGCATCAGGGGCAGCCCGGATATTTGGGTGAATTGCACTTCCGCCTATTGCCTTGGCATATATCCACGGCATGTATAGGCCATCCCTATATAGCGGTGCCGTTTCCAATTCTGGTGCCAATCGATGACAATTGACCAAACTGTAATGATTGAAAGAAGAAAGGATTATCCTTTCCTCCATTTCGTAGGTACGGATGAGCCGGATGACTTTCTCTTCCAAGCCTGGATACAGAAAAACCGTATTTTTCAATTCAATATTGCAAAAAAGCTGATTATCATTAAGCCAAATAAACAGTTCTTCAAGCGTGGGAATCTTTTCTTCACCAAAATTACCCTTATGGGTTGCGGAAGCATTAAGGGTTTTCAACTCCTTTAATGTCCGGTCTTTTACATACCCCGAGGCATTCGTGGTCCGATCGAGCTTTTCATCGTGGATGATGACCACTTCTCCATCTTTCGAGAGCTGGACATCCGTTTCAATTCCGTCCGCACCGACACGGGCAGCTTCCTTGAACGCCGACATCGTATTTTCCGGATGAGTTCCTGCAGAGCCTCGATGTGCAAAGATTAAGGTCATGATGAAACGCCGCCTCTCTCAAAAATTGTTATACACCGATTTTATGAACAGAAACAGCAAATTATTTTCATCTAGATCAATTCTACAATCAAAACGCAGGTGATTATTTTCTGCATAGAAGGTTCCTTTCCTCAAATCACTCCATTCCCTTTTACTATGTGCCGCTTTTTAAACCAAACAAAAACGCCTTTTATTTATGGGATTTGCTGCAAAATCCAATAAATAAAAGGCGTTTAATTTTTTTAACCGGCGTAAAAAGATTTGAAGTTGCCGATTAGAAAAAATCACGAAGCAACTTCTTCCTGTCCTTTACCTCCAGACGGAGAGTTCCTATTTATATTTAGCGGCTCTAGCCTTTATAAGGTCAATAGTTACCCTGAGTCTTAACAACCGGTATTACCCTACCCCTGTCAAGAAGCTTTATGTTCGAGGCGCAGCTTATCGGCAACCATGGCAATGAATTCGGAATTTGTAGGTTTTGCCTTTGTCATGCTTACGGTATAGCCGAAAAGAGATGATATGGATTCTATATTTCCACGGCTCCAGGCCACTTCAATCGCATGCCGGATAGCACGTTCAACTCGGCTGGCCGTAGTATTGTATTTTTTTGCGATATCCGGATATAAAACTTTGGTGATGGAACCCAATAATTCTATATCATTATATACCATGGATATGGCTTCCCTTAAATACAAATAGCCCTTAATATGTGCAGGCACTCCGATCTCGTGAATGATGCTTGTGATGCTTGCATCAAGGTTCTTCGGTTTGGATTCATTTTGGGGACGATAGCTAAATTGACTATGATTTTTTAAAACCGCCTGCCCTTTACCGCTTACCTGACGGATGTGATTGGCCAGATTTTCCATATCAAATGGTTTCAGGATGAAATAAGACGCACCCAAATCAACTGCTTTTTTCGTAACATCTTCTTGACCAAAGGCAGTAAGCATTATCACATTAGGCATGGCACCCCGTTTTACTTCACGAAGTTTCTCAAGTACACCTAACCCATCTAAATGAGGCATAATAATATCGAGGATCAAAATATCCGGATCAACGCTTTCTAGCATACCCAGGCAATCTTGACCGTTATGTGCCACCCCAATCACTTCCATGTCTTCCTGTGCAGAAATGTATTCTTCCAGAAGGCCAACAAGTTCTCTATTATCATCTACAACGCACACCTTAATTTTTTTCACGCTTGATTTCCTCCTCAACTACAATTGGTCTTTTTTTCTATATGACTAAATTCTATTGTAATTGAACTTTTCGACAATGGAAACTAAATTCCTTTTATTTTTGAAAAAATATAAGGAATTCAATATTATTCTCCGGATATCTCTTGTTTTCGACTTCGTTTGCTATTGGAATAAACCGTTTGTCGAAAAATCTTCATATCGTTTTCATTTTATCACATCGTTCCAAAAAAACCTCTATTTTTTGAAGAAATCAAAATTAATTCCGACCTAAACCTATGCTAATCATAATTTTCCATTAAAAAGGGGCATCCAAAAGGATACCCGGATTCTTAGCTTGCCTTTTCATAATTATCTTTGTCGTATATATTTATACCGGCTTCGTTTAACATCCATTCGATATGGACTCCATACCCACTTGTAGGATCATTAACGAATACATGGGTGACTGCACCGATTAATTTCCCATTTTGAATGATAGGACTGCCGCTCATACCTTGAACGATCCCACCCGTTTTTTGAAGCAATTCTTTATCCGTCACTTTTAAGACCATTCCTTTGATTGCAGGAAACTTCTGTGGGATGGAACTGACGATTTCGACATCGAATTCCTCCACTTCAGAACCATTCACCACTGTAAGGATTTTTGCTGGCCCTTCCTTTACCTCATGGGAAAGGGTGATGGGGAGTGGTTTGTCGTTAATTCCATTTTTAAAATCTTGATTTAATTTCCCAAAAATGCCAAAGGGACTATTACGATTGATATTTCCTATTTTTTCTTTATTGGAAGAAAAGCGTGCCAATTTTTCTCCCGGATCACCATTGCTTCCTTTTTCGATGGATGTGACCGTCGATTGAACGATCTGTCCGTCCTTAACAACAATCGGCTTTTTTGTATCCATATCGGATATGACATGTCCCAACGCCCCATATTTTTTTGAATCCGGGTGATAAAACGTCATCGTTCCGATGCCAGCTGCCGAATCACGGATATACAAACCCAATTTGTAAGTTCCTTCATTCTTATCTTTTAGCGGGAATAAGGTACTATGAAGCACTTTATTATCACGGTTAATGACAATTTTCAACGCCTCACCCTTTTCACCTGCCTGCTGAACAAAAGGGGTTACATCCCCCATCTTCTTTATCGTCTGACCATTGATTTCTGTAATAATATCACCGATTTCAATTTTCGCTTTTTCTCCCGGTGATTTTTTCCCCTGCGCCGTATCAATAAGATGATGACCTACTACGAGCACCCCAAGAGTATTAAGCTTCACTCCAATGGATTGGCCTCCAGGCATGACCCTAAAGTCTTTTAACACCCTGATGTCGACCTTTTTGGCAGGCAAGCCTGCTACATCGAGTAACACTTCATTCGTACCTGGTTTCTCGGCACCAAGCGTAATCGAAGCTTGTTCATCATGAAGCGAAATTCCATCACTGGATCCCGAAGTTTTTGCAGAAACAGGCAATGATTTGGAAATACTATATTGACTTCCTTCAAATAGTACAAGATGATTTGGAATTAAAAAATATTCACGAGATGGCTGGTATAACCCTAATGTTAATAGCGAAACAAGGAGAATTCCACCGATGATCCTGTTTATCCATATAAATTTCAATCCATTCACTCTCCTCGCTCTCTGAAACTTTATGGCTACACCTTTAATTTAGCCCTCATGACAGTCATTTATAACAGGTGCAAAAAATAAAAGCTATCCGTTTTTGGATAGCTTTACAATGAATGCTTATGATAAGTTTAAATAATCTTCTTACAGGCCCATCAAGATGTAATCTTCAGCCTTTTGGCCAGCTGGATTAATTCATTGGCATGTTGTTTCGTCAAGTCCGTAATCTCTACTCCCGAAATCATCCTGCCAATTTCTTTTATTTTTTCAGTTTCAATTAGCGGCTTGACCGAGGTATTCGTGCGTCCGGCCCTTACATTTTTCGCTATGAAAAGGTGAGTATCCGCCATGGCTGCCACCTGTGGCAAATGGGATATGCACAAAACTTGTGATCCAGTTGCCACTTTATAAATCTTTTCGGCAATGGATTGTGCAACCCGTCCGCTCACACCTGTATCCACTTCATCAAATATAATCGACGTTATCCCTTGATGCTTGGAGAAAATGCTTTTCAAAGCCAGCATGATCCTTGACAGTTCTCCACCAGATGCGATTTTAGAAAGAGGTTTTAACGGTTCACCTGGATTGGTGGAAATATAAAATTCCATTGAATCCAGCCCTGACTGATTAATGCCCCTATCTGACAATTCATCGAAAGTATAGGCTGTCTGAAGGAAATGAGGTTCAAAAATTGTTTTTTCCATATATAGATCCTTTAATTCCTGATGAATCTTTTTGGTTAGCTGCTGAGCGAATTTCTGGCGAAGTTCAGACAGATTCTTTGCTTCGACGATAAGATCTGCCTTGATGGATTTCATTTCCTTTTCAAGCTTCGCGATATGGGTTTCCCTATTTTGCAGCTTTTCGACTTCTTCTTCAATTGCGGCCCCATATTCCAGGATTTCCTCGATGGTCCGTCCGTATTTACGCTTTAGTTGATTTATTTCATTAAGTCGACTTTCAATGAATTCCACACGTTCTGTATCATAATCCAAAGAGTCCAATTGGTCCCGGATGTTTGACACAGCCTCTTCGAGCAGGAAGTAGCTATTTGAAACGGTTTCAGAGCTGTGCTTTAAACCTTCATCAAGCCCTGCCGCTTCCTCCAAATTATTCATGGCTACGGAAAGCCAATCAATTGCATGCTGCTCACCATTTAAAGCATTATAACTGGTTTGCAGCGCTTCATGGATTTTTTCGAAATTATTAATTTTCTTCCGTTCTTCCATCAATTCTTCATCTTCGCGTAATTTCAAATCAGCTTTTTGGATTTCATCGGATTGAAACTGGATCAAATCAAGGCGGTGGACCATTTGCTGTTCATTTTGGCTCAAACCATTCAATTGTTTAGAAGCGGTTTCATATCGTTTATATAGCTTTTGGTATTCAGTGAGTGCAGATGCGATTTTTTCACCGCCGAATTGATCGAGCAGCGGAAGATGGAGTCGTTCATCCATTAATTCCTGATGTTCATGCTGACCATGGATGTCTATCAATGTTCGCCCTATCTCACGTAAAGTGGAAATCGTCACCAGCTTCCCATTTACCCTGCAAACGCTTTTACCGCTTTGTGAGATATCCCTTCGAAGTATCGCCATCCCATCATTCATATCCAGGCCAAACTCTTCCGCTTTGGCAAAGACCGGGTGTTTTTCATCTTCAATTTGGAATAATCCTTCTATTTCAGCCTTCGACTCACCATGCCGAATGAACTCTGCAGAACCACGTCCCCCAACCAAGAGATGAACGGCATCTATTATGATTGACTTCCCTGCCCCTGTTTCTCCTGTCAAGACCGTCAAGCCTTTCTCAAATGAAACGGACAGGCTGTCTATGATCGCAAAATTCCTAATCGATAGTTCTGTTAACAAACTAGATCACCTCACAACATTATTAGAGCATGTCCAAGAATTTGCCGGAAATGATCTTTGCATCTTCCTCGGAACGGCAGATAATTAAACATGTATCGTCGCCGCCGATCGTCCCGAGTATTTCTTGCCAATTTAAATTATCAATCAATGCACAGATGGCCTGGGCATTACCCGGGAGCATTTTCATAACCAGCAAATTGTTGGCTGAGTCAATGCGTACAAAGGCATCGACAAGGATTCTCTTTAATTTTTGAAGTGGATTGAAACGTTGGTCGGCCGGCAGACTGTATTTATACCTTCCATCCGTTAAAGGAACTTTTACAAGGTGAAGCTCTTTAATATCCCTTGAAACGGTGGCTTGAGTTACATTGTATCCAGCTAATTTCAATTCTTCAACTAACTCATCCTGTGTTTCGATATCATTATTCGTTATAATGTCCCTTATTTTTATATGTCGTTGTCCTTTATTCATAAGTAGAAGCACCTCTTCTCAACTGTTGCTCATTTAATGGTAATGGTATCACTTTCAATATTAATGTTATCGGATTTTTATGCAATTGTACAACTTTTTTCTCTAAAATGAATACAAGTCTAATTTTTGCACTTACCTATTTTATGTATCCACTCAATTCCATGACGACAATGCATAATCAAAAAGCTCCTTTAGCCAACCATTCAGCCAAAGGAGCCATACAAAGTTCTAGCTATTCTTTTTTAAATTGGGCATGGGCCTCTCCAACGATGTCATCAACCGTTTTCGAAAGCAATAATGCTCCATCTTCCTTCGGCCCTTGCCAGTGTAAGTGAAGTAAAAATTCAATATTTCCATCACCGCCGGTAATCGGTGAGAAGGAGGCATCCTTAATATCATAGCCTTCCTTTAAAGAAAAAGAAATGATCTTATCCAACACTTGTTTATGGATTTTGGGATCACGAACAATCCCCTTTTTACCCACTTGATCCTTCCCGGCTTCGAATTGCGGTTTAACCAAGGCAACGACATCACTATTCGGGACGAGCAAGGTCTTTAGTACCGGTAAAATTAACGTAAGCGAGATGAAGGAAACATCAATGCTTGCGAAGTTTGGCATCTCCCCGTCGAGATCGGCGGGTGTAACATAACGGAAATTGGTTCTTTCCATTACTTTTACCCGCTCATCTTGCCTAAGCTTCCAGGCAAGTTGATTATAGCCGACATCAAGCGCATAAGACATTATGGCGCCATTTTGCAAAGCACAATCCGTAAACCCGCCAGTTGATGATCCGATATCAAGCAGTATTTTTCCATTCACTTGTAAATCGAATTCCCTTAATGCCTTCTCAAGTTTAAGACCGCCTCTTGAAACGTAAGGCATGACTTTTCCTTTGATCGTGAATTCTAGATCGACCGGCACTTTTTCCCCCGGTTTTTCGTATCTCTCTTCATTCGCGTAGACAAGGCCTGCCATAACCATACGCTTCGCTTTTTCACGTGTATCGGCCAAGCCTTGTTCTACAAGTAATACATCCACTCTTTCTTTCATCACTTTCATATTTTCAGGCCCTTTTTTCTTTTTTGGGTGTTATCATTTTAATCTTTTTGATGGCTGTATCAGTCGTCAGACCGATTTCTTCAAGAAGTTCATCGACGCTTCCATGTTCAATGAAATAATCAGGTATCCCCATTCGATCTATAATTGCCCCATAAAATCCTTGATCATGAGCATATTCAAGAACAGAACTACCAAAACCACCTTGAAGAACCGCTTCTTCTATTGTCAGGATTGGCATTTTTTCACCAAGGAGACTGCTTAGCATGTTCTCATCCAAAGGCTTAATGAACCGGGCATTGACCACCTTCACTGAATAATCCTCTTTCTCGAGCAGTTCTGCCGCTTCAAGAGCCATGGGAATCGTTGTGCCGAAAGTTAAGATGGCAGCATCCGTTCCTTCTTTAAGAACTTCCCACGAACCGATCGGAATCTGCTGTAATTCAGCATCCATCTCTACTCCCCAACCATTCCCACGAGGGAAACGCATGGCAATCGGACCATCATTATATTTTAAGGCCGTATTGACCATATGCTGGCCTTCGTTTTCATCTTTCGGCATCATCAGCACCATATTCGGTACGTGGCGCAAGAAAGCAATGTCGAAAACGCCTTGATGCGTTTCACCATCGGAACCAACCAATCCGGCACGATCGATTCCTATGAATACGTTCAAATTTTGACGGCAAATATCATGCACCACCTGGTCATAAGCCCTTTGCAGGAAGGTTGAATATATAGCCAGGAATGGTTTCATTTTTTGCGTTGCCAATCCGGCTGCAAAAGTTGCAGCATGCTGCTCGGCAATCCCTACATCATAGAAACGCTCTGGGAACTCTTGAGAGAAGCCCACCAATTTCGAACCTACGGGCATTGCAGGTGTAATCGCGACAATCCGCTCATCGTCACGGGCTAGCCTGCTGACAGTATCGCTTACGAGAGCGCTCCAAGCGGGACCCTTACTAGGGGATTTCACGAAATCACCTGTCTCGATCTTATATGGGCCAGTCCCATGCCAGTTCCCGGTTGTGTCCAACTCGGCAGGAGAATATCCCTTGCCTTTTTTCGTGATGACATGCAGCAGGACCGGTCCCTTCGTTTTCTTGGCATATCTTAAATTCTCAAGCAATTCTTCATAATTATGTCCATCTACTGGTCCAAGATAAGTGAATCCGAGTTCTTCGAAAAAGATTCCTGATACCAATAAATATTTCATGCTATCCTTCAAACGTTCAGCTGTAGCCGCAAGTTTACCACCGACTGCAGGAATTTTTTTCAAAAGCAGCTCCAATTCATCTTTTGCCCAGTTATATTTACCTGCTGTCCGCAATCTTCCCAATATCGTGTGTAAGGCACCTACATTGGGGGCTATGGACATTTCATTATCATTCAGGATAACGATCATGTCCTTTTTTTCATCACCGATATGATTCAACGCTTCAAGCGCCATCCCCCCTGTTAGGGCACCGTCTCCGATTACAGGCAAAATAAAGCTGTTTTCCCCTTTGATATCACGTGCAGCCGCCATCCCCATTGCAGCTGAAAGGGAAGTCGAACTGTGACCGGTTTCCCAAACATCATGGGGGCTTTCAATCATTTTAGGAAAACCGCAAAGACCTTTATATTTCTTTAAGGTGTCGAACTCTCCTGCTCTGCCAGTCAGGATTTTATGGACATAGGATTGATGTCCGACATCCCATAAAATTTTATCATTCGGACTGTCGAATTCTTTATGCAAGGCTATAGTCAACTCGACGACACCTAAATTGGGACCAATGTGCCCACCGGTCACCGATAATTTTTCCACAAGGAATTTCCGTACTTCCACACTTAACTCGACAAGTTCTTCATTATTCATCTTCTTCAAAAAAGAAGGGTCTTTTATAGATAGAAGATCCAAACAGGACCACTCACTTTCTGTCATTTTCGGTGGTTAGCATAAACAAAGCCTCATGAAAGAGGGCTATGGAAGACTTGACCGAAAAATTGGTTTTAAGTTAAAAAATAGCCGCCAACACCCAGGTGATTTCGGCGGCTTATTATACCTATTTTATCACGTATCTCAATTAAAAAATTCATTTTGATTTTCACATATTTTTGCACAATGAGTATACCACAAAACCTCAATTGATAACAAATTTAGCCACAATCAATGATTACGGTTCGCAATTAAATCAGTTAGTTCATTCAACAAACCCGTTTGTAAGGTTGTTTTTCCTAAAGCGGCATGGGCAAGTTCTATATGATGTTCCAACTTTTGCTTTGCCCCTTGAAGGGTTAGTAAAGAAGGATATGTGCTTTTATGATTCCCCACATCACTGCCAACCGGCTTGCCGATCAACTCGACTGACCCTTCAATATCCAGAATATCATCGCGAATTTGAAAAGCAAGCCCCAGGTGGTATGCAAAGTCACGTAAATGCAGTTGCTGTTCTTCACTCGCCCCTGCTAATATAGCACCGGAAAGGATGCTTGCAGTCAATAACTTCCCTGTTTTATGTTCATGTATATACTCCAATTCCTGAAGGGTCAGCTGTTTATTCTCACCTTCCATATCGGCAACTTGCCCCCCAACCATTCCTTCGGCTCCGGCGGACTTCGCAATTTCACTTACAAGGTTCAGCTTCATTTCAGCCGTGACCTCGGGATTGGTCATATCCGTCACCAATTGAAAGCTATAAGTAAGAAGTGCATCACCTGCCAGTATGGCCACCGCTTCACCGAACACTTTATGATTCGTCGGTTTTCCGCGGCGGAGATCATCATCATCCATTGCCGGAAGGTCATCATGAATCAAAGAATATGTATGAATCATTTCAATGGCAGCCGCTGCAGGAATCCCTATCCTCAAGCTTTTTCCAAATGCCTCCAAAACCGCAAAGACCAATAATGGGCGAATCCGTTTACCCCCTGCCTGCAGTGAATAGATCATGGCTTCTTTGACTACTGCCGGGGCTTTAAGTTTATTGACATATTCGACGATTTCCCGTTCTATAATTGCCTTATATTCATTAGAAAACATTTCAAAGGACGCCGTACCCATGTCATTCTTCCTCCTGTACAGCAAAGTTTTCAAGTTCCCCATCTTCGCGTAAAATTTGAGTCAACTGATCTTCAACAGCCTTAAGCTTTGAATGGCAAAGCCTTGATAAATCCATCCCTTGTTTATATATCGAAATGGCTTCTTCCAAGGGCACATCGCCTTCTTCCAACTGCTCTACAATTTTTTCGAGATTCTCCATCGCTTCTTCAAATGTAGCTTCCTGTTTTTTTGTCATGATTCAATCCGCTCCTTAATTTCTTTAATTTCACATTCAAGAGTTCCATCTTTTATCGAAACCGCTATCTTATCCCCTTTTGATACTTGCTGTGTACTTTTTACTAATGTCTCATCCTCAGCAAAAACCAATCCATAGCCCCGTTCCATGATTTTTAGTGGACTGAGAGCAGATAAAGTGGCTGTAATATGGACGAACTGCTGAGATTTATGCCGATAGATGGCTTCCATGGCCCTCCGTAAAACCTTTGCATGCTGCTGCAGTTCATCTTTCGCATTTTTCACCGCTTGTTCAGGATGCTGCTTTTTCAAAATATCGTTCAGCTGATTCAGCTCATCTCTCTTTTTCATGAAATATCGCGTGCTGGTCCTCCCTAGCCTGTCCATCGTCTTGTCTAGTTGTTCCAGCTTCTGTTCGTACATTTTATGTGGGTAACGGAAGGCATAAGACCTCTCCATCCTGGTCAAACGGGTTCGTTCAAAATTCACTGCTTCTTGAATGGAGCGGGTCAATCGATTCTTGCGGTTCATCAGGCGTTCGAGTATTTCATTCAAGTGAGGAACCGCTAACTCTGCTGCACCAGTCGGTGTAGGAGCACGCATATCGGCGACAAAATCAGCAATCGTAAAGTCGGTTTCGTGACCGACAGCAGAAATTACAGGTATATCGGAATCATATATAGATTCAGCCACTATCTCCTCATTGAAGGCCCATAGTTCCTCGATCGACCCGCCGCCCCTTCCGACAATGAGAACATCGCTTTCCGCCCTTGCGTTCGCCATGGAAATTGCCTTGGCAATCGATTTAGCGGCATTATTCCCTTGTACAAGTGCTGGATAAACGATGATCCTGGCGATCGGATATCTCCGCTTGATGGTTGTCAGGATATCTCTTAATGCAGCTCCGGTCGGCGAAGTTATGACCCCTACAGACTTAGGGTACTGCGGGATCGGCTTCTTGTGTTCGGCCAAAAACAAGCCTGCCCCCTCCAGCTTTTTCTTCAGCTGTTCATAAGCAAGATATAAATCCCCCACACCATCAGGGGCCATGCTTTTCACATAAAGCTGATACTGTCCTCCAGCTTCATATAATGATATATCACCCTTAACAAGTACCTTCATGCCATTTTCAGGAAGGAATTTCATGCCTTTATTATTGGCGGCAAACATGACGGAGAGAAGTCGTGCCTTCTCATCCTTTAAAGTAAAATACATATGTCCGCTTGTATGTTGTTTAAAATTTGAAATTTCACCTTTTATGTATACATTTTGCAAATGGGGGTCGGCATCGAACTTCCTTTTGATGTACTTCGTTAAAGCCGACACACTCAAATATTGTTGGTTGCTCATATAATGTCTCCTTCCGATGGAAATCGGATATAAAGAAAACTCACCTATAGATTATCATAAATCCATGAATGGAAAAAAAGCGGTCTCCCGTTATTATAAAACAAGAGGTCCGCTTCTTTAAAATAATTTAACGTTTTTTTCAGCTTTTTAATGCTTGCTTGTTTGATTCAAGAGCTTTTTGAGCAGATTTGACCGTATTCTTCATAAGCATCGTAATCGTCATGGGACCAACGCCTTTAGGAACAGGTGTAATGTATGAAGCCTTATTTTTCACTTCATCAAACGCCACATCACCGCAAAGCTTCCCTTCATCATTCCTGTTCATTCCGACGTCAATGACGATTGCGCCTTCTTTAATATGGTCACTCGTGATCGTGTCCCTCTTTCCGACCGCTGCCACAACAACATCGGCTTGCTTGGTATAATAAGCAAGATCCTTTGTCCGTGAATGACAGTATGTAACGGTTGCATTTGCGTTTAAAAACAATTGTCCGGCTGGTTTTCCGACGATATTACTTCTCCCTACGATGACAACATGCTTACCTTCAAGGTCATAGTCGATATACTCAAGCATCACCATGACGCCGTACGGAGTACAAGGTAAAAATGCATCTTGTCCCGTCATCATCCGCCCAATATTAATCGGGTGGAATCCATCTACATCCTTTTCAGGGGAAATCGCTTCAATAATCGCCTTTTCCTGAATATGTCCAGGCAAGGGCAGCTGCACCAATATACCATGAATGCTGTCATCCTGATTTAATTCAGCAATGCTCTGAATTAATTCCTCCTGAGAGAGATCCGCAGGCTTTTTAATTAGTACGGAATGCATACCCAAGTCCTCACAGGCCTTTTGCTTATGGCGCACATAAGTTTGAGATGCTTGATTGTCACCCACCAGGATTACAGCTAAACCCGGAACGACATTTTTTTCACGTAACTGTTGAACTTCCTTACTGATTTCCTGCCTAACTGACTCTGCAATTTCTTTACCATTAATGATTTGAGCTGACATTTGTTTATTCCTCCCAAGTTAATTTTGCTAAAGAAATTGCTGAGAGAATCCTTGTTCAAGGCTGCAGCTTTAGCTGCCGCTTTTCACCTTCACTTTGGATAAAACGGCATTTACAAAGCTGCTTGATTGATCATCACCGAATTTCTTAGCAATTTCAATAGCTTCATTCATTGCAACACTTACAGGAACATCTTCACTGTGAACCATTTCATAAACCGCGATCCGCAGTAAATTCCGATCAATGTTCGCCAGTCTTTCCAACGTCCAATTCTCTAAATTGTCCCTGATCATTCCATCAATTTGTTCACGATTTTCCGTTATCCCCATTACTAATTTCTTGAAATAATTATCAGTGGGAGCACCATCCAGTACGCTTTCCATTGCTTCTTCTGCATTCGAGTTGGCAATATCTATCTGATATAGTGCTTGAAGGGACTTTTCACGGGCTTCTCTTCTTTTCATAATCTTACTCCTTTTACATCTACTATTATATATGAAAATGCTAGAACAAACGAACATTAAATAACATTTTTTCAAAAATATTAAGATTCTCGCCATATTTTTTATAAAAACAAGCTAAATCCCACTAAATTAAAGGCCAAAATATTCAATATCTTGATTCAAGATTACATCTCAAGATTACTTTCCATTTAAACGGCCAACACAGTCCCATACTTTTTGAAAGTGTCAAAAAGCTCTTGCCTAGCTTTCATGCTCATATTTCACCTTTTACACTCTAACAGAAATCACCCTTGAATTAAAGGGAAATTTCCAGACACCGCCTTATTATGTTCATTTAAATTTAATATTATAAGCAGGCTCCAAAAACGGGTATCTTGGAGTTTACTTTCAAAAAAACAAAAACCCGGCTTTTTGCCGGGTTTTTGCTGGTGTGAATCGAATGAAGCCCACTTACACTTCTTGTTCGTAATCCGCTTCTTGTTTAGCGTTTTCAAACGCAATGCCCACTACATGAATGTTCACTTCGCCAGCGTCGATAGCGGTCATATTCAACAAAGCTTCACGAATGTTATCTTGCACTTCCTGAGCAACTTTCGGAATTGAAACACCAAACTTCATGACACAATAAAGTTCGACTTTGATGGATTCTCCCGTTAAGTCCACTTTAACACCTTTACCGTGGTTCTTTTTACCAAGCTTTTCAACAACACCCGTAGCGAAATTCCCACGCATATGTGCAACACCTTCAACTTCCGATGCAGCGATACCCGCAATCACCTCTATCACCTCAGGCGCAATCTCAACTTTGCCCAGCCCACTATTATAATCATTCATTTCGAGTAATTGGCCTTCCATTTCACTCATTCAAAAGCACCTCCTGTCTTCCTTTACATTATGAGTTCATTACATCATATATTTCAAGGAATTTGGTATTAAATTCCCCGGAAACAAATTGTTCATGCTGAAGTAACTTAATATGGAAAGGAATTGTGGTACTGATCCCTTCAATGACAAACTCACCCAAGGCGCGTTTCATCTTCTCGATTGCCTCTTCCCTAGTCGGTGCATGGACAATCAATTTAGCGATCATGGAATCGTAATACGGCGGTATCGAGTACCCAGGGTATGCCGCAGAATCCACACGAACCCCGTAGCCGCCTGGAGGTAAATACATTTGAATCTTACCTGCGGAAGGCATGAAATTCTTTTCTGGATTTTCGGCATTGATCCGGCATTCGATAGACCATCCGTTATAAGTGACATCCTCTTGCGAAAGCGATAGTTTGTTGCCTGAAGCAACTTTAATCTGTTCTTTAATCAAATCCACGCCCGTTACCATTTCTGTAACTGGGTGTTCAACCTGGATACGTGTATTCATTTCCATAAAGTAGTATTTTCTATTCACATAGTCATAAATAAATTCTACTGTTCCGGCTCCTGAATAGTTTACGGCAAGTGCAGCCGTCACAGCGGCCTGCCCCATTTCCGCACGTATTTCACCATCCAACGCCGGTGACGGGGTTTCTTCAACAAGTTTTTGCAAACGTCTTTGAACCGTACAATCACGCTCACCTAAATGGATGGCGTTGCCATGATTATCTGCCATGACCTGTATTTCAACGTGACGGAAGTCCTCGATGAACTTTTCAATATACACGCCAGGATTCCCGAATGCCGTCGCGGCTTCCTGTTGTGTGATGTTAATGCCCTTAATGAGATCTTCTTCCGTCCTTGCGACGCGGATACCTTTACCGCCTCCGCCTGCAGTAGCTTTGATGATGACTGGATAGCCCATTTCATTAGCTAGTGCTACACCCTCATCCGTATCTTTGATTATGCCTTTAGAACCTGGCACGATCGGTACACCAGCTTTGCGCATGGTTTCCCTTGCTACGTCCTTTGTACCCATTTTATTGATCGCTTCAGGGCTAGGACCGATGAAAATGATATTGCATTCACGGCATAGCTCGGCAAAGTCGGCATTTTCAGCTAGGAAACCATATCCCGGATGAATTGCATCGGATCCCGTTTTCTTGGCAGTGCTGATAATGTTGGTTTTATTTAAATAACTTTCTTTTGATAATTTAGGACCGATGCAATATGCTTCATCAGCAATTTGAACATGTAATGCTTCTTTATCTGCTTCTGAATAGACAGCAACAGTCTCGATTCCTAACTCCTTGCATGCCCGGATGATACGGACAGCAATTTCCCCGCGATTGGCAATTAATACCTTTTTAATCATTTAGAAACAGCTCCTCATTCCGGCTTTACTAAAAATAATGGTTGACCATATTCTACAAGCTGACCTTCTTTTACAAGGACTTCAACGATTTCACCGCTTACTTCAGCTTCGATTTCATTGAAAAGTTTCATGGCTTCCACGATGCAGACGATGGAATCCCCCGTTACTTTATCGCCTGCTTTTACGTATGCAGGTGAATCCGGTGCAGGAGATTGGTAGAATGTCCCTACCATAGGGGAAGTGATTTTATGTAAATTTTCCTGTTCAGTGACGGCTGCAGCCGGTTTTGCAGGTTCAACAGCTTTCGGTACTTCAGGGGCAGGGGCCGCTGCGGGCTTGACCTCTACAGCTGCATTGGCTTGAACAACATCTGGAGCAACTGCTGCTTGGTGTAATACTGTACCCGTTTCGGTTTTTTTCAATTTAATTTTCGTTCCTTCATTTTCGAAAACGAATTCACCGATATTTGATTGATCGACTAACTTAATAATTTCACGAATTTCTTGCACTTTCATTTTGTGGCACCCCTTGTCTAATTTAATATGAGTTTGTGAGGCAATAATATTTTATGTAACCCTACCCTTAGCTTATCCTACTTTGTCCAATACTGCACAAAGTAGCCGCTTTCTTTACGCGAATGCGAATAAACTGACTACAAACCCCATCTGTATTATAACAGATATTTCACTTTCTCAAAATATTGTTTCCCTAAGAAAATTGAAAAGTTTATGACCAGCTTCTAACATCATACAATATTAGCTTATACAAATTCAATGATAGATTAATTGTTACTGAATATCCATACTTCCATCTTACACCTTTATTATAATATTGTGAATATATATCAACTTGGGCACCTTAACGCTTGCTCTTTAATTTTGCATTTCATTCCTGGAAAACCAGCCATAATATCCATTGTAATTACTTTTCTAGAATATTACGGATGATCATTATCACCATTTCTATTTGAGTTCCTGATTCCAATCGACATAAAAAAGCTTTTCCTCTAAAGTTTCCAGGTTTGTGAGATCGTTTAAAAAATCATAATAAAAAAGCCTCCCATTTTTTTATTAAGGGGGCTTTCAAATTTTTATGAGGTTGAACTGTTCTGTATCAGTCACTTTTTTCTGTATGTGTGTTTACTTTTCCGGTTGGAAATCGACCACTACATTTTGTGCATCGCTCACTTCTTTCCTTACGAGGCGAATAATGTTATTTGCCTCTGTTTTCGTTTGTTTATCCGCCTTGACACTCACCTTAACATCCGTCCCGTCAACCCGGACCAGTGCGGCATTGTAATCCATGGCAACAATTAAGTTTTCGATGATATTTTCTTTCACTTTCGTTTCACTTAATTGTTCGATTTTTGCATAAGCCTCGTCTCTTTCTTCAGCTGATAGTTCTGTGTTGCCCATCTTTGCAGTCAATTCTTCATTCAGCTTCGCCCGTTCATCTTCAATCTGCATCCTTAACGATTCGAACTCATCTCCAGATGCAATGGTTACAGAGGAACCTTCTGTATTTTTGGAAGTTTCTTTTTCACTTTTGTTTTCCCCTTTTGTCTCTGCTTTGTTCTCTGTTTTATTTTCTTCCTTTTCCATTTGCTCTGTTGCCGTCATATCGGCGGCATTTTCTTCAGGAGCGGTTAAATAATAGACTGAAAGCACAACGACCAGACTTAGCATAGTCAATAACCAAACGGTTTGTTTTTTTAATAACATGTAGATTTTCCCCCTTATTTTTTAGGCATGACAGAAACCCTGTGACTCGGTACATCAAGTGAGCGTGTGACAGCCTCGATGATCCACTTCTTTATTTGAATGTTTTCGGCCCCTTTTGCGACTACCAGGACTCCTCGTACACTAGGTTTTTTCGTTTCGGAAATGATCGGTCCTTCTTTTTCACCGCTCTTGACCAAAACTAGCTGTTCATCAACGGATGTGTCTTCGACCGTCCTTTTGCCGCCTTCCTGGTCGGTTTCTTCAGTGACTTGTTTTTGGGTGACTTTATTTCTTTCATATACTTTTTTCTCGGATGCATCGACGTAGATTACGACTTTCACATCCTGGACGCCTGCGATGGATTCTAGTGCTTCCTTCATTTCATTCTGTAGATATATTTCATAGTCTTTTGTAGTCTTGAATTCTGATTTCTTCTGGCCGAATGTTTCAACATCCCCATCTTCTTCCTGCTGTTTATCATTATTGAATACAGTCGTCACTTCAGATGTTTGTCCCGTCTTGTTGGTGGTTAACAAATTCCCGGCCATCATGATTCCCGATCCCAAAAGGACAACGATTAGAGCATAGACATACAGGGAAGGTTTTTTTTCCTTAGGCTCTTTTTGGTCAGGGTCTTTATTTAATAGTTTTTGCAGCCAGGATAATGGACCTTTGTCTTTGTTCAATACTCAGTCACTTCCTTTCCCCGGCGATTTCAATGATCTCTTCATCAACAGACCAACTTGTTGCCAGAAACCTTTTGACAGCATCCAGATTGGCATCATTAGAAGTGGATGGGCTATCTGTATTGATATCAACCTTCGCTACTGCCTCTATCTCCGAGTTTTCTTTCCCTTCTGCCTTTTCCAATGAGATGGTTATGTTCTGCAGATCATCAACACCCGGCTCTTCCTCATTCTTGACCCCTACATCAATTGAACTAATCCTCATGTTATAATCCGCCATCAGCTCCTCTTCCACTTCTGCCTGTAAGTCAACAGCCATTTGTTTTAAAATATATGCACCCTGGGTAGCTTGTATTTCTTTTTTCTTCATTTCTGTCAAATTTCCTAAATCTTTTTTTTTCTGATCCTCAAATTCACTAGTGGCCGCAGTGAGAATATCATCGAAATCCTTATTGAATAATCCCAATATAGGAGTGATGATGATTGCAATCAGTAAAAGCCCGATAACCATTTTGGCATACTTCTGTAAAGCTGAATTCGGCAGAAGCATATCGATCACAGTAGCCAGCAGTACAAATATGATGATGTTGGATACCCAGCCAGCTAAAAAGCTCACCAAGTCCTCCTCCTTTCTAACGAACCATCAGGGTAATGTTTCCAGAGGCGATGATTACCGTGATACTTAAAAAAAACATGAGTGAGACAATGGCCAATGCGGCGAAAATATAAATCATGCTTTTACTTATGATGTCAAGGCATTTTATTACAGGTCCTCCGCCCAGCGGCTGCAAAAGACTCGCTGCCAATTTATAGACAAAAGAAATCATCAGGATTTTTATGGCAGGAAATGTGGTAATGAGCAAGAGAATGATGACGCCTGACAATCCCACTGTATTTTTCAAAAGGACGGAGGCACTAATGACCGTATCCGTTGCATCGGTAAACATGCGCCCTATGACCGGTATAAAGTTACCTGTCACGAATTTGGCTGTCCTGATCGTCACTCCGTCAGCTACAGCTGAGGATGCTCCCTGAACGGAGATCACACCAAGGAATATGGTCATGAATGCTCCAAGGATCCCGATGGCAAAATTACGGAGAAGTTGTGCCAGCTGTGTCACTTTGTAATGTTCGGTCAACGTGCTGACTATGCTTAAAATCGCTGCAAAGAATAATAACGGAAGGACGACGAACTGAATCAAGATGCCGCTTGTATTCATCAAAAACATCAATACCGGATGAAAGAAGGCTGCCGATACAAGTCCGCCTGAAGCAGCTATCAATGCCAAGAGTAAAGGGATGAGCGCCATTAAAAAGGAAATCATCAAATCTATCGTATCTTTTGTATATTCAATCGCCACATGAAAACTGTTAAGTGCCAAAATGATCAGCACCATATAAACGATTGCATAAGCGACCTTACTTACGGAGCTTTGCTCGAACGCATTCTGCAAAGACTGGAGGAACATGCTGAAAACGGTTAATAAAATGAGTGACCCCAGCAGCTTTCCATTCACGAGCAGTTCATGAAAAATGAATTTTGTGATTCCCTTTATCCATTCATCAAATGAAAATTTCTTATCGCCGCTTACAAAATCCATGAAGCTCCCTTTCTGGCTTTCCGGTAAGAATCCTCCATATTCCGTAACGATGTCATCCCAATATTGTTTGAGCTCATCGACGCCCAGCCTTTCTATTTGGGCTTGTACCAGTTCGGACTGCATGATCGGCTCTTGATCAACTTCACCATTTTCTGGATTCTCGGCAGCTTGTCCAATAGATGCATGCAAAAAAAAGAGTAAAACGAATAGTATGGATAAGTAAGGCATCCGCTGCTTCATACATTCACCTCATTGACTAGGAGTAATCCATTAACTTGGGAGCATCTGTAGAATCGTTTCGATAATGACGGTCAAAATCGGAATCGCCATGGCAAGAATCAAGATTTTTCCGCTCAATTCTATTTTGGAAGCGAGCGAACCTTGCCCTGCATCTTTTGTAATTTGGGAAGCGAATTCTGCAATATAGGCAATTCCGATTATTTTTAAAATGGTCTCTAGATACACGGTATTTACATTCGCATTAACTGCAATTTTTTCTAACATTAGAATGATTTCGTATATCTTGTCAGCTAAAAAAAGAAAAATGGAGCATCCTACAAAAACAACAAGCAGGAATGCTAAATTTGGTTTTTGCTCTTTGACGATCAGTGCCAAAAAGGTGGCAACTAGGGCAATGGCCACGATTTTTATGATTTCAATCGCGAATCCCTCCCTTACTGAAATAGAAATACAGATTTAATTTTTTGAAATAAATCCTCTACTACAGAAGCAACCATGAATAAAATATAGATAAATCCGAAAAGTGTCACCCACTGGGCATATTCCTTCTTCCCAACCTGATCGAGTATCGTGTGAAGAAATGCCACGACAAGCCCCACACCCGCTATTTTAAATATGATGTCCACGTCAATGCCCATTTTCATTCCCCCCACATATTCCTACATCAGCAAGATGATCAATAATAGCCCTGATAAAAAACCAAGACTTTTCATCATTTTTTCATATTTCCCCTGGCGGTCGAGTGCATCGGTTTCTTCCCGTTCCAGATGTGCCATCGTTAGCATGATTTGCTTTTGCTGATGATATTTATCGCTTTTCCCAAGCGTCTCCCCAAACTGTGAAAGAATCTCGAATTCTCCCTGTTTTAAAGCAAGGGATTGCCATATTTTCTTCAAACTATCATCCCATGCTTCTTTGACGGTGGTTTCACCTGACTCGAGCCGATTTGCAAATGTATCGAAAAAGCTGGACAAAGGTTTGGCCATCTGTTTAGAAAGTTTCCTTGCCGCTTCTTTCAAAGGTGTATGACCGAACATGATTTCAGCTTCAAGCGATTGCATGGCGACTTTCAGCTGTCTCAGTTGACGAGGCCTCATACTTAATTTTTTCGCCGCTTCAAAACCTGCCCAAGTCGTCGCTATCATAATTATCGCTGCTCCTATTAACTTAAACATGCGGGTTCACACTTTCTCCCAAGTAAATGGGAACCCCTGCTGCATCAAGGACTTTGTAGCCCCTCCTACCGGATTTACTTCTTTTTAATTCAATAAAGCGTTCAAAGATGTTTTGCTTTAATATTTCAGCGATAATGGGTCGCTTCTTGATTTCATCCAGTGTATGGCCATGCGTGGTTATCATGAGTTTAATACCTGCATTCACGGCTTCCAGCACAGCCTGCGTATCCGCTTCCCTGCCTATTTCATCCACGATCAATACATCCGGGGACATCGAACGGATCATCATCATCATCCCTTCCGCTTTAGGACATCCATCGAGCACATCAACCCTTGTTCCGAATTCGAGCTGCGGCACTCCATGCACACATCCGGCAATTTCTGAGCGCTCGTCCACTATCCCCACCTTTTGAGGGGCAATGCCGAGTTTTTCATTACCACTGGATATCATTCTTGCAATATCACGTAATATGGTCGTTTTTCCCGTTTGCGGAGCACCGATCAACATGGTATGCTGCCATTCCCCGTCATATAAATATGAAGTGAGAGGTTCAGCTGCACCTATTTTTTCACGTGCAACCCGAATATTGAATGAGGAAATATCCCTGATCGCTTTGACCGAACCATTTTCCAGGATCACCTTGCCAGCAAGCCCCACCCGATGTCCGCCCGCTATGGTTATATATCCTCGCTTTAATTCTTCCTCAAGCGTATATAACGAAAATTGACCTATATTATTCAATAATTGATCTGCATCCGAATGGGTCACTTCATAGGAAAAAAAGTATGGTTCCCCCCCTACAATGACCTCAAGCGGCCTGCCAACCCGAATTCGCAGTTCTTCCATCCTATCGATCACCATCGGTGTCATACCGCGGAGTTGCTCGTATAAACTTTTCGGTAAAAAAGAAAGAATCGTTTCCATTTTGACAATCCTCCTGTATACACCACTTTCAATAAAATATATGCCGACAAGCACGCAATGATGACAGGCTATTAAAGAAACGGACCATTTATTGATTTTTTATAACTTCCTGGATCTAAAAAAGACCGAGAAATTAATCTCGGTCTACGTCTTAGTTGATTTCAGAAATCCGCCCCCTTTCCGCCGACTGTCTGCCAAGCCTCCTCGGCGCAAGCTCCTGTGGGGTCTCGGCTAGCCAGTTATTCGGCAGGAGTGCCGCAGATTTCTTCAATCCAGTGAGGGTTCCACTCCATAAAAAAGTAAAACATGAAGGGTAACCAAGTCTTCTTATAAAATCATGGTTTGGGATGAGACCATACGGACCTTCCAGACTGGGAACTTGAGGAGATGAGGATGCTTTTTAAACATGATCATGATTCGATCAGCATAACTTTAGACCAACTGGTGCCAGCTTGTAAAATGGAGATTAAAGAGGAATATCGTGTGTACAAATCATCCAATTGCATTTGTGCAGGACTCGTTCATCTTTATCACAGTGTTGTACAGAAAGTAAGGACCTTCAGAAAGTGGTGGCACTCCATATTGGCAGGAATATACGGAAGAAGCAGATCATCTGCGTCATCATGAAGTCCAATCCCATAAAAAATCAAAAAGGTTTCGGAATGAAACCATTCCGAAACCTTTTTGTCTGCAATTTGAGGCCGAGATATTAATCTCGGCCTTCTTTCATTTATGCACGTGATACGTAAGAACCTTCATTTGTATTGATCAATAGTTTGTCACCTTGGTTGATGAAAAATGGCACTTGAACCGAAAGGCCTGTCTCAAGTACGGCTGATTTCGTGCCGCCTGAAGATGTATCGCCTTTAATTCCAGGCTCAGTCTCCGCCACTTCTAGTTCCACTGTGTTTGGAAGTTCGACACCAAGAGTTTCCGCTTGGAAAGTCATGATATGTACTTCCATATTTTCCTTTAGGAACTTAAGTTCACGTTCAATGCTTGAAGCCGGCAGCTCGATTTGGTCATACGTTTCGTTATCCATGAATACATGGCTGTCTCCACTTGCATAAAGGTACTGCATCTTGCGGTTTTCGATATGTGCTTTAGCAACTTTTTCACCAGCACGGAATGTTTTCTCCTGGATTGAACCCGTACGAAGGTTCCGAAGTTTAGAACGTACAAAAGCTGCACCTTTACCAGGTTTAACGTGTTGGAACTCGATAACCTGCCAAATTCCATTGTCTACTTCAATCGTAACACCCGTGCGAAAATCGTTTACAGAAATCATAAATTTGTCCTCCTACATGTACATGTTTACAGAATGATTAACTCTTTAGTTGAATGAGTAAGTGCTTCGTTACCGTCAATTGTAACGATTGTATCATCTTCAATCCGCACTCCGCCTACGCCCGGTAAATAAATGCCCGGTTCAACGGTTACAGCCATACCTGGTTCTAAAATGATATCAGACCTAAAGGATAATGCTGGACCTTCATGAACTTCAAGGCCGATTCCATGTCCGGTCGAATGTCCAAAATACTGCCCATATCCCTTTTCTTCAATTAGATTTCGAGTTAGTGCATCCGCTTCCCTGCCAGTCATACCGGGTTTGATCCCAGCCATTCCTCTCAGTTGAGCTTCTAAAACAATGTCATAAATATTAATAAGTTCTTCACTTGGCTTGCCAACCGCTAATGTCCGAGTGATGTCAGACACATACCCGTTATAATATGCCCCGTAATCCAATGTGACAAAATCGCCTTTTTCGATGATTTTATCAGTAGCCACTCCATGCGGAAGTGCGGACCTTATGCCGGATGCTACTATAATATCGAAGGAAGAAGAAGTTGCCCCTTGTTTCCTCATAAAGAATTCAAGTTCATTGGATACATCCAGTTCCGTAATCCCTGGACGCAGGAAATCCAGAATATGCGTAAACGCAGCATCAGCAATAGCAGCCGCTTCCTTTAATATCTTAATCTCTGATGAAGTCTTTATCAAGCGTAAATTCTCAATAACCCCAGACACCGGCAAAAGTTGGCCATCAATGGCCGCTTCATAAGCTTTATATGTAGCATAAGTCAGGTGCTCTTGCTCAAAACCCAGCTTGCCGATATTCATCGCTTTAGCCTGCTTGCCGACTTCTTCCATGATGGTTCCTTTGTGTTGAACGACTTCATAGTCCGGTGCCTGCTTGCCCGCTTGTTCCACGTATCTGAAATCAGTGATGAATTTAGCTTCTTTTTGGGAAATGAGGACAACGCCTGCACTTCCCGTGAAGTTGGTCATGTATCGGCGGTTATATGTACTGGTGATCAAAAAACCATCAATGCCCACCTTTTCCATCGAGGCTCTTAAGTGCATTAGTTTATTCATTTAATTTCCCCCTTTGCAATCTTTGTGATCGCCTGCAACGCCAATTCATAACCGTGTATCCCCAAGCCGACAATCTGTCCCGCCGATACCGCAGCGGTCACTGATTCATGTCGAAAGCTTTCACGGGCATGTATGTTCGAAATATGCACTTCCACCACTGGAACATCAATTCCGGCTATTGCATCACGAATCGCATAACTATAATGAGTAAAAGCCCCAGGATTAATGATAATCCCGTCGATCCCATGATCCTCTGACCAATGGAGCTTGTCGATAATCGCTCCTTCATGGTTAGTTTGAAAAGAGGTTAATTCCACATTTAACCCTTGTGCTTGCAGCATTAATTGCGCTTCCACATCCGCAAGCGTCGAGGATCCATAATGCGCAGGTTCCCGCTTCCCCAAGCGATTTAAATTCGGACCATTGATTAGTAAGATTTTTGTCATCATCAAACACCTGCTCATGTTAAAAGATTGCTTTCCATGAACATTCTATCATAATTCCAAATTGTCTTACTACTTTTTTACAACCAAGAAGCAATCAGCTTTCCGATTGCTTCTCGGCCTTGTTTTTATGGCGTATATATTCCTGATGATCATATGATATAGAAAACCCTACAAAAAGACCGTATATAATAAAAATGCATACACTTGTTATAACCGTATTTGCTGACATTTTATAAAAGGTTGGCAAATCGATGAACATCGGTTTCAGGACAAATACAAGTAAAGCCCAGCAGACCACCCCCAAAAAAATACCCGGAAAAATACTCTTCATCCTTTTAAAGAGACTATAGTATATAAAAGCGATCCCCACGGATAGAATTCCGAATAAAATCATGGTCATTACCGTACCGAGCCAATGATCGATCCAGGTCATATTTGACCACGAAGTCAATATGAATTTTGGGCTAAAATCCATAAAGTTAACATAATGGGCTAGGATTCCGATAAAACTGGCTAAAGCCCCCCCAACAAAACCGACAGCAAGTACATTGTAGATTAACATGCTTTGATATTCCTGTTGAATTTGTCCATTTTCATTAGAAGACATATCAAACACCTCCGCTACGTAGTATGCCCTTTGTTAAATAGAACTATTTTTTTTTATTATTGGGGAGGAGAATCACTAGAGGTTTTGTGATTAATTCTGTATGATTAAATCATAAATAATCTGCTTTTTTCAGAGGAAAATCCCCTTCCTCTGTTGAAATTTATAATGTACACAGGATAATACCTTCCTGTGATTCAACATTCAAAAAGCAATTGTAAGGGATAAAGCTTCCATTCCATTTTGGAGGACCGCCTTAAACCCTTGTGATGCTTGATAATACACATGTTAGCACCCATGAGAGAGCTACGTGAATAACTATTAGGTTGGTGTAGAAATGTCTGAGGTTCAAAAACCCGTTTATGGAGGGCAGGCTGTAGTGGAAGGCGTCATGTTCGGTGGCAAACATCACACAGTCACTGCGGTACGCCGCAAAGATTCGACGATTGTATATTATCATCTGCCGCGTGAATCGAAACCTGTTGTAAACCGCTTAAAAAAAATACCGTTTCTACGGGGTATCGTATCACTGATTCAGTCAAGTGCCACCGGTTCGAAACATCTTAACTTTTCAACTGAACAGTATGAAGAAGAAGAAGACGGGGAAAAACAGGTCGAAACGAAAAAAGAGACGAAAGACCCCTCTAAATTAAGTCTTTGGCTAGGCGTTGCCGTGATCGGTGTGATCTCCTTCCTATTTGGGAAATTGCTTTTCACCTTGATTCCCGTCTTCCTCGCAAAATTGACAGAACCCATTTTCAGTGGCCATACGGCTCAGGTATTAGTGGAAAGCTTGTTCAAGCTGATCTTACTGCTCGTATATATTTATGTAGTTTCCTTGACGCCATTGATCAAGCGGGTCTTTCAGTATCACGGAGCAGAGCATAAGGTGATCAATTGCTTTGAAAGCGGAAAAGAATTGACGGTTGCAAATGTGCAGGCAAGTTCCCGCCTTCATTATCGCTGTGGCAGCAGTTTTATTTTATTTACCGTCATTGTAGGGATGTTTGTCTATCTTCTTGTACCAATAGATCCGCTATGGGTTCGTGTCGTCAATCGCATTTTGCTTATCCCCGTCGTGCTCGGCATAGCATTCGAAGTATTGCAGTTGACTAACAAAGTAAGGGACACACCCATCCTGCGTTACCTTGGCTATCCCGGCCTTTGGCTTCAGTTATTGACAACCAAAGCCCCTACCGATGATCAAGTCGAAGTCGCATTGGCATCCTTCCAAGAACTGTTGAGGATGGAAAAAGAGACCGAAAAAGGTTTAGAATCGGATGTAATTGTGTAAAACATCTATACACATTTTGATGATGAAAAATCATATACTAACTAAATGAATGATCTTCATTTTTTCAAATATTTTACAATTAGAATGTTTAAAATAAGCTAAAAATGCTTATGATGCTCTTAAGGAGGTGTCTTTGTTGAAACGTTTCATATCTTTCATGATATACGGAATCATCGCCCTCGGAGTCCTCGGACTATTGAGCCGACTGTTTAATGACCCGATTGGCTTTTTTAGAAACATTCTCATAATAGCCATTGTCGCAGGGATTATTTATATGATTTATACCGGATTAACAAAGGGAAAACCAGTTAAGAAAGAGCAGCAAGCATTCCGAAAGGCTGCCCGCCAATCGAAAAAAAGGCTAAAAAACCGAACTTCGAAAAAAGATAATGTGGCTAGCTTCTCTGCAGCAAAATCATCAAAGAAAATAAAATGGAGAAAGAAAACGGATAGTCACTTAACCGTCATCGAAGGGAAAAAGAATAAAAAGAAAAATCGGGCTTCTTTTTAAGAGCCCGATTCAGTTTGTAGACAAAAGGGGTTGGAATTAAAAAATTCCGAACCCCTTTTGAAATTCCTTTGAAATTTTGACCAAAGGATAAGAGATTTGGGCTCTTCGAGCCACAATGTTAAGCCATTTTAGGACCTTGCCATGTCCAAGTGGCCATCTTCTTTATATTAATGGCAGCGAAAGTAAGCATCGCCTGCATCGACAATTTTTTAAGTCCCCATAAAGTAGTCCAACGCATACCATGCTTTTCTTTTGCATCTGCGAATACACGCTCAATCGTTTCTTTGCGTTTCGCATATATAGGTTTTACCTCTTGATGGAGGTAGCTTATAATCGCTGGTGTTTTATAAGCTGCATCTGCGGCAACTGCTTCTGGTTTTCTAACTTTCTCAATCACTTGCTCAACATGTGGCTCCAAAATATGACTGTCATGTGTATTACCAGGTGTTACAATCGTTCCCAGTACAAAACCGTTGCGGTCTGCGGCCGCATGGAATGAATAGGCAAACTGTTTTGTTACAGGTCTGTATCTTTAAAGCGTCGTTCAAATTTTTCCCGAACTTGGAGTAGGAGGTACTTTATCATGGAAACCATAGCCTAAGAACCAACAGTAAGCCATATTTGTTTCAACTTCTTCAATCGTTTTACGCATGGAACGAATACCGAAGGTTTATTGAATGAATGTCAGTTTAACTAAAATAACTGGATCAATACTTGGGCGTCCTACCTCTGAATACATGTCTATCACCAAATCATAAATGAAAGTGAAGTCAATGGAAGCCTCCATTTTACGAACCAAATGATTCGCCGGCACCAGTTGATCTAAAATAATCATTTCAAGTTGATCTCGCTGAATAGAATTATGTTTCGAAAGCATCCTTATCACCTCAAGTTTTAATAGTTCTATTTTAAAACAAAAAAGACTGTAGGCAAAAGGAGTTTCCATCTAAAATTTTAAACATAGTTGATTGGAACGGAAGGTGCGAGACTCCTGCGGGAATAGCGAGTCTAAGGGAGACCCCACAGGCGCAATTGCGCCGAGGAGGCTCCCGGACCGCCCGCGGAAAGCGAGTGCCTGAAGTGCAAATCAACGTCCAAATTTGTACAAGCCAAAAAAAATGTAGACAAACTCGATTTTCATCGAGTTTGTCTACAGTCTGAATCGGGCTTCTTTTTAAGAGCCCGATTTTTTATTTAACATCAATAAGTCCATTTTTTAAGGAATTCTTTCGTACACTGCCTGCCGTTATTGATCAATTCACCCTTTTTTTCATCATTCAAATTAAAATCCATTGCAGAAATTCCCTTCATCGGGATGAATACAATATTATGGACGTGTTTCTTGGAAATATACCTAGCATCATGGGCATCTTTCATCGTTTTGAATAGTGCGGAGAACAATTCAACCGCATTATCCACCTCATGCGGTTTCCATATCTCATCGACGCTTAACCGCAGGCCAATGACCGGTCTTTCCTTTCTAACATGATCTGAATTGAATAACCACATTGGAAAATTGCTTAACACACCTCCATCAACAAAAAGGAACTTGCTTTTTCCGACATTAAGTTTGACTGGCTCAAAGAAATACGGAATGCTGCAACTCATTCTTACTGCCTTTGCCACTGGAAAAGTGCTCGGGTCTATTCCATAATTAGGCAAATCATCAGGCAGTACGACCAATTTCCCATTTGAAATGTCAGAGGTTATGATACGGAGTGATTTCGGCCGAACATCCTTAAAGGTGACTACATTCCTTTCGGCAAGTTTACCGGCGACCCATGCTTCCAAGGCGTTGCCTTTATAAAGGCCCAGTTTCCAGTATAAAAGAAGCCATTTGGCAAATGGGATAGGCAAAAGACCACGCCTTTTATCCAGCAGGCCGCTTAAATCTATATCAAGAAAAAACTTTTCCATTTCTTTTCCCGTGTACCCAGCCGCTACGAATGCTGCAATTATGGATCCTGCACTCGTCCCTGCTGTTCGATGGAATTCAAATCCCTTTTCTTCTAATTCCTGCAGGGCTCCCACTAAACCATAGCCTTTAATCCCGCCTCCGGAAAAAACGCCGTCAATAATCATAGCTGCCCTCCCCTAATCCGGTCTTTACATTTCTAAGCAGGATTAGAGCGATTTATGACAGTTTCAAAAAGAAAATTGCCTTGTTTCAGGTAAAATACTGAATTTCCGCTTTCGGGAATAATTCCGCTATATACCCACGAATGGTCGTTTCCAGTTCTGCCGCTTCCTCGTTTTGATAAACATATTTACCAATTCCATATCGGCCCCATTTATATTTACGCTTCGTTTCGTCCAGTTCCAATTTTGTTTTCGGATAGTTTTTTTGTATCACTTTTTTTGCTGGACCAGTGAACCGATGCTGGATTAATTCGAAAGTCAAGTCAGGGATATCCACCCCTTTTAAGGCCTCACTCAACCGTTCAAATAATTCATGGTAGCCCTCCTTCCATGCTTCATGACGGTATATTGGAGCTACGATAAAACCCAGGGGATATCCGGCACCTGCCACTTTACGCGCCGCTTCCATCCGTTCTTCGAAGCTCGAAGTCCCGGGTTCGAAATTTTTTATCACATAACGTGAATTTATACTGAAGCGAAATCTCGTTTTTCCATTATGTTCAGCATCCAACAGATGATCGACATGATGGAATTTAGTGACGAACCTAAGAACCCCATATTCACTTTTCCCAAAATACTCTATGGCCCTTTTTAACGAATGTGTCAAATGATCAATTCCGACGATATCTGATGTACAGGCTGCCTCAAAACGGGTAATTTCAGGCTTTCTCTCATTTATATATTTTTCGGCTGCCTCGAAAATCTCGTCAAGATTCACATATGTCCGAATATATGGCTTTGATCCGAGTGTCGTCTGTAAATAACAATAGTGACAATGCCCCATGCACCCTGTAGCAAGAGGGATGGCATATTCAGCAGATGGCTTTGAAGAATCGAATTTCAATGTTTTTCTGATTCCTATCACGAGTGTCGATTTGGCGACACGATATTTTTGCAGATCATTTTCTCCAGGAAGATCCCTAATTTGGTTATGCGATGTGGTCTCACGGATTTCAATGTTCAAATCTTCGAATTTCTTCTTCAATTCCCGGCCAAGCGGGTATTCCAATGCCCTTGGCTCGATATATACTAACTGTGGCATAAATGGTTTCATTTCGATCTCCATTCTTTTTTCGATTTGTTCATACTTTCAATCGAACTACACAATCTAATTGATAAGGATAGTTTTTCTTTATTCTTTTATCCTCATGATTGTTTTTACTTGGAAATTCAAAATGAAGGAGATGCGATATGGCTAATAAACGAGACTTCTTGACAAATGGAATGGGAAAACAAACGATCACCGTTCAAACAGATAATAAATTTCCAAATCCAAGGAATATACCGGGAGACTCTGTCGATGAATTTTCAGTATTGAAAGATGGCAACCAATATCTAGCCGAAAAGGAAATAGGGCAGCAAAATGAAAATGGTTGATTGAACGTGAAAAGAAGACCGAATTTACAATGATTCGGTCTTCACCTATTGGTATATAATTGAACAGACTGTCACTGCCCTGGATTAATGACTCTAAAAAAAGCCGTTAAGATAGCTTTGCAGCATACTTAACGACTTCCTTTGCATCAGCTTATAGCCCGCATTTCAATTGCGCTCCGCAATTCGTGCACGTATTACATCCGCCCATTTCCTGAACTTCACCCTTACGGCATACGGGGCAAGTGTTACCCACTTCCGAACCAATTGTAACATTCGTCGAACGCAGCTCATTTATCGTATCGACCAATACAACTTTTTTCTTTTCTTCCACATTTGTCAATTCATCCATTTCAAGCTGCTCGTCCATTTGGTTTTCTTCCGCTTTGAGCGTAAGGACCTGACTGTCACGGCTGCCATCCACATATACCGTTCCGCCTTTTGCTCCGCCTTTGTATAGACGTTCATATACCTTTTCAACTTGTTCGACAGTATATCCTTTTGGAGCATTGACCGTCTTGCTGATCGAGCTGTCAATCCAGCGTTGAATGATGCATTGAACATCAGCATGTGCTTCTGGAGCTAATTCCATAGCGGAAATGAACCATTTTGGTAGCTCTTCTGTATCGGCTTCTGGATGGCGATCCAAGTATTCCTGTACAATGTCAGCCTTAACTTCAATGAATTTACCAAGACGGCCGCTGCGGAAATACGTGAAGGAGAAATACGGTTCAAGACCTGTTGATACCCCAACCATCGTTCCTGTACTTCCCGTAGGAGCCACTGTCAATAAATGAGAGTTACGGATACCATGTGCAGCAACACTTTCCCTGATATCTTCCGGCATTTTTTCCATAAATCCGGTTTGTGTGAAACGTGTTCTAAGCTCATTGGTTTCTTTGTCCGTTGACCCGATCAGGAATGGGAAACTGCCTTTTTCTTTAGCAAGTTCCACCGAAGCCCTGTAAGCTGTGGTCGCAATCGTTTCAAAAACCTTGTCAACCAGGATATTTCCTTCTTCAGAGCCATATTCCGTTTCACAGTAGATCAACAGGTCATGCAGACCCATTACACCGAGTCCAACCCGTCGCTCGCCCAGTGCCTGTTTTTTGTTTTCATCCAAGAAATAAGGAGTTGCGTCAATGACATTGTCCTGCATGCGCACACCGACTTCAACTGTCTGCTTAAGTTTCTCGAAATTAACCGTTTTGCTTTCTTTATCAGCCATTTCAGCCAGATTGACAGCAGCAAGGTTACATACTGAATATGGGGCCAATGGCTGTTCTCCACAAGGGTTCGTGGCTACAACCTGTTGACCGTATGCTTTGGCATTCGTCATTTCATTTGCATTATCGATAAAGAAAATACCTGGTTCAGCAGAATATGTTGCACAAATGTTTATTAAGTTCCAAAGCTCTTTAGCCCGGATTTTACGGTAAACACGGACTTTATGACCCATTTTCTCCCATTCGCGAACATCGCCGACATTATGCCATTCTTCATTGTAAATGGCCATTTCTTCGGCATTATAGCTTTCAACATCAGGAAAACGCAATTCATATTCCGCATCTTGTTCAGCCGCTTCCATAAATTCCTTGGTCAGGCAAATGGAGATATTGGCTCCAGTCAAGAAATCCGAATTATGGACACTGTATGTTCCGCCTGTACGGATCTTTTCCTCTGCATCCCTAATGATTTTCTCGCTGAACCCGCCTTGGCCAGGAATCTCCTTATAATTGATGATCCCTTGATACATAGCCGTTTCCTGTTCCGTGTGCGGCGTGAATTTCAATTTATCCGTGGCATATTTCTTGATGGCTTCATCTTTGGTGTTTTCCACTAGGTAACGCAAAATCCTTGGATTTTGCATTTTGGAAATGATGAACTCTGCAATATCGGGATGCCAATCAGCAAGCATGATCATTTGCGCGCCTCGTCTGCTGCCGCCCTGTTCAACAAGATGCGTCAGTTTTGCAATATCGTCAAGCCATGACACTGAACCCGAGGATTTTCCATTTACCCCTTTTGCCAGAGTGTTTCTTGGACGCAGTGTCGATCCGTTCGTACCCACTCCGCCGCCGCGGCTCATGATTTCCATCACTTGTTTCCTATGTTCTGAAATACCTTCACGTGAATCCGGTACGAATGGCATTACATAGCAGTTGAAATAAGTAACATCCGTATTGGAACCTGCACCGTATAATACTCGGCCTGCCGGGACGAAATTAAGGTTCTTTAATTCTTCATAGAATTTATTGAACCATTCCGTTCTTTTTTCTTCCGTGGTTTCCACTGATGCCAATCCCGTTGCATTACGTTTCGCAATTTGTTCATAGTATATTTCAAGAGGCTTTTCGATTATATCCAACGGACGGTTTACAATTCCCGTCTCGACTTCTTCCGGATTATCCAATACGCCACGGAATTCTTCATCCACCAATACCTTGGCTTTTTTGGTTTCCCAATCAATTTCAACGATGTAACCGAGACCCCTTGCCGGGAATTTCGGATCTTCCTTAATCGTCAACACGACGAAATCGCCTGCCGAGAGTGTGATTTTTTCAGTATCCTTAAAAGAATAGCGGTCAAGCATGACTAGACGGGACACTCCCTTATGCGCCATTTTCATATCAGCAGTTACAGGGTGAACCTGGGGAAATAAAGAAATATCCTTATTCAACCTTTCTAGATCAACCTTTAAAGCTTCTTTTATTACAACCGACATAATTCCCTCTCCTTTATATGTTTCATGATCCGTTCTTGCTGCCGCAAAAATCCTTATGTAGCCTTACATGTCCGTTTCGCTTAACAAGTACCCTAAATTTATCATAGCGAAACTCAAAAATCAACATATAGTGTCGTATTAAATATTTCAACTACTATATATTGTGTTTGTTTTGAATAACTTTTAATTTTGTCAAACGTTAAATCAATTAATATAGTTAGCAAAAGGGAGGAAAATGTCGATTTATAATAATTTTTCATCAGATTTCAATTAATTTGGACCTTGCTTTTTCCCCATCCCTTTTAGGGCTTATCCCTGCAAGGGATGTGTTATTCGGTCAAACAAATCTGAAAAAACTTTTTATTATCCACTCTAATTATGCTTCCTCTATCTCATGAAATTCCATTCATCGCTTTCATATTTGCTTTCTGCAATTGCCTTCACTTCCAGCAATTGCTTTTCGGTGAGGACATATGGCTCTAAATCGACCGAAAGTCCTTCGGCAAAACCTTTTTCGAAAGCTTCTTTCGCTTCAGGGATGGTTATCTTTCTCCCGGCAATGTCATTCATGGCCACAGCTTTGTTTTTTAAGTTTTTTTGCATTCTCTCTTTAACCCTGTCATTTGAGAATTTAAATACGCTAAAGAGCTTATCATCATCAAGCTCAAGCAAAATGGACCCGTGCTGAAGGATGACGCCTTTTTGCCTGGTTTGAGCGCTGCCAGCGACCTTCCTGCCCTCAACGACCAGTTCATACCAGCTAGGTGCATCAAAGCAGACGGAAGACCTGGGCGATTTTAAAGCCGCTTTTTCCTGTTCGCTTCGAGGCACGGCAAAATAAGCATCCAATCCAAGATTCCTGAACCCCATCAATATTCCTTCAGAAATGACACGATAAGCTTCAGTAACGGTTGTTGGCATTCCCGGATAGGATTCTGGAACGATTACACTATAAGTCAATTCATGTTCGTGCAGTACCGCTCGTCCTCCTGTCGGCCTGCGAACAAAACCAAGGCCCTGCCTTTTGACCTCTTCCAGATCAATCTCCGCTTCTGCCTTTTGAAAATAACCGATCGACAATGTCGCTGGATCCCAGCCGTAAAAGCGTATGATCGGCGGAATTTCCCCTTTGCTTTGCCAGTTTAACAGGGCTTCGTCCAGCGCCATATTAAAAGCCGGTGAACAATACCCCGAATCTATAAAACCCCATTTTTCTTTAGTCATCCTTACCCCTCGTTTCGATAGACGTTTTTCAATGCCCCACAAAAAACTCACATGTAGTAGTTTAACAGACTTTAACACTCTAAAAAAGAAAGTGCTATCAAGTCATGAAGAATTTGATGAAAATTCTTTTTGATTATTGGGTAAAGCAATTATATAATAAAGATTGTCTGTATTCGTTAAGGTAGAAGGGAGTTTTTATGTTTGGAAATATTATATACACTGCTCATCATCCTCGGAGTGGTTATTGCGTATTCACTTTTTAATTGGTACCGCCAGCGTAAAATCGTTAAAACACTAACACAGGACGAATTTATCGCCAACTACAGAAAAGTGCAGCTAATTGATGTGCGGGAACCGAATGATTTCGAAAATGGTCATATCTTAGGCGCAAGAAACATCCCTATGACTCAAATGAAAACCCGCTTGGTCGAAATTAGGCCGGACAAGCCTGTATATTTGTACGCTCAAAGCGAAATCATCAGCGGCAGAGCTGCAGCCATGCTATACAAAAAGGGCTACAGGGAACTTTTTCACTTAAAGGGCGGTTTCAAGATGTGGACCGGGAAAATCAAAGCAAAGAAATAAGACCCATCTCGGCATGGGCTCTTTTTAATTCCATAGCTCAAGTAAAAGAAAGTCAACAGTTGGACTTTAATGGAATCTTACATAAACATGAAAAATCCCCGCCGGAAGGCAGGGATTTTTTTAAGTGTAAGCTACTAATCTAGGCTTGATAACGCAAAATGGGTTTTCTTGCAGCAAGTGTTTCATCAAGCCGCTTTATAACGGTTGTATGCGGAGCTTCCTGAACGATTTCCGGGGTTTCTTCCGCTTCCTTGGCAATCTGGATCATCGCGTCGATGAACGCATCCAGCGTTTCTTTTGACTCGGTTTCAGTCGGTTCTATCATCATTCCTTCTTCCACGTTCAACGGGAAGTAAATGGTTGGAGGATGATACCCGAAATCCAGCAATCTTTTAGCTATATCGAGCGTCCTTACCCCCAATTTCTTTTGCCGGCGTCCGCTTAATACGAATTCATGCTTACAATGACGATTATATGGTAAGTCAAAATAAGGTTCCAACTTGCGCATCATATAATTGGCATTGATGACCGCGTTCTCTGTGACGGCTTTAAGGCCATCAGGACCCATTGAACGAATGTACGTATATGCCCTCACGTTTATTCCGAAATTACCATAATAAGGTTTCACCCTGCCAATGGATTGCGGACGATCATAATCAAGGACGAATTGCTCGCCTTGCTTGACTATAAGAGGTTTAGGCAAGTAAGGAATCAAGTCGGACTTCACACCTACAGGACCAGAACCCGGGCCGCCGCCTCCATGCGGGCCTGTGAATGTTTTATGGAGATTTAAATGAACCACATCAAAGCCCATGTCACCCGGTCGTGCTTTTGATAGGACTGCATTCAGATTCGCTCCATCATAATAAAGCTTCCCACCTGCGTCATGGACAAGTTGTGCCATTTCCAAAATATTTTCTTCAAACAATCCCAATGTATTGGGGTTCGTCAGCATCAAGGCCGCCGTATCCGGTCCGACAACACGTTTTAAATCTTCAAGGTCGACTAACCCATTTTCATCGGACTTCACTGTAATCGTTTCTAGTCCGGCAACAGTGGCAGAGGCAGGATTCGTACCATGGGCCGAATCAGGTACAATCACTTTCGTCCGTTCTGTATCGCCATTCGCTTCGTGAAAAGCGCGTATCATCATCAATCCTGTCCATTCACCGTGGGCACCTGCTGCAGGCTGTAATGTCACTTGGTCCATCCCGGTGATTTCCGTTAAGTGTTCCTGCAAATCAAATAATAGTCCCAATGCTCCTTGTACAGTAGCGGGATCTTGATATGGATGGATATGGGCAAAACCGTTGAAACGTGCCACATTTTCATTTATTTTCGGATTATATTTCATCGTGCATGAACCCAGCGGATAAAAACCCGAATCCACCCCATGATTCCGTTTGGAAAGTGCAGTATAGTGACGCATGATATCCAGTTCGGACACCTCAGGAAGCTTTGCCTCTTCTTCACGGATGTAGTCGGCAGGAAGAATTTCTTCGAGCGGAATAGTTGCAACATCCATTTCTGGCAGACTGTACCCGATCCGGCCGGAAGTACTGATTTCAAAAATGAGTGATTGATCTTGATTATTCATGTTGATCCCCCAATTCCTGCGCAAGTGCATCAATTTCTTCTTTTGTTCTTAGTTCAGTTACCGCAACCAGCATATGGTCTTTCAATTCAGGATAAACCGTCCCTAAATCGAAGCCGCCGATCATCCCTTTTTCAAAAAGGTTTTTATTGACCTCTGAAAACGGAGCAGGCAGTTTAATGACAAATTCATTAAACGAAGGACCGTCGAATATCACTTCCACCCCTTTTGCCATAATTGCTTTTTTCGCATAATGTGCTTTTTGAATATTTTGCACGGCCATTTCTTTGACACCCTTTTTCCCAAGCGCGGTCATTGCAACAGAAGCGGCCAAGGCATTCAAAGCTTGATTGGAACAAATGTTGGATGTGGCTTTGTCACGGCGAATGTGCTGTTCACGAGCTTGAAGCGTCAGGACAAACCCTCTTTTTCCATTCTCATCGACCGTTTGACCAACGAGTCTGCCCGGAACTTTCCGTACAAGTTTATTAGTAACCGCAAAATATCCACAATGAGGGCCACCGAATGCCGCTGGAATGCCGAATGGCTGAGCATCCCCCGTTACGATATCTGCACCGAGTGCACCAGGGGATGTCAAAGCTCCCAATGCAAGCGGATTACTGGAAACGATAAACATGGACTTGACGCCATGAATGATTTCTTCCATTTCTTTCAATGGCTCGATCCGGCCAAAAAAGTTCGGGTATTGCACGATCACTCCTGCAATGTCATCATTCGCCAATTCCCTTAAAGCAGCTAAGTCCGTCACACCGTCTTTATGAGGAATTTCGATCACTTCCACGCGTTGCCCTTTTGCATATGTCTTCACAACTTCTCTTGATTCAGGATGAACGGTTCCTGAAATGAGAATCCTCTTCCGCCTTGTCTGTCCTGAAGCAAGCATCGCTGCTTCAGCCAGCGCCGTCCCGCCGTCATACATGGAGGAGTTAGCCACATCCATGCCCGTCAATTCACATATCATCGTTTGATATTCAAAGATTGCTTGAAGCTCGCCCTGTGAAATTTCAGGCTGATACGGTGTATACGCCGTATAAAACTCAGAACGGGAAAGAACATGATCGACGATGACCGGCGCATAATGGTCATAGACACCCGCACCAAGGAAGGAAGCATAATTTTTAAGGTCCGCATTCTTTGCAGCAAGCCTTGATAATTCTTTCATTAATGCAGGTTCCGATTTAGCAGGCTTGATATCGTATTCTCCTTGAAAACGAACGCTTTCAGGGATATCATTGAAAAGTTCTTCAGCAGCGGATACCCCTATCGCTTCCAGCATTTCTTGTTTATCTTGCTCTGTCATGGGTAAATAACGATGTTTCATCTAATGACCATTCCCCTCTATTTACGTGGTTTTTTATAAAAAGGTGTTTGTATTATAACGGCTTTCAAACGTTTGGAACGGATTTCCACTTCGACTTCCGCATCCAGCACCGAAAATTCCTTATCGATAAGTACCAATCCAACGTTTTTCTTCAATGTTGGCGATTGGGTACCAGTCGTGACCTCGCCAATGACTTCATCACCGCTGTAGACCTTATACCCATGACGTGGAATGCCACGGTCAATCATTTCAATTCCCACAAGCTTCCGGGGAGCCCCTTTCTCCTTTTGCTCAGCAAGAACGGCTTTCCCGAAAAAATCAACTTCCTTATCCACTTTTACTGCAAAACCAATCCCGGCTTCTATCGGGGTGATGTCCGCCGAAAGCTCCTGCCCATACAGCGGCAGTTTCGCTTCAAAACGCAGGGTATCACGAGCGCCTAAACCAATCGGCTGAACCCCCTCTTCCTTACCGGCATCCATAATCGCCTTCCAAAGGGCAGGGCCATTTTTACTGTCGCTATATATTTCAAAACCATCTTCACCAGTGTATCCAGTACGGGATACCAGCGTGGAGATACCGTTAATCATGACATTATCCTTGAACCTGAAAAATCCAATTTCACTTAAGTCAGTACTTCCGGATAGTTTTTGTAATATCTTCTCTGCAGCTGGTCCTTGAAGTGCCAGCTGTGTATAGTCACTTGATACATTCGTAATTTGGGCATCTTCCGTTAAATTCGCTTGAAGCCAATTGAAATCTTTTTCTGTATTCGCTGCATTGACCACGAGCAGATAGTCGTCCTCAGCCCTTTTATACACGATAAGATCATCAACCGTGCCTCCGTTTTCATAACACATGGCGGTATATTGGGCCCCGCCCTGTTGCAGCTTTGATATATCATTTGTCAGCATCTTCTGTAAAAAGGAAAGGCTCCCAGGCCCCTTAACATCGACTTCCCCCATATGGGAAACATCAAATAACCCCGCTTTTGTCCGTACGGCTTCATGTTCATCCTTTATACCCGAAAATTGGACAGGAAGTTCCCAGCCGCCAAAATCAATCGTTTTACCTCCGTATTCACGATAAACCTCAAATAGTGGTGTTCTTTTTAAATTGGTCAAAAAATGACCCCCTTCAGATTTTTTTAAAAATTAATTGGCTTCATTATCAAAAGCTTCTTGTCATTACGCATCAGATACAAGCTGATTCATGATGTGAAAAAAGCACAAAAAAGGACAGAGAAAGCCCGTTTGAGCTTTTTCTCTGTCCTGAAACCTGAAAGTTTACCTATGTAATAGGTTTTCCCCTTTGGTGGCCGTCCCATAACGGGCGGCGCTCTCCAGAGTTGCGTCCAATAAGAGTTCTTTTGCCTGAGAGATTCACTGCTAAGTTTGCTCCTTCGGCGCTACATCCGTAGTCTCTCCCCTTATCTTCACCCGCATATAAATGGTCTACCATTGAAAGGAAGCCGATAAGCCCCAAGCATCGGTAAAACCTTTGAGCATAAATGGAATGCATTCTCTGCCAATTCTCCTAAAACTTCAGAAACCGTTTGACTGATCTCCTTCAGTAATCTTGGATAAATTAGGAGCCTATAGCCCATACTAAGAAAACGCGAACTGCAAAATCGATGTACAAACATTCTTTGTAGCGTTTGGAAATTGGAATTTTCTAAATATACTTATATCCTACCCTAAGAAACTTATCTCTGCAATATTTTTTGAAAAAGAAATATTTTTCTTACTTCACATATGAAATGTTCGGGTTTTGACCTTATATTAAGGAAATTATGATTTAAGAGGGAGTTATTTCTATGAAAATCAATATATCCTTCAATTCTGAATGGAATGACGAGTTTCTGCAAAAGATGGAAAATGACGGTCCATGGGGAAATTGGGAGCTTTATAAGTTGGCGGTTCAAATGGAGGAAAACCTTATCATCCCTGATTTTGAAGGTTTACAGGCGCCCAAGCATCTTCCTCAGCTAACCCCGCTTCCCCATCAATTGGAAGCGGCGAAGCAAGTAGTGGAAAAGATGAATGGAAAAGCCATTTTGGCTGATGAGGTAGGGCTGGGAAAAACAATTGAAGCAGGCTTGATCCTAAAAGAGTATATGATTAGGGGCCTTGTAAAAAAAGTATTGATCCTTGTTCCGGCTTCCCTTGTCACACAATGGGCATTTGAATTGAATACCAAGTTTCATATTCCGGCAGTCGTTCAGAGAAAAAGTTATGTCTGGGACTCCTGTGATGTAGTCATTTCATCCATTGATACAGCGAAACGCGCTCCACATCGAGATATCATCTTTACTCAGGAATATGACTTCATCATTATTGATGAAGCTCATAAACTTAAAAATAATAAGACGAAGAACTATGAATTCGTCCAAAATCTGAAAAAGAAATTTTGTTTACTCCTGACAGCCACTCCGATTCAAAATAAAGTCGAGGAGATATTCCACCTCGTTTCGTTATTGAAACCGGGCCACTTGGGAAATGCCTCACTCTTTTCGGAAAAGTATAAAGGGAAAGGCCGGAACATAACAGAAGATGAACACCTAAAGGAACTGGTCAACACTGTCATGATTCGAAACCGGCGGGCCGATACTGGCATTGAATGGACAAAACGGCATGTGGAAACCATCACCATTGAATTTTCTCCAACGGAACAAGCATTGTATGATGCTGTTTCCAAATTCAAGCCAATTTCGGATGGATCAAAAGGAAGCGCCTTTTCGGCTCTCACTCTCCAAAGGGAAGCATGCAGCAGCAGAGAGGCTGTCTTTTATACATTAAAGAATATGAGGGATAAATACGATCAGCCTTCCCCTGATTTTTTGGCAAAGCTTGATGATTTATTTACTAAAGTGAATGAAACGGTCCAGAACTCAAAGGCTGAAAAAGCTTTGGAACTGATCAAGAAAATTGATGACAAAGTGATTATCTTTACGGAATATCGTGCGACTCAATTATATCTCCAATGGTACCTACAGCAGAATGGAATTTCTTCTGTTCCTTTCCGAGGCGGTTTTAAGCGTGGAAAGAAAGACTGGATGCGTGAATTATTCCAAAAGAACATTCAGGTATTAATCGCAACAGAAGCTGGCGGGGAAGGGATAAACCTTCAGTTTTGCCATCACTTGATTAATTTTGACCTGCCCTGGAACCCAATGAGGCTTGAACAGAGAATTGGACGGATTCACCGCCTTGGTCAGGAAGAAGATGTGATGATTTATAACTTTGCCACGAAAAATACAGTTGAAGAACATATACTGAAGTTACTATACGAAAAAATAAATTTATTTGAAAAAGTAATCGGTGAATTGGATGATATTTTAACCAAACTGGATATTAACAACATTGAAGAATATTTAATTGATGTGGTCGGCGAGTCCAAAACCGAAGGCGAAATGAAAGTCAAGATGGATAATTTTTCATCGTTGATCCAATTCGCTCAATCAATGAAGGAAGGTGAGGTTCATGCAGCAACGGGAAATTCATGATTTTTTAATCACTTTCTTTAAAGCCAATGAGTGTGAAATACTGGATAATGCACCAACCCACCTTACAGTGCAATTGACGATTGAGATGGATAAAGAATTAATGAACAGACCCTTTTATTGGCATTATCTAGAAAAAACAGGAGGTGTTCCGAACCCGGCACAAATCACTTTCATTACCGATCCAGAACAAGCTCCATCCGATTTAAAGGGAGAAATGATTCATTTTGGCTCCCCTCGTCTTCACCAGATTATTCAATCAACCAAAAAGCTGGCAGGGTATACTAGACTTTTTGAGAATACGCCTCCATCAAAAGGCAGAAATAATCCTTTGTTTCCTTGGCTGACCCTGAATGTGAAAATATCCTATCAATGCGACCGCAAAAAAGATACTTTCATGTCAATCGGACTGAATTTAATCTCGGGTGAAATAATGGAAGGGTTTCACCATCGGGTTTTACCGATTAACGTCACCCCGAAAATACCGGATTATTCCTTTACGCTTTCACCTCTGATCATGCCCAAGAGTGGATTGGCAAGACTTGATACATACATCAGAACCAGTTTCGAGGATGATGACCATTCCTGGGCGGAGGAAGCAATGCTGCGCTGGCAGAATGACTTGAATTTATTGGAGCATTTTTACAAGGATATGGACGAAAAAAGTGAGAGCTATTATACCGAAAAAGAAGCACTAAAAGCACAATATGAACCCAACATCAGAATATCCATCATCAACGGAGGATTATTTTACCTTTCAGATAGGGCGTTGGGATAAGTTAAGAATAAAAAAACAGATGTCCAAGTTTAGGACATCTGTTTTACTTTTTGATCGTTTTCCTTATAAACATCGACAAAGCAAAAGGGACAATGCCAAACCAATGTGACATACCCTGGTTTTTATCCTCTTTTCTGTGAAGGCGTTTTTCTTTTCGTTCTTTTTTCGTCAGATTGAAATACTCGACAAGCTGCTGCGTCAGATATTTAATATAAGCGTTTGTAGACATATAAAATCATCACCCTACGCAAAGTATGTCCGGTTTACGCTTATTTTATTCCTTTCCTTGCTCCCTTCACCGTAAACCTGTCGCGTTCCCTAATAAAATGGTGTTGATTTTGCTATTACACAGCTTGCTTCTCCAACCATTCTTTCACTTCCCCCGCTTCTTTATCGTATTGAATGATGACCCTGCCCTCTCGATCATTTTTAGTTTTGGAAGAAAACTCGATATAGACGTAAGGACCTTCTTGCTTCATTAAGGAATATCGCACCACACCATTGGGATATGATATTTCCCCCTGGATGATTTTCGGAATCTCTTCGCCCCACTCTGCCGTCACATCCTTGATGGCTAGATGGACAAGATGGTCGGCCACAAGCGACTCTTCCACTTCTTTATAAAACTTTTTATCAATGATAAACTGGTCGATCATTAGTATCGTGAACATGATGAAAACACTCGCCACAATCATGACCATCGGGAAAACGACTCCTTTTTGATTATTCATCAATTTTCGTATCATTCCTAAAGAAAGGATGAAATCTTCGACTGAAAGTAGTCCCTGCTTTATCCGTTATATTTATAACAATGACACTGCCATCCTTATTGACCTGGAATTCCGAAATGTTCTGCAAGATGACCTCATGCCCCATACCATCCACTCGTCTTCGGACCTTGTCTTCATATTGTTCCAGCGATGCTAATTGTTCACCTGAAAGCAAATATAATTTATTTCCCATTACATCTTGTGCTTTGGAACTCCGGACCTCCTGCTTCACTTGCATGGTAAAGACCTCCCACTCCTTAGGATGCAATTTATCAACGGACCTCATCTGGGTGTTAATGATCGAGAAGAGCTGCAGAACAAAAAGCGACGTCGTCATTAAAATCAATAAAGAAAAAAGCAATTCGATCATCGTAAAGCCATCATTTTTTCGCAGCATCACAAATGGATTCCCAATTACCCGTTTCATGTTCATAGCGTACACACCCTTCAATCATTCCCGGGAAATCCCCATGGTGCTTCCAAAACAATTCATAGCTTCTTTTTTTGTAAATGATTTCCTGATCAACTGCTTGAATCTCCCCATCCATGAACGCCGTCAATCTTTCATATAATAAATGGTGGGCTTCGGTCCTTACGGGAATATCTTTCCGCTGCGTCAATACCTCTTCAAGAATTGGTAAAATGGCAAGGGCCAGTAATATACAAATAGAAAATGCGGCCATCAGCTCAAGGTAGACGTACCCTTTACAATTTCTCAATCCGGAACCTCCCTTTACCGATATTGAGGACCAGCTTGTACTTTCCCTTTGAGGTATCAATCATAATCGTTCCGGCTTTGGATGCATTTCCATATTGATTAAAATGAAAGCTGAACCCCAAAGTGCCGCTTAAAAACTGGATATCCTCTGGTATGCTTCTCTCTAAAACGATCCCCTCCTTATAAGACGAAACGGTATAAATCTTTTCGGTATTATCAATATGGAGGTAAATCAAGCTCTTATGACTGATGGCATACTGTTGAGCATAGAAAAGATCTTCATGAAATTGTGAAAGAAAAAGCCTATTTTCCATTCCTTTAGTGAAGCTGGGATATAGATTAGGACCAATGGAAATTAGGAGTACAAAAATAGCGAGGACAATAAGGGTTTCAGATAGTGTATACCCACCATCTGAATGCCGTATATTCACTTCTCTCCTACTCAACGACCGTTATCTTTCCTTTACTATCCAAACTAATTTCATTCCCATTAGGGCAGGATGTCTGTTTGAGGTAGCCTTGACTTTCCAATTCACCGATACTTTCGGGCAGTTTAGCATTATCGATTTCATAAGCCTGCACCTGTGCTTGGGCCATCTTAACGAAAGCTTCACATCCTTTAGACTGGATTGTGGATTGGTTTTTCGTGATATTGGGGATTGTTATAATCAAAAGGATGGATATCACCAGTAAAACAATAAGCATTTCTATTAGGGTAAAACCACGTTCATTCATCACTTTCTTCAACATATCATCATGCTCCTAAAAGCATCTGAATACCAGATGACCTTCGGGCATTTTCACCTCCGGAATACAAAAATGAAATCCTATAAACCTTCGAGCAGTGAGAACATCGGCAGCAAAACCGCCAAATAAATGGACACGATCAAAAGACCTATCAGTGAAAACATTAGAGGCTGAATGATTTTCAAGATTGCATTCATTCTCTCTTCAATTTTCTCCAGTATAAAACGACTGTAATGAAGTAACTCGGCATCAAGTCTGCCGTATTTTTGACCATTTGCAGCGACGACCGGTAAATTCCCATCAAAATATGGGAGCTCCCGAAAAATCATTTCCAGTGATCTGCCCTCGATCAGATCATCCTTGATGATATTGCAAAGTTTTTGGTAAAAAGGCTGCTGTTGATTTATCGAGAATAATTTGATGCTATCGTTAATCGATAGTCCTCCGGAAAGCAAGCCACTGAATTGGCTTGCAAAAAAATAAGTTTCGTATAATTTGATGAACCTCCCGAATATCGGAATTCCCATCAAAATCCTTCGCTGCCTTAATGGGCATAATCCATTGAACCAAAATCGTTTGAGTGCATACAAGAATAGGAGCAATCCGAGTAATAAGAAGGGTAGTGCTGGAAGAATGAACGTGGAGGCTGACATTAATCTTAAGAGAATATGCTGATCGACATCCATCGTGAAATAGATGGTCTGGAATTGGGGAAGGAGAACACTCTGAAGAATATAAAAAACGATGCTTACAAAAAAGACTAAGAATACGGGATACACCATTAACTTTTTTACTTTATCCATATCCTCGATTCTTTTCTTCCAATATCGCCCACCTTCTTTCAACGCCCGTTCCAGGTCGCCATATTGTTCTCCATAAAATATATAACTTACAAGCTGCGGATGAAAATTAAGATGGGTCAGCACCATGTGCAACGGGTAGCCGTTCCTTAAATCGGCTATAGCCTGAGTGAAGTCTTCCGCTTTCTTCTTTGATTCCTGAAACTCAAGAAAATGTAAAGCTTCCGCCAAAGGATAACCATGATTCAATAATTCACCTAGCTTCGAAATAAAGACCGCCTGCTCTTTTACCTTCCATTTACTTTTTGGTTTCATGGTAGACCAGCCGTTCATATTCCTGAGATCCCACATAGCCCATCGCAACCGCTTTTCCGATTTCATCCTTTAATTGGCGGTAGCTGACCGTTGCCATTTCTTTTTCATCTCCCATTATCCGGAGAACTTCAGCCAGGCTTTTTCCATATAGCAATTCATATACACTTGCCCTTTTATTCCTAGCAGTCATTTTGCAAGCTAAAGCACAGTCCCCTTTACACGGAAGACATCGTAATTCAACCAGCCGCTGCGCTGTCACGCCAATCAAAGTCTGTTCAACCTCAAGTAAGCTGACACCAAATTCCAGTAATCTGGAGATGGCGCCCTGGGCGTCCCTCGTATGCATGGTCGTTAGTATCAAATGACCGGTTAATGCGGCACGGACTGCGATTTTGGCAGTTTCTGCATCCCGGACTTCCCCAACCATGATCACGTCCGGGTCATGCCTCAGAACAGCTTTTAGGCCGACTGAATACGTAATGCCCGCCTTTTCATTGATTTGGACTTGCAATACCTTTTCGGATACATTTTCAATGGGATCTTCAAGTGTAATGATATTTCGATTGATCATCTCATGGGCGTGGTGAAGCAGGGAATATAGTGTCGTGGTTTTCCCACTGCCGGTCGGGCCGGTAAATATGAGCATGCCATGGGAATGCTTCAAGAGTGCAATCAATTTTTGAACGGTGTTTGGAAATAAGGATAACTGTTCTAGAGGAAGGATATTCTGTTGGGGTATTAAGCGGATGACCAAACTTTCGAGATGGGCAGTGGGTAAAGTGGAAAGGCGGAGTCCGACCACCTGGTTAGCCAAATTGATGGTGATGGCACCACTCTGGGGCCTCCTTTTCTCCCCTATATCCATCGAGGCAAGGAACTTCAAATGGGCGATCAGCCTTTCAGCTTCAAAGAATGATAATGTTTCCTGGGGAACAAGCTTATTGTCTATTCTGAATTGGATGTGAGGCCCCTCTCCGCGAAAAAAAATGTGGATATCCGATGCCGATTCCACGATGGCACGGGTTAGTATTTTTTCTGCGGTCTTTTCAATCGATATCAATTCATTCATCACCTCCTATGTTTCTTGTTTTATTGATTCGACAATCCACGACAAATTCCTGCTTCAGAATAAAAAAATTCCCGAAAAACTTCGAGAATCATCTCACATGCTTATTTTCAACTCAAGTCTCCGGGAAACCAAATTTCTTAATGCATCTACATTATGGCCAATCACCAGTTTTTCCCCGTCTATGAGAATGGGCCTTCTTAATAACTTCGGTTCTTTTGTTAATAATTGGATGACATCAGAAAGCATCATTTCGTCAATATTAACTTGTAAGTCTTTGTAAGCTTCACTTCTTGTCGCCAAGACTTCATCAAGTCCCTCCGATGTCAATTCAAGAATTCTTTTTAACTCTGCTACAGTTGGAGTCTCTCTGAATAAATGTCGCTCATCGAAGGAAACTTGATTGGCGCTTAACCATTTTTTTGTTTTGCGGCAAGATGTACAGCTTGGATACGAAAAGAAAGTTAACTGTGCCATACTAATCACTCCCCGTTCACATTTTGTATACATTTATAGTTTATACAATTATTGTACAACGTTTGTATAATTAATGTATACATATTTGTTTTATAAAACCGATTTAAATGTGAACGTTTTTTAAACTAAAGAGTGTTTGCCCTTTCCCTTATTCCATTTTTTTCTGCCTGCATTATAATGGACATAGGTAAACTATGGAATAGCAGGAGGGTGTAATGGAACAAACGTTAAAAATAACAAACGTGTTAGCTGATCCCACCAGATATTATATATATCAGCATATAGTGAACAACCATGGTGATGTATCGGTACAGGAAATCGCCGATTCATTCAACATCCATCCAAATGTTGCCCGTCTACATTTGTCAAAACTTGAGGATATCGATATGTTGACCTCGATTTCCCGAAAGACCGGGAAAGGCGGCCGCCCAAGCAGACTTTATCGATTATCTGACAAAGTCATACAGCTTCATTTTCCATATAGGAACTATCAGCTGCTTGCAAAGATTGCCGTCCAGTCGATGATGACTTTAGGGGAACAAGGAAAACAGGCTCTTTATGAAACGGGAAAAGTATTCGGGGAGGAATTAATCAATCAGCAACTTGCCCTGAACTCGACATCGATCGATCGGCTTGCTTTTGCGGAAAAAGTCAACATGCTTAAAAATGCGGCTACCATTGCAGGGTTATCTCCTGAAATACAAGCAAGCGAAGAAGAAAATAAAATATCCTTCCGTATCTTCAATTGCCCGTTTAAGGAAGTTACTGAAGTCGAGCCAGGAACAATCTGCTCCATGCATAATTCATTTTTAAAAGGTATGTTCGAAGCCTTGTTTGAGAATGTCACTATTGTGGAAATAGAAAATATGATGTCCAATTGTGCAGCATGCTCATACCAGGCTTCGGTTCTCACATAGAAACAAAAGGCATCCTTTACATTACCTTACAATTTCATTTATAATTATTTAGAATGTACACGACTAGACATAAGGAGGGATTCGGATGGAACGCATGTTCAGAGTATGTGGATTTTGGACAGGAATTATGGCCATTTTCTTTTATCTTGGCCATATGCATCAAACGTCTTTGCTTTTCTTTGCACAAACGATCTTTTTTGTACTTTTAAGTTATTTGAAATTATCCGAGCGCATGTATATCTATGTTTTCGGCGCCTATCTTACCGTTTTCTTTGCAGGATTTTCCTACTGGAGCGTATTTATGATGACTCCGGGTGCTGCGCATTAAGAACAAGCAATATTACATAACCCATGAATTTGGATTCATGGGTTTTTACTTGTCACCATTCAGGAAAAATCCTTACATCATCTGCTAAATTCTTCGATTGAAGCAACACTTTGAAATGTTCACTAAATCCCCCAGGAACGATCAGCCCCCGGATTGCCCGATTACGCTTTGCCGTTTTCGAGAATGGATCAGTTCCTTGATGGTCCTTCAATTCCTCTAGTATCCCTGCTTTAAGCAAGAATTCATTTTGAAGAAAAAGCCCTCGATTGGAAAGATCCTTTCTTTTTCCAATCTCGATTAATGTGTCAAAATGGATATGTGTCGTCAGATCCATATCACCAGGATACATAAGTGCATCTTTAATCATTTGATGCCGATAATAGCCCCTCAAGCTCCCTTGAAGATGAGCAGGCTCCTTCCATTCCCTATCGGTATAGCCATAATCGATTGTAAGGAGAATACCCGATTCGATACAGGAAACGATCTTTTCATATTCACGGATCATGTTTAGCGGAACTTCGTATCGTTGTTTTTCATTTAAGGTGATTTTTCGTTCAGTAAGGTAAGAAAGAATGTCAGGGTTGTCCAAAGGTTCTCTCTCTTCTACCAAATCTCCTTCCTTTTCAGTGACGAATACCTCTACCAAGGCTCCCTTATACTTTTCAATGACATACACAGGCAACGCGTCGAAAAGTTCGTTTGAAAAGACGATTCCATTTACATTCGTCCATTTATCTAAACTGGCAGCAGAAACTGCCTGTTTGAATATCCCTAAGCGTTCATGCTGAATCTTTCTATGAAATGGACTGCCATCCACAAGAACATAAGTTAAAGAGTCCCATATCTGCGGCTCCGTTTCTTTTATGTAAACGAGGATGTCATACGCCAGTTTACCGTCCCCTGCGCCGACCTCGATGATTCTTGGTGAAACTCCGCATCTTTTTATCAAATATACGAACCATCTCGCCAGTGATCTCCCAAATGCATCCCCAACATTGCCGGACGTATAAAAATCCCCTTTTGGGCCAATCTTCTCTTTTGCGCGTGCATAGTAGCCTATTTTTGGCGTATATAAAACAGCATCCATATAGTCATTATAGGAGATTCTTTTTTGCGGGCTTCCTGCAATCAATTCCTTTAAATGATTTTTCAACACAACAGCCTCCGTCTCCATGATTTTCCATCTTATTATAAAACACAGTAAATAAGTTTTTTTAACGACATTCATATAGAAAACAAATTTAAAGTTCACAAAATGTTCAATTTTCATCTCGCAGTTATAACAGTGTATCTACTAAATGAATTTCATAGGAGGTTCAAAAATGCACATTGGGGAAGACCCTGTTTTTTTATATTCAGTATAGTTCCGGAATTGACCCATTTCAATATTTTTACATATTTAAGAACTTAAAAAACAGGTGCCATAGCGGCACCTGAAAAAGTAATTATCTCAAAAAGGGATTGGTATTCTTTTCATCCAGAATCGTCGTGACAGGGCCATGACCTGGAAAAACGATAGCATCATCAGAAAGTGTCAGCAGCTTCGTTTCAATGCTATTTAAGAGCACTGACTCGCTTCCGCCTATTAAATCGGTTCTGCCAACGCTTCCTTGGAACAAGACGTCCCCAGAAAAGAGGAGACGTTCGTCCTTCACATAATACGAAACGCTCCCTGGTGAGTGTCCAGGGGTTTCGAATACTTCGAAAGTGAATCCTCCAATCGTAAGCTCTTGCTCATTTGCCAAGATGTGATCGGCAGGCTTCATTCGCATTGGATTTTCAGGGAACCAGTTTTGAGAACCATTCAATGCGGGATCAAGTAGCCACTTGGCCTCTTTTTCATGAATATATGCAGGGATTCCATAATGATCCCGAACAGCATCCAGAGCACCGATATGATCAAAATGTGCATGTGTCAATAAAATCGCTAAAGGCTTTAAATTTTTTGTTTGTATGTACTGTATGATTTTCTGTGGCTCTTCACCCGGATCGAAAATGATGCAATCCTGTCCATCGGAAACTACATAACAATTCGTTTGCAGCGGGCCTAGAGGAATTTGTGTCCATTTCATTTCCATCAACTCCATTATGATTTTCTATCTTTATCTTACACTAATTAAGCTGCTAATGTTAATCCAGTTTACTCATGTCATAGAAGTGTCACCTATTAAGCCTCGACAAATAATTGAAAAAATATTAAGATATTAACAAATGCAATCTTTTCTACATATTTTTGGTAGTTGCTTTATTCTCTGGGTATATTATTAGGGATTAGGTATTCATTATGAAAAAAGGGGGTTTTGACATGATATTAATGGTTGTTTTCGGACTTGTGGCTATATTAGGAGTAGCAGCTGTGTTTACCTCATTAAAAAAGAGAAACTTCTTAGGATTCATTTTTGCAGCCGGCAGTGCGGTCGTGTTTGGCTGGTTCACTGTCATGACTGTCATCAACAGCGGTTTTCCTGTTGCCCATTGAAGAAAAAAGCTCGCCATCCGGCGAGCTTTTGTTTTAGGTTATCATGTTTGTTTGAACAATCTTTGTATTTGATGGGTTTTCATATCAATGATTTTCTCAAATTGATATCCATATAAGCAGAAGTTGCCATCAAGCGAACAGCTTAATGGTTCATTTTCCATGTCCTTCATCAATTCTTCTTGTGTGCCTTTTTCCCAATTAAATTTAGTTAAGGTAAACCTTCCCTCATATTGGTCAGCATCTTTTGATTCATTAGGAATAAACGTTATGAATTCCTTGTTTTTTTCAATGAAATCATAGGATGGAATGACCCAATCTGAAAAGCTTTTCAATAGTGGCACGGAAAAAGAGTGGATCGGCTTGTTTGTTGGATCATAAAATGCATATGTACCCCGATCTTGTTTTTCTGTCTCCACTTGAATCGTCATCAGCGCTTGCTTCACTTTTTTAAAGTGAATGACATCGAGCATAAGGCTGTCTGCCCCATCCCCATGCAGCGCTTTTCTTTCTAGGGGAGCCGTCAAAGCAGGTTCTTCTTTGTCCCAATCCAAAAACATCAAGTCATTTTCACTTGCCCATTGAGCAAAGGGCTGTGGAAAGTCCAGGGTTTCCATAGTTTGTTCATCTGGATTCAATACATAACTGCTGTATGTCCAATCTTCATAAAAGCTCGATACAAACAACCGGCCATCTTTAAATGAATTCCACTCATAAGCTAATTCATAGGCTGGGATTGCCACGGAATACAGTGGATTCCCCGTTTTATCGAGTATTGTGATTGATGCTTTATCCGAAGAGGTAAAGGACGACAACAAAATATGCGTACCAGACGGACTGATCGATACTTCAGAAAACGCAAAAGCCGGCTGATAGAAAACGGAAGTTTCATTCGTTTCCAAATTCCATGCCATCAACTGGGATAATTCATTACCATCCCGCTTCACAGAATATAAAATGGTTTTTGAATCCAGCCATCCAAAAATGGCTTCGATTTTTTCCGTTTCTGCGGTCGGGACCTTTAAATTGCTTACTGAAGTTTCCTGGTTAGATTGGGAGTGTTCTTTTTCCGTATCATTTACGGGTTTACTAAGGTCCTTGGAAGGCTCACAAGCCGAGATAAGAAGGATAGTGGAGATAAATAATGGGACGAAACACAACATCTTACAAATGGAAAGCCGCATACAAAGTGCTGCTTTGGATACTTTAATCTCCACACACCTCCCACTTCAAAACTAAAACGCCTGGCATATGTGAGCGAGACATTAGAAAGAGAGTAAGGATTAACCAATCGAGTCCTTACTCCCTTTCATTATAAAGTAAAAAAGAGAAAATGTGGCGGATAATGATCTTATATTTTTTTGGAAGTATATTCCTTAGGGGGAATGCATCACATATATAGTCCTGCCATCAAAATCTTGACGGAATCTTCATATATACCAGGCAAATGGGATAGCGGAAGCGGATTGATGCCCTTTCCCAGTTCGATTGTGAATCCACCGCGTTTGAATTCCTGAATGAACCAATCTTTATACCCAGCATGGCTGTCAACGTATTTTACGGCCCGATACCCGCTGCGCTCCTCAAACTCTCTCGCAACATTCGCTGCCTGTTCAGGTTCATGTCCCTCATATCCCCAATAGAATTCTTTTCCCTGGGTGTGAAGTGCAAGCACTCTTTCAAAATTCCGTCTTATTGCCAGCTCCTTCATGGCCAATGCTTCTGGTTCTGATAACGCGGTTTCTCCTGGAAAATCCCTCGGTGCAGGGGCTTTTGGAATCTTTCTGCGCTTTTCAACCTCCCAGTTAGCAGGATATTGGTTATTCAGGTCTACACCGCGGATATTGGCTTTCCAAGCATAAAAGGCAGGATTGCCATTATTTATTTTTAAAACATCAACCTTCCCCTCTGCCGCCTCCTCCCCCTTTAGGACAAGGTCGACTCCATCCGGATTCACCATTGGAACGATCGAAATGGACATATCCCGGTAGTACGGCATACAGTCCATTCCGCAAAGTGTACGATCATTCGTTACTGCCAGCAGAAAATCATTCAGCCATTTCATCAAAACAGCCGTAGTGATCCATTCATTAGCGTGGAATGAACCGTTATAATGTATGATCTTTTCACCTTGACCGATTCTTACCTCAAGGAGTTCTTTTCCCAGCACACTCTTTCCGACCGATTCAACCTTAATAAAGGGGTAATGACAAGATAGAACATCAAGATCGTCAAGAAGTGATTGATATTCGTAGGGCTTGTCGGTGACTATCACGGGATTCATCACCCGGACGGGTACCGAAAAAGGCTTTTGTCCATCTTGATTCAATAATACTATCCCATCGATTGGCAGGTGATATTGTAAAGCGATTTCAGCAAAATCGATATCTAACCGGGACTCTTGCTGAACAATGTATCCAGGTATCTGTACTTCGATGCCATTTGGCAAAACTCCGCCAGTAATGGCCGGATTGGCATCCTCAATCAAAACCCGGGGAATTTGGAACAATTGACTGTAATATGCCAAATCATCCCCGCTTCTGCTCACAACTTTCATTCAGCCTCCGCCCCTTTCATTGTTTTATCTTTATGAAGGGAAAAACAGAAAGATGTTCAGGAAGTCTCTTGTTTCATAATTGTAAGGGGTACTGATTTCCCTGAAAAAGCGAAAAAACCTGGATTGCGCCAAGTTTCAGGTTGTAGACAAAAGGTTAAGAGATTTGGGCTCTTAGAGCCACTATGTTATGCCATTGTAGGACCTTGCCATGTCCACGTGGCCATCTTCTTTAAATTAATGGCAGCGAAAGTAAGCATCACTTGCATCGATAATTTTTTAAGTCCCCTTAAAGTGGTCCAACGCAAAGTTGAGAAATGAAGGTATTTTATCATGAAAACCATAGCCTAAGAACCAACGTTAAGCCATATTTGTTTCCGTTTTAAAACAAAAAAGACTGTAGGCAAAAGAAGTTCTATCCAGATTTTTAAACATAGTTGATTGGAACGGAGGGTGCGAGACTCCTGCGGGAATAGCGAGTCCAAGGGAGACCCCAAGGTGCGCCGAGGAGGCTCCCGGACCGCCCGCGGAAAGCGAGTGCCTACGTTCCAATCAACGTCTAAATTTGTACAAGCAAAAAAACTGTAGACAAACTCGATTTTCATCAAGTTTGTCTACAGTCTGAAACCTGGATTGCGCCAGGTTTCCTTTTTCAAGGCTGCTCATAAAATCGGAGCAAATCCCCGTAAATGATTTTGTCGGAGTAATCAAGCTCCTGCTTTGCCTTTTCCAAATACTTCTCACATGAATCCTTTGCAGTCGCCGCGCCGGTGTTTTTATCATAGCAGGTATCCATCGTATAGAGGTAATCCTTCGTGATGAAACTGCTATCGCGAAGAACGGTGAACTCTAATTTCTCTTCGGAAAATAGATCTTTGCCGAATTCAATATAATCATCATTTTCAATTCCCAATAAATGAAGAAGAGTCGGCCTTACATCAATTTGGCCGGAAACGGTGGAAATCGTTTTTCCCTTCTGCCCGGGGACATGTATGATGAGCGGGACACGCTGAAGCTGGATCGATTCGAACGGAGTAATTTCCTTCCCAAGGAACTGGCTCATGGCAGAGTTGTGATTTTCAGAAATTCCATAATGGTCTCCGTATAGAACAATGATGGAAGCCTCATATAATCCATTACGTTTCAAATCGCCGATAAACTGTTTCAAGGCTTCGTCGGTATAACGTACGGTCGGAAAATACTGATTCAATGTTTTGGAATTCGAATCGTAAGGTTCCAATGTCCGGTCTTCTTCATTCAAAGTGAATGGAAAATGATTGGTTAACGTTATGAACTTGGCATAAAAAGGCTTAGGCATCCTCTTCAAGTGAGAAATTGATTGTTTGAAGAACGATTTATCATTCAAACCCCAATTGATGGAATTCCCTTCAGACACTTTGTATTCATCACTATCATAAAACCGTTGGTACCCAAGAGAATCGTACATTATATCACGATTCCAAAAGCTTTTATTATTGGCATGCAAGGAAGCCGTATAGTACCCTTTTTCCGTTAAGATTTCAGGTGTGGCTTTGTATTCATTTTGGGCATGAGTGAAAAATACTGCACCTCTACCTAAAGGATAGAGGGAATTCTCAATAATGAATTCTGAATCGGATGTTTTCCCCTGGCCGGTTTGGTGATAAAAGTTATTGAAATAATAGCTATCTTTAATGAATTGGTTCAGAAAAGGAGTGATTTCTTCCCCGTTGACAGTTTTATTGATGACAAAGCTTTGAGTGGATTCCAATGATATAAGAATCACATTTTTGCCTTTTGCCAGACCATAAAGTTCATCATTAACTTCTTTTTGATTGGCACGGACATAATTTTCGATTTCCGACAATTCACTGCCATCGGCAAGTGCACGTTGAGCTGATGATTTCGTCTGTAATATTGCATCATAGAGGTGATAATGGTACGTACCGATATTCTTAACGAGGATTTCGCGGTCAAACGTTCTTGTCAGGAGTTCAGGACGCGCCGCTTCCGCTAAAGCTAAGTTAAAAAATGTCACTCCTAAAGCCATTAACAAATAGAATTTACGGTCCTGGGGATTGTAACGACTTTCATGGAATGCTTTTGGTTTGTATTTCAGCAGAAGCATCAAGCACAGAATATCGGCAAAATACAATAGATCACTCGGATTGATCAATTCATGTACACTGCTTCCAAGGTCGTTCATATTGCTCGTTTGAAACAGAACGGGAATGGTTAAAAAATCATTGAAAAAGCGAAAAAAAACAAGATTGGCAAAGAGGACGAAGGTGATGAAAAAACTCATGATCAATAAGTATGCAGTCCGTCTATTTTCTTTTAAAAATAGATTCACGCCAAGTGTAAGTAAAAGGAAACTGACAGGATTGATGAATAGTATGAACTCCTGGATCCAATTATCAATATCTATCTCAAAACTTGTTTTATAGGCGATATATGTTTTAAGCCAAAGTGAAATCAATACGACCCAAAACAATGAATATCCCTGTTTTTTGAAGACCCTTTTCAATCCTGGTCCCTCCTCATCGAAGAAGCGCTGGATCAGCGATCCAGAGCGCCTCAATAATGGGTCATGGTTCTCCCCCTCAAAAAGGGGGAACTATCTTTGAAGATTCCATCTTTTTTTCTTATAACCCCAGATTGCCAGAGGGCAGCATGGAATCGGAATCACGTATTCATTTGGCTTTTAATGAGCCAGGCTGCACCTATTACCCCTGCATCATTGCCTAGAGTGGCCAGGCTGATTTTCGTTGATTTACTAACCCGTTTGAATGCATACTTTCCGAATGCAGAACGGACAGTATCAAGTAAAATGTCTCCCGCTTGTGAAACGCCGCCGCCAATGACGATTTTATCTGGATTCATGACATTCCCAACATGTGATAGTGCCAGCCCCAAGTAATTGCCTACCTTATCCACCACAGCTTTGGACAAGGGATCACCTGCTGCGGCGCATTGGAATAACAGTTTGGAAGTAACCGTATTCCCCTCTTCTACTTTCTGCTGAAGCAATGACTTTTCATCGGCGGCATTCAAGGCTTCTAAAGCCATACGGACGATTCCCGTTGCCGAAGCAACCGTTTCCAAACAACCAGTCTTGCCGCAATTGCATGGTGCCCCTCCGTCCGTTACGACCGTTATATGGCCTACTTCCCCAGCAGCTCCACTGGTACCATGGACGATTTGGCCATTATGGATGATTCCGCCTCCTACACCCGTTCCCAAAGTGACACAAACGAGGTCTTTGGCTCCATTACCGGCACCTTTCCACATTTCTCCCAAAGCTGCCATATTGGCATCATTATCGATCACAGCTGGAAGAGCTGTCTCCACCTCCAATAAATCTTTTAAAGGATAGTCCTTCCAGCCAAGATTGACGGCTTCATATATGGAACCGTTAACAAATTTCACAGGACCGGGAGCACCCATTCCTATCCCTACTATCTTACTCTTCGGTTCATTAAGTTCCACGAGCTTCGCATCAATTGCTTTGGCTATGTTAATCGTAATGTATTTTCCCTTTTCGGAGATATCCGTGCTGATTTCCCATTTATGAATGATTTCTCCGTACAAATTGATTAAAGCCAGTTTGGTAGTTGTACCGCCTAAATCCACACCCATCAGCCACTTTTCCATCATTCTCACCTTTTTTATCAATTTTTTTTCTGTTTTTCCCTTTCAAGAGACGATTGCTGCCTGATTAAAAGAATCGCCATTTGATAATCTTTCGTATCCATCATCTGCATACGGTGGAGTTCCCTTATTTCGGCCTCCATCAGTTCAAGCTCGGCTAAGCGATCGCCAATATAGATAAATGTACCAAATCTTTTCAAGTATTGTTGAAGATCATAATATGTTTTCATAGTAAACCTCTTTACTCTTTTCTTTAGGAAAGTATATCGAATCAGCACCTCTGTAACAAGCGCCCATTTCCTCTTTTGATAATTTCCCCATCCCCCTCATACATGTCCAACTGTATTCATATGATGAAATATCAAGAATGTGGACTCCTTTGATTGATTTAACAGCTTAATGTTTTTAAACCATTCATCACGCGTGAAAACGGAGGGGAAAAATGAAAGTACAATTGAAGTATACCGTCTTTTTGGTTTTAACCACCATTTTTGTCATCCTTTATTTATCAAATCATAAACGGACAGAGGAAACCATCATTTTTTTTCCCATCGATTCCTCGCTCCATTTTGAACATGCTTCCACCCATCTGACACCAAAGGGAACCGGGGATTCCACCTATACCATCACTTGGAGGGTGGATTCTACGTTGGACCAGCCTGCTTACTTACGTCAGGACGTATCGCTTTTATACAAAAATGGAAAATTGGCAGGGGCTTTAAAAAATTGGCGCCAAAATAAACAAGAACTCTCTCAAAAAGCGAAATATAAAGAATCCGAGAGTGGGCGTTATGAAGCTGTAACGTTTCATTATGCCGAGGTTCATCCAAGTGACACCATTTTCACCAGTGCCCAGCAGCTCAGTAAAGATAAACTCTATACAGTAACGACACCGGTTTTTCAATTTTTCCACCGCCCCCTTTCAGAAGAACAGATTCAGTGGAAAAAAACGCTGGACGGCTTGACAGATCAAACGGTTCGAAATGGTTTGGAGAAAGCCGGGCAAGCCTTTCAGGTCAATCTTGATCAGTACAAAATCATTTCTTTAACAGATCTGCCTTCAAAGAAAAACCAATGGCTTGCTGCCTTCCCCCAATTCAAACGGGAAGAAATTGTGGGAAAACTATGGGAAGGACTATACAAAAATTATGTGTTGGGAGTAAAAAAGGAGGATGGCTCCACTGTGAGTCCACAAGGTAGCACCATCCCCCTATTGCTTATGGCGAAGAATCAAAGGGAAATACTTGTCTTGTTTACCCTGAAAGACGGTACTCCAATCATGCTGCGTCAAGAGTTATAGTTGCTTTTCGATTTCTTCCAGTAGTTTAGTGTATGACTTATTATCCGGGGCAAGCTCAATAGCCTTATCAGCTTGCTCTTTAGCTTGGTCGAATGATTTGAGATTCATGTAGACCAAAGCAAGATTGTAATGGGCTTCATGCAATTCCGGATTACTTTCAATCGCTTTTTCATAATAACCCTTTGCCTTGTATATGTCCTTTTTATCAAAAGATAAATTTCCGAGCATAAAGAGCGATAGCGGTGCATCAGGATTTGAATCCACATATTTGAATAGCATCTCTTCCGCCTTATCCTCTTCATCATCATCAATATACTTTTGGGCCATCATTGCCATGGTATTATCATCGATAGCTGCACTTTCCTGATGATTGAAACCAAATTGCAGCAGGGAATAGGTCAGTATTACCGTCCCGATCAGAAAAGCCAGCTGCCGAAGGATATTCTTGGATTTTGGCAGATGGACCACTCCAGCAGCCAAAAACCCACCGATCAAACCTCCGATATGCCCTGCATTGTCAATTCCCGAAACGCTGAAACCATATATTAAGTTAATGATGATCAACACGATCACCGATGAGCCCATCGAGCGCATGAATAATTTCGGATAGACGATGCCAAAGTACAAAAGTGCCCCAAAACAGCCAAAAATGGCTCCGCTCGCTCCTGCGGAAAGGTTCGGGGTCATGATGAAGCTGCCTAGAGTTCCAGCGAAACCAGCGAATATATAGATGAAAAGGAACCTGGCATTACCGTAAATCCTTTCAACTTCAGCACCAATCAAATACAGCGAAAATGTATTCATCAGTAAATGAATGAACCCAATATGGACGATCATCGGTGTAAAGAACCGCCACCATTCCCCTTGGATGATATAAGGGGAAAATTTAGCGCCAAACTCAATCAAAGTCTTGGAATTGGTGCTGCCCCCATTAAACTCCATCAAGATGAACACTGCTATTTGTACCGCCATGAATATATATGTAAAGAATGGCTTATTGGCATTTTGAAATACCTTCTGTTCGGCCTTAGCCTTTTTGACTGACTCCGAGATGGCGTTCTTCTTTACTTCAAGAACCTTTTCCTCATCTATTTCATTTTCCTCAAGAACTTGAATTGAAAGTGGTTTTTTCAAAACATGTTCAAGGTTTTGCAACGAATCATGAAAGTTCTCACAAGTTAGAAGGAACGTGTTGACATCCGTCTTTTTAAAGGAGGCCACCCGTGAACTAAAGTCATGATCATCGACCGGGGCGAATTTACTAACATAGATACTTAAAATGTTTATGGGCTTTTTGTATAATTTCCTTCTGATTCTTTCCCCATTCTGCAATGTTCGCTCGATATCGCGTTTCAGCCAATTAGCCCAATCCAAATCATGGCGGATGAGTCTTATGACTGGAAACTCCTTATTCTTATCGCTCTCAAGCCAAATCTCCTGATGGTTTTCCGTGACTGTGATCATTCGATAATCGTAATGGGCAGACAACTCCCTTATGGTTTCCCAAAAAAAATAATCCTCTTTAAATCCCAATGCCTTCCCCACTTTCCAATGAAACTTAAGCTTCTAAAATTCCTGTTCTTTAATTAAAACTATAGACGAAATCATGTAAAAAGTAAAAAGGAGACTGTTTCCCCGCTCCTAAAAATAAAAAAGGAACCCTCGGTCAGGTTCCCTTTTCAAGATGCCGGCATCCTCATTTGGTCTGAGTGAACATGCTTTGCATCATTTTATCCCTGAACATTGGCATATCCAAGGATTTAGTCACTAGAAATCTTCTCAGTATGCCGTTGGACAGCGCAACATTAATCAGGCGGTACCGGTTTTTGTAACCAGCATAAACAGCTAAACCAACCAAGAAGATTTGAATAATTAATCGAAGCATAACAATCCCTCCTATCAATAGTGTGATACAGGATAGGATTTTTATGAGCTAAAAGTGATAATTAATGAACTTCTTCTTAATGGGCGTACGTGCGTATAACCTTGGATGGGGTAATGAGTTTGCCCACCGCTAGATCATGTACCTCTATCGGGAGTTCATCCATTAATTGGAACTCATATGTAAGGGCCAATGTATCTCCTCGGTAATTAGATAGGAAACGGTCATAATAACCCCCTCCAAAGCCTAGGCGATACCCTTCCTTGGTAAAAGCAAGGCCGGGTACGATCAATGCGTCCAATTCCTCTTTGCTGGCCTTGGCTGTTTCAGCCACTGGTTCCAGCAATCCGTAATAAACAGACTCGAGCTGATTGAAGGACGAAATTTTTTTGAATTCCATTGTCTTTTTTTCGGGATCACATTTTGGTACAGCCACTACTTTTCCTTCGCTCCATGCTTGTTCGATGATCCGTACCGTTGGGACTTCAGGCGGAATGGAGATGGTGATGCCAATGGTATCAGCATTTTTCCATTCTTCCAAAGCGAATAAGTTTTCAGCGATTCTGGTGGATAGTTCTTCATGTTCCTCTTTAGTCAGCTGCATTAAACGGGACCTAACTTCTTGACGGAGCTTATTCTTGTTTTCTCTCATCTCTTCCGACTCCTTTAGTCTACTTCTATCATTATCTCATAATATTTGTCCATTTACGAAAATACGGTGTCGGAAATCGCCGAATCATTCGTGCATTCTGGTGAAAATATTCACTAAAGGAAAGAGAGAAAAGAGGGACTTAAAAAAATGCATAAAAAAAACAACAGGAAAAATCCTGTTGCTTACTTTGTTTCACGGTGAGTCGTGCTGCGTTTTTCTCTTGAGCAGTATTTTTTAAGCTCAAGACGGTCTGGATTGTTACGTTTATTTTTTTTAGAAATATAGTTACGGTCTCCACATTCAGTGCAAGCTAATGTAATATTTACGCGCATTGTGTATTTCCCTCCAAACATATTGACATTTTCACATAGGACTTTTCTATAATATCATTATTCAATGCGAATTGCTAGTATGTTTTTCGGGAAATCCTACATTACTTTTTCGTATTCTTAATTGTTTACGTTTTGCATCGTCAGGAGGAGTTGATTATTTATAACTTTCGCTTCTTCTTTCGTATCAGCATGAATGACCCAAGCCACAGCTTCCACACATTCTTTCGGTAAGATTTCCGTTTCTAGCGTAAACACACTGGTAACTTCCCCTTTGGCGAGCGGTGAATAAGCCAGGAGACCTTCTTTCAATGATTTGAAGCATCCTTCTTGATAAAGGCTTCCCTTACCTTGGATGCAATATTGAGAGATGCTTTTCCCTTTCACCAATCCCCCCAATAAGGCAATCGATTGAGGGGCTACATGTAAAATCGCCCGTTCATTCGGGCTGTAAAAAGCCACCGCCTGCCTTTCGAAAGCGTTTTCATAGTGAAAAAACACTTTTGGCCGCTTGGTCTCGAATGAGGTATTCCTGATCGTGAACTTCGAAAAGGTCACCTGCCCTTGGGTATACGTCTGTGAAAGTGTCCGGATCTCTCCATTAGGATGACTCATCATATCCTCCTCAGGATACCAATCAAAACTCTCATCCATCCATAATCCAGCCTTTAATCCCTTACGAAATAATTCCTGGTTATCCTGTGGCATATACGCGGATAGCGAATTCATATAATCATCCCTTCCCCTTCTTTTATCTTTATATTACTTATCGTTAGGCGCTGTCAGTGAAACTATCCACTTTAAATTCTGCACACCATTTTCTTATAGGATCATTGATTTTTAATAATTCAAAATATTTTGTTTTTTCGATTTATTCTATCTTTATGTTAGCACTGAATTGGCTGATGGACAATAAACACATTTTGTCGAATTTTATGTACGTTATCTTTCAAAGGTTTTTTTCCCATTTTCATGCCTAATTTTTTTCCATCAACGACGGTCACATCGCTTTTCGACAATATTTGAAAAAAAACAGACAATAAATGAAGTTTACTGCCTACTTCCGAAAATATAAAAATATGAAAATCCCCAATTTTTTTCGAATATGCGTAAACTATAAGTATATTGTCGAAAATTATCTTCTAAGGTGAAAACATGGAAACACTTATCTTCTCATCATTTCCTTTTTCGGTAAGGCTGTTTTCACATACTTTGTTGCTATTTACCAGGTAGTGAGTTGTGGTTGATTTCCCCTCCAGATGCTCGCTTTCCTTGGTGCGGGCGGTGAGCCTCCTCGGCGTAAACGCCTGTGGGGTCTCACCTGTCCCGCTGCTCCCGCAGGAGTCTCGCACTTCCGCTCCATTCAACCTTAAATAGTTTCGTTTAAAAACAACAATCTTTACGAAAAGAGCCTTCTTGAAGAGGAATTCGTTATCCAGGACGACCCTGTTCCCTCTGTAAAGGATCAATCAACTGTCACTTCCAATGATATCGAACCCATACATGAGATTCTAAAAAGCCAGGTTCTATCTTTATATAGTCAAGGTCTCACTTTGGACCAGATCGCTAGACAATCCTCGTTAACGAAGGAACAAACCATTTCAGTGATCGAGCAGCAAAGATTGCGGGGTGAATGAACATGAATAAAGCAAGACTGCAAGGTCTTTCCGCCGGCATCATTTTTACAACAACAATCTTTGCTGCCTTTTATTATGGCACCGATAAGTTCGAAGGCACCACTCCCACTGCGGAGGAAGCTAAGGAATTGCTCGTAAAGAAGGGATTCGTCGTTACACTTCCTACCCAGGAAGCTAAAAAGACCGTCCAACCAAAGGATCCGGATAAGGTTTTAATGGAGAAGGAAGCTTCAACCTATACAATTAAAGTGAAAACAAATATGACCACAGCCGAGATTGCCGATCTCCTTTCCAAGGAAAAAATCATCGATGATGCTGCTGAATTTGAAGCTTACCTGAATGACCGGGATTTCTCGAAAAAAATACAAATCGGCGAGTTTGTTGTTACGAATAATATGACATATAGACAATTGGCCAATACATTGACACATTAATGAATAAGAGAGACTTTTAAATGGACTATGTCCGAGAAAAAGCCTCTCTTTTTTCAATTAGGATAGGTTCATTCATTCCTGCTGATATATCTCCCTCTTACAAGGAAGTAAATATTCTCTGCGATATTCGTTGTATGGTCCGCTGTCCTTTCTAAATATCGAGCAATTAGGGAAAGCTGCGTAACCTGCTGAAGGTTTTTTTCATCTGAAAGGCGTAGGAGACTTCGAATCATTTCTCCATAAAAACGATCAACCTCATCATCCATTTCAATGATTTCTCTTGAAAGAACAACATCTTCCTTCTCAAATGCTTCTATTGAAAGTCGAATCATCTTTAATGTAATATCATGCATCTGCTTTAATGGTGTTAAAGGTAGAATAAATGGCTGGTCACCGATTCGGATCGCCGATTTGGCGATATTCACACCAAAGTCTGCCATCCTTTCAATATCCGAGGCGATTTTTATGGCTGCAATGATACGCCTTAAATCAATCGCAACCGGCTGTTGCTTAGCAATCAGTAAAATCGCAAAGTCATTTATTTCCTCTTCCAGTAAATCAGCTATTGTATCATCATCAATAACTTCAAGAGCCTCATCTACATTATTGCTTTCCAGTGCGGCATATGATTTTGATATGGCACCTGAAGCTAAATTAGCCAACTTCACGATTTTCTCTTGCAGCTCTTTCAATTGAAGCTCGAAATTTTCACGAACGATCATTATCGCATCTCCTTTTCTCTTAACCGAAACGTCCGGTAATGTAATCTTCTGTTCTTTTATCATTCGGATTAGAGAAGATGGTATTTGTATCAGAATATTCGATGACTTCCCCATTTAAGAAGAAGGCTGTTCTATCAGAGATACGTGCTGCCTGCTGCATGTTATGGGTAACGATGATGATGCTGAAATCCTTTTTCAGTTCCTGGACCAATTCTTCTATTTTCAACGTTGATATCGGATCAAGGGCAGAAGTAGGTTCATCCATTAGAATGACATCTGGTTCGATTGCCAAACATCTGGCAATACAAAGGCGCTGTTGCTGTCCGCCTGAAAGTCCATATGCATTTTCATGCAGACGGTCTTTCACTTCATCCCAAATCGCTGCCCCTTTTAAACTCTTTTCGACAATCTCATCAAGAATTTTTTTATTTTTAATTCCATGGATCTTTGGTCCATATACAACATTTTCATAAATGGATTTAGGAAAGGGATTAGGCTTTTGGAAGACCATCCCCACCTGTGTCCTTAAATCTTCCACCTTATAGGACTGATCAAGGATATTCCTGTTCCTATATTTAATCTGTCCTGTCGTTTTCACATCCGGGACTAGTTCTATCATTCGGTTCAATGTTTTAATGTAGGTGGATTTCCCACATCCTGAAGGCCCTATGATGGCCGTCACTTCATTTTGGTGCATATCCAGATTAATATTTTTCAAAGCATGGTTTTCTCCATACCATAAATTAAGATTGGATGTTTCATACACCTTTTCCGACAAGGCAGCTGATCCGACATTATCGATTTCGATAGCCGGTGACTCTTTTTCTCTCGTTAAGGTCATATTCATGCTTCCTTCCTCCTATCAGTATCTTTTCTGGAATTTATTTCGAATTATAACGGCTATTGAATTCATGATTATTAACAGGATGAGTAAAACGATGATTCCCGCTGCAGCAACCTGCTGGAATTCCTCCTGCGGACGAGATGTCCAATTATAGATTTGCATTGGCAGCACTGTAAATGTATCCATGACCGTTTGAGGTAAGAAGGCGATGAACATTGGAATGCCAACCACCACCAATGGCGCCGTTTCACCGATTGCCCGTGACAAAGCAAGTATTCCTCCAGTTAAAATGCCAGGTATCGCAGCAGGCAGGACCACTTTCAAAATGGTTTGCCACTTTGTTGCACCCATTCCAAACGAAGCTTCCCTTAAATCACGAGGTACGGCACGTATGGCCTCCTGGGCAGCGACTATGATGACCGGGAGAACGAGGAGGCTCATGGTCAGGCCCGCTGCCAATATGGACCGGTCCAAGGCAAGAGCACGAACGAAAACCGTTAAGCCCAGTAGTCCAAATACAATTGACGGGACACCTGCCAGATTGGAAATATTCACTTTGATAAAAGTGGTGATCCAATTCTTCCTCGCATATTCCTCTAAATAAATGGCCGTTCCAACACCAAGCAGCAGGGAAACCGGGGCCACCACTACCATCAACCATATTGAACCGATCAGCGCTGCCTTTATACCAGCTTCTTCAGGTTTCCTGGAAGCGAAATTCTGAAGGAAATCCCCATTCAGACTACCAATTCCTTGAGTGAATATCCGATAAAATAAGATGGCCAATACGAGGAGGCCAACCAATGTTGCCAAGAAGAATAATCCTTTACAAATCGTGTTAACTGCAAGCCTAGCAGGCATTTTTTTTGCAACATGACTTTTGTTTATCAGTTTCATGACTTAATATTCCTCCCTGAACTTGCGAGAGATGAACTGCGCCAGTAAATTCATGACAAGCGTAAAGACGAACAGTGTCATTCCAACCGCATATATGCTGTAGTAAATCGTTGTCCCATACCCTGCATCCCCCGAACTGACCTGAACGATATAAGCGGTCATCGTTTGAATCGATGAAGTGACATCCATGCTCATATTTGGGGTCGAGCCACCGGCAACACTCACAATCATGGTTTCCCCGATCGCTCTGGATAAAGCAAGAACGATGGATGCCACAATTCCAGAAATGGCTGCTGGCAATACCACTTTAATTGTCGTTTCAAGTTTCGTTGCTCCTAAAGCATACGCACCTTCGCGAATCGACTTCGGCACTGATACCAGGGCATCTTCTGACAAAGAAGCTATCATCGGCATGATCATGATACCTACGACGATTCCAGGACTCAGGGCATTGAACATGTCAAGGGAAGGAAATAAATCCCGCAAAACCGGTGTTACAAAAGTTAAGGCAAAAAAGCCATAAACGATAGTAGGAATCCCAGCTAAAACTTCTAAAATCGGCTTGATGATTCTCCGTGTTTTCTCTGATGCATATTCACTCAAGAAAATGGCTGTTGCAAGTCCTACTGGAACTGCAACCACCGCTGCTATGACTGTTATCTTCAACGTTCCAACAATAAGGGGCATAATCCCATAGGAAGGTGCAGATGCAAATGGCAGCCATTTAGCTTCCGTAAAAAATTCGACGATGGATACTCTGTCAAAAAAGATGAATGTTTCAAATATAAGGGTCAGGATGATCCCGATTGTAGTAAAAACGGAAATTGCCGCCGTAAGGAACAAAAGTTTAGGCATGACTTTTTCCAAATTGATTTTTTTCTTACTTTTCTTTTCCAGAATCATTTGCTGTACAGAATAGGTTTCTGTTTTTCTAAGTTCCAACTTGCATCCTCCATTTCAGACACGCAATATTTGGAATTACAAGCTGTTACCCCCGCCTCAATCGAGTCAAGGCGGGATTTCAATAGCCTGTAATATCTTTTATTTTTCCAATTCTTTTAATTTATCAAGATCTTTCTGGTACTCTTCTTCCGGCAGGCTGATATAACCCACTTCTTCTGCAAGCTCTCCTGCATTTTCAATGACGAATTGAGTATAATCTGCAACTTGTTCTTTTTCAGCTACCGACTTATTAGCTACATATGTGTAAAGTGGACGTGACAATGGTGCATACTCCCCACTTTTAATTGTTTCATGCGTTGGCTCTACAGCACCTTTGCCGTTGTCGATGGAAATGATCTTTAACTTATCTTTATTTTCAGAGTAGTAGGCATAACCGAAGAATCCAATCGCATTTTTATCGCCTTCTACACCTTGTACAAGAACGTTATCGTCTTCTGAAAGCGTAGCATTTTCCACCATTGGTTTTTCTTCAAGGATCACTTCATTGAAATAATCATATGTTCCAGAATCTGTTCCCGGAGAGTAGAATTTAATTTCTTCGTTCGGCCATTCAGGACGTATATCAGACCATTTCTTCACCTTTCCATTATCAATCCACAGTTTTTGAAGTTCTTCAACTGTTAGTGAATCGATGAAATCATTATCTTTATTGGCAACGATTGAAATACCGTCAAATGCCAGTTTCAATTCTGTATATTTAACACCCTTTTCATCAAGTAAGGCACTTTCTTCTTCTTTCACCGGGCGGGATGCATTGGCTAGGTCCGTATCACCAGCGATGAATTTCTTGAATCCCCCACCTGTTCCTGACGATCCCACTGAAACCTTCACATCAGGCTGTGTAGCCATATATTCTTCCGCAACTGCCTCCATGATCGGAAAGACCGTTGAAGAACCATCCGTAATAACTTCTCCCTTGAGTTGATCTGAAGCCGCTTCATTTCCTTTACCGCTGTTTGAAGTATCATTAGATCCACATCCAGCTGCCACTGCGATTACTCCACCCATTACTGCGGTCATAGCCATAAATTTGAAACGTCTCATTTGTAAATCCCCCTAAGAATTTTATATGAATATTTTGTCCTACTCTCACATCATACTTTCAGACTGTAAATTCCGTTTAAAGCATTTGTAAATATTGAGTAAATAATTGTGTGCTTATTGTAAAGATGTAAGAACAGTGCTGATCCCTTTCTTAAAATGCAAAAAAACACGTTTCCGGTTTTACCCAAAAACGTGTTTTTAACCTTTTATTATTCATTTTCCTGGCTTTTTCTAACTTCAGCCTGGTCCTTTTGAACGTCTTTACCATTCTCCACCTTCAAATCGGTCGAGGTTTCGGTATTTTCCTTATCCTTCTTAGCCCGTTCTTTTTTCAGTTCGAAATAAGTATCCATAATTTCTTCACCTATCTCTTTACTCATGCTATGGCCTGAATGTCCTTGGTATGCCCACGGTACAACGACCGCAAAAGCGACCTCCGGATTTTTGGCTGGGGCATAGCCAACAAGCGTGATGTTCATCGTTTCTTGGGGCTCGCTATAATCCAACCGGTTCGGGCCGTCATAGAATGCTTCCGCCGTCCCGGTTTTAGCTGCCACTGTATACGGTTTATTCCCAAAATACTTATAAGCCGTTCCGCCTTGTTCCATCGCAACTTTATCGAAACCGCTCTGAACACGTTCAATCCACTCTTCCTTCATATCAAGACGATTAAGGACAGTCGGTGAAACGTCTTCGGCAACAGGTCCCAATTGCTCATTATTATCAACAGGATCACGGATTTCCTTAACCATATGCGGCTTCATGCGGTTACCGCCATTCGCAATGGCAGAAACATATTGCGCGAGCTGCATTGGTGTGTACGTATCATACTGTCCGATAGCAAGGTCAAGCAGCTTACCTGGAGATGTTTCGGAACCTTTGAACCCGCTCATTTCATTCGGGAGATCAATCCCTGTACGGACTCCCAAGCCAAACTGGGCAAATGAATTCCGCATGGTCGAAAAGGCGCTAGAACTAATATTCAATGGCTCATTCGGCACATAATGCGCACCTGCAATATTAATGGCCGTCCTGAACATATAAACGTTCGAAGATACCTTCAATGCTGTCAAATCATTAATGTTCCCGAAGTTACTATATGAACCTTTTGCTGGTGTACCTTTGATTTTCAGTTTCGTATCATAAAAGTACGTACCCGGCTGGATCGCACCTTCATGATAACCGGTTAAAACGGTAGCACCTTTAACCGCAGACCCCATCGTATAGGAAGTCGTGATATTTCCTAATGCGAAGTCCTCAATGGAGGATTTCCCTGTTTTTGGATCTTTCTCATATTTCTTGCCAGCCATCGTCAATACTTCTCCTGTATCGGGATCCATCATGACGACAAAGGCCCTGTCCAAGAATTTGGTGTTACCCATTTTTTTCTTGGCAATCAATTGCTTTTCAATGATTTCCTCTGTTGCAAGCTGTAAATCCATATCAACTGTCAATATAAGATCTTTTCCTCGCGAACCTTCGGTAACCACTTCGGAATCGACGACATTTCCTGATTTATCGGTCACATTCCTTACTTTCGCTTTCTGCCCTTGAAGGATATCTTCATATTGCGCCTCAATATAGCTCTTTCCTACACGGTCATTCCGGCTGTAATCACGTGCAAGGTAGTAGTTCAGGCTTTCACTAGGCAACCCTTCTTCGGATGAGGAAACTTTACCCAATACAGATTTAAGTGTTTTATTATATGTATAAAAACGATCCCAATCTGTAGATATATCGACCCCTGGGAGCGAATCAAGGTTTTCACTCACCTTGGCGAATTCTTCTTTTGTTACTTTCTTGTTTTTCACAATTTGCGGGGTAAGGGCATATCCGCTTGCAAATTCCCTATAGATGGCAAGGACCTCCAGATCATTTTCCGAAAGCTTTGTTTCTTCATCAGTAATCCGATCAAGCTGAAGCTTATAAAGATCACTTTCTTCCATCTCGCCCTCTTCCACTTTTTTCCGTTCTTTATCCGTAATCTTTTTCTCGGCCAGCTTCGGATTCTTCAAAATCCAAAAATCCTTTTTATCGCGCTCAGTCACTTTGTTTGGTTCCTTTTCGATCAACTTCGCGAGTTTCTCAGCCGTTTCCACCATTTCTGTTTGTTTCGTACCTTGCTTTCGTGTATATGTAATTGCATCCAGTGGTTGGTTATCGACCATAAGTTTTAAATTACGGTCATACATTTTCCCACGGGGCACCGAATTATTCACGGTCACTTCCTCTGTTCTTTCAATCTCACGCCGGTAATCATCACCATAAACAATCTGTACAACACCCAAGCGTAAAATTAAAGCGGAAAACAAAACAAACACTAAAAAGAAAAGAATATTCAATCTGAAAGGCACATGCGTCTTTTTCTTTTTCTTTTTATTCACACTAAGCCACACATCCTTTTTACATAGTCATAATAGGTCCTATACCATTCTATAGAACATTTATATTTTTTTCTACCTTAGTGTTCTAGAAATATTAAACATCTAACGAACTTTACATAAAAAGTGACTTACGGCTCATATATCCTAAATCCGTAAGTCATGTATATTGAAAAAAGGCCTCTAAGGCCTCTTTTCAATCTTGGTCAATGATATCGATTTTCCGTACAAACCAATATATCACGGTATGCCCTGCCCCGACGATCAACAGATAAACCGGCAGTAATTGCTTTAGGTCGAATAACATGACGGAAAGTATGAAACCTGATATGGATACAATCCTTCCAATATGAACGAACAATTCCCGGACAACGATATATTCAATCCTCATTTCCGCTGCTTTCCAAGCCCGGCCTATAATATCATAAGTCAGAGATATATATGGGACCAAAAGAATTGGATATGCGGTAGCGACAATTGCCCCATAAATGAGAAGCTTCCCGAATGTGATATCAAATGCAATCAATAAGACCCCTGCATACAACAGGATTCCTCCAATAAGTATCGCCTTTTTGCGCATCGGCTGTTTTATATATCGTGAAGCAAAAAAATACGCAACGAATGATATGGCCGAATTTAACAGACCATAGCTCCCTAAGGCAAGTTCACTATCCGTCTGAATGAAAACGGTAATCGAAATGATGAACATGAATGTGCCCTCTCGTATCCCTTGAAAAAAGTGAGCACGAGTGATCAAGAGCCAATTCCGATTATTTTTCCGTTCCTGCAATATCCTAAAGAAGCAGTACCTGCCATGAGCCGGACGTCTTTTTAACGAAAAGCTAAGAAAAACCGCAATGGAAAACAATAGCAAAGACAGCCCGAATACAATGGAATATCCCGTGAATTTCTCAAGCCTCGAAATGATGAACCCTGAAAGAATCGGGCCGACCATTCCCCCAATGGATGATAAAATCCCTAAAAATCCATTGAAGAAATCCCTGGTTTCCGGTTCAGTTATTTCAAAAGTCAAGACATTATAGGCAAGCCAATAAAACCCATAACCGATTCCTAACAGCCCACCAAGCAACCAAAGGAAATCCGTTGCCCGTGTGCCGACCAATAGGACCGATAAATAAAACAGGGCCAAAAAGATAACACCCAGTCGCAAAACAATGATTCGGTCAACCTTTTTCGCGAGCCTGCCGGCAAAGACAAAAGTAAGCGGTTGAAAAAGCACCACGGTTAGATTATATACGGCAATATCAACTATTTGACCGGATTGTTTCCACAAGTACACATTAACGAATGTATTGGATAAAGCAATACTTAGGCTGTACAGCCCGCCAATAAACAAAAGGAGGTGCAAATCCTTCTTCCCGCCCGCTTCACCCAACCATCTCTCTAAAATACCCATTGTTTTAACTCTCCTTTAAATTCCACTCTAGTGTTTGAAAAAACAAAAGAATTTATGTAAAAAAAGGTAAAGAAAACTCTTCGATTGGCGAAGACAGAGAAGTAGTTGCCCTTATACTGTTTTCCTTAAAAGCTCTCTCAAATAAAATTAAGAACAGTATAAAGAAAACTCTTCGACTGGCGAACCAGGATGGCGAAGACAGAGAAGTAGTTGCCCTTATACTGTTTTCCTTAAAAGCTCTCTCAAATAAAATCAAGAACAGTATAAAGAAAACTCTTCGACTGGCGAGCCAGAATGGCGATGACAGAGAAGTAGTTGCCCTTATACTGTTTTCCTTCTGAACTTGAACAGTAACAGTATAAAGAAAACTCTTCGATTGGCGAGCCAGGATGGCGATGACAGAGAAGTAGTTGCCCTTATACTGTTTTCCTTAAAAGCTCTCTCAAATAAAATTAAGAACAGTGTAAAGAAAACTCTTCGATTGGCGAGCCAGGATGGCGACGACAGAGAAGTAGTTGCCCTTATACTGTTTTCCTTAAAAGCTCTTTCAAATAAAATCAAGAACAGTGTAAAGAAAACTCTTCGACTGGCGAGCCAGGATGGCGATGACAGAGAAGTAGTTGCCCTTATACTGTTTTCCTTATAATCTTTTCCCTTTACATCAAGAACAGTATAAAGAAAACTCTTCGATTGGCGAGCCAGGATGGCGATGACAGAGAAGTAGTTGCCCTTATACTGTTTTCCTTAAAAGCTCTCTCAAATAAAATCAAGAACAGTATAAAGAAAACTCTTCGATTGGAGGGCCAGGATGGCGATGACAGAGAAGTAGTTGCACTTATACTGTTTTCCTTAAAAGCTCTCTCAAATAAAATTAAGAACAGTATAAAGAAAACTCTTCGATTGGGAGACGAAGGGGATGTTCATGAATTTGGGGTGTTCACTCGTGAATTCGGACTTTCACTCGTGTATTTCGAGTTTTCACTCATGAATTGGGGTGTTTACTCGTGAATCGTTGCTTTTATTCGTGAATTTTGAGCTTTTACTCGTGAATTTTGAGCTTTTACTCAGGAATTGGAGTGTTACTCGTGATTTTTGGGCTTTTACTCGTGAGTTTTGGGCTTTTACTCGTGAATTTCGGGCTTTTACTCGTGATTTTTGGGCTTTTACTCGTGAATTTGAAGATTTTACTCGTGAATTTATGCGTTCTCGTGAATTCGGAGATTTTACTCGTGAATTTATGCGTTCTCGTAAATTCGGAGCTTTTACTTGTGAATTTCTTTCATTTCTTTTGGGCGAAACAAGTAATACGAGTTGCCTTTATTTGTTTTTCTTTAATATTCCGGTTCGGATAAAAGAAACCAAAAAAAAGACGGGATTCCTTTTTACAAAAGGAATCCCGTCTTTTTTAATTACAAATTATTTTGCAGCGCTGTAACGTTTTGCAACTTCATCCCAGTTTACAACATTCCAGAAAGAATTGATGTATTCAGGACGGCGGTTTTGGTAGTTTAAGTAGTAAGCATGCTCCCAAACGTCCAATCCAAGTAGCGGTGTTTTACCTTCTGATAATGGATTGTCTTGGTTAGGTGTACTTGTTACTTCCAACTCGCCATTGTTGACTGCAAGCCAAGCCCAGCCAGATCCGAAACGAGTAGTAGCCGCTTTAGCGAACTCTTCTTTAAAGCTGTCAAAGCTTCCGAATTTTGAAGTGATGGCATCCGCTAATTCACCAGTTGGTTGTCCGCCGCCGTTAGGTGAAAGGATTTCCCAGAATAAAGTGTGGTTAGCGTGTCCGCCACCATTGTTGCGTACAGCTGTACGAACAGCTTCAGGTACTGCGTCAAGGTTAGCGACGATTTCTTCTACGCTTTTGCTTAGAAGTTCTTGGTTGCCTTCAAGCGCATTGTTCAGGTTTGTCACATATGTGTTGTGATGTTTAGTGTGGTGAATGTTCATTGTTTCTTTGTCGATGTGTGGTTCTAATGCATCATATGCATACGGTAATTGTGGAAGTTCAAAAGCCATAATAAAATTCCTCCCTATGTAAGCTGTTTTTTTGAGGGCTTCAGTTCTCGAAAGATACCTAAAGCTCGCTAGCAATAGAGTATCAAATTTTTGTAACCGTTTCAAACCATATGCCTCAATTTTTCATTTTTCGATTATTTTTCCTATGAGAATACCACGAATATAAAATATCCTATCATCAGAAGCTGAATGATGCCTTTTGTGATTACGCTGCTTATAAAGCCTACAACGGAACCTAGGCCGATTTTGGAAGCAGTAACAGGGTCTTGTTTATGTACCAGGATCTCTGCCAGGAATGCCCCGATGAATGGACCTATCAGAATTCCGACGAATGGAATCACGAATGGCCCGACCAGGAGCCCAATCGTACTGCCCCATATCCCCGCTTTCGTGCCGCCATATTTTTTGACCCCGACCATGTTGGCAATATAATCGGCTGCGAATAAAAGGATGACGAATAAAATTTGGACCGTCCAGAAAAACCAGCCAAAAGGTTCAAAAGAATAAAAAAGTCCATATAACAATATCCCGCCAAAAATGAACAAAACACTTGGGATGATTGGAAAAATCAGACCGACAAATCCCATTATGAACATGAGGGTGATTATTATCCAAAATAGTGTGTCCATATCTCAAAAGCCCCTTTCTCATTTAATTTATAATTTGATTTATCTCTCCATAATTACCTCATTACTGTTGTTTGAAACCAATGAAGCTGAATACAGGTTGTTTTATTTTTCCCATATAGTTAAAATTGGTTAGGAATCTTATATAGATAGGTGCTGAAAACATTGAACATATTCAAACAACTATGGGTTAGCATATTTTCCCCTAAAGATATCGCTTCCTTTCAAAACCAAGGTATCGGGAAAACGATTTTATACGTTTTCTTTATAAGTCTCATCGCCTTTCTCCCTTCAGCTTTTTATTTCGGTACAATGATAGTTGACGGGATAGATGCCATGCACGAAACAGTATCCGAAGACTTACCGGCATTTGAAATCAAAAATGGCACGTTGACGACTGAAGAAGATGAGCCATTTAGCCTGAATAAAAACGGATATCAAATTTTTGTGGATGGCACGGGAGCCTTGACCCCGGAAAAGGTAGCTGCAGAAGCTGATGAGGCTATCGCACTTTTGAAGTCTGACCTGGTTTTCGTATCCGGAGGCAATGTGCAATCCTCTCCTTATTCAGTTCTGGAGGGAAATAATCAGGAAATATCCACTTGGCTTGATTCAGTTGAATCTGTGCTGCCGATCATCATTCCATTGCTTCTACTCATATTATACCTGTTTACTGCTAGCGGAATCTTCATTAAAGTGACAATCATTGCTGCTTTTGGTCTTTTTTTCAAGAACGCTCTTGGCCGTCCACTTTCCTACAGGCATCTTTGGAGAATTAGTGCATACAGCATAACTCTTGCCACCATTTTCTTCACCATCATGGATGCTTTTCAAGCAGTTGTACCATTCGCTTCCATCATTAGCTGGTTTGTGACCTTGATGATGTTATATTTATCCATTAAAGAAACATCAGCCAATAAGATGGGAAATTGAGGTTAAATAAGATCCGGACCCACCTCGGTCCGGATCTTTTTGCTTTTGCACAAAACCGGGCAATCCTTGCCATTCCCTCGTATGACTACAGTCATCATTTTTTATATCTACTTAATTCGACAAGATACTCACCCAGTTATTACTATACTTATGATTGAAATAGGATTTAAGAGGGGATAGACGTGAAGGAGAGTCATATTGATGTACAGTGGTTGTTACTCATATTGGAGGCAAAAAAGAGTGGGCTGACCCAAAAGGAAATTCGCTCCTTTCTCAGCAATCATTCAACTATTAAGGATGTTACTCAACTGAAATAGACAATTTGAATGGCCACTCTCACATTCCATTTGAAAAATCGCCCATTTTTAGGCATATTTTTTGCCCCCTCCAAGTATAGATGAATTAAAGACAAGCTTGGGAGGATGGAAAATTGAAACGGCTACTGCTTTTTATCTCATTCTGTTTCACTTTATTTATTATATATTTTGATTTGACTACGGGTACCCTGCCGGCTTCCCATCCACCTGCCTCTACAGGCGAACCGGCCGTGCCTGCCAGCCAGCCTGCATCCGCACCATCTGCCGCTTATAAAGAAATCACCATGCAACCCGGGGATACCTTACTCTCCATCGTTGAAAAGGAAAAAGGCAAATCCAATCACCCAATCGAAACGATCATCTCTGACTTTCAAAGTTTGAATGAGGGATTGAAGCCCGAAAATATGCAGATTGGCAAAACTTATAAAATTCCCGTTTATAAATAACTTTCATATGGGGATTAGTGCCTTCACAAACACAATTAAGGGGATTTCCAAACACCAAAAACTCCCTTAAATAGGAAATGTCACTTATTGAAAAAAGATTATGCGTCCTATTTCCTTGTCAAGCGGTAAGTACATTGATACAATATTTCAGAGAAACAATTTAAAAATCAAAACTGATTTTTTCCTAAAGGAGAGAATTCCACTTGAGTGAAATCATACATCGCACCAAAACGCGGCCAATTAAAGTTGGAAACTTAACGATTGGCGGCAATAATGAAGTTATCGTACAAAGCATGACAACAACAAAAACACATGATGTTGAAGCAACGGTTGCAGAAATCCTTCGTCTTGAAGAGGCGGGATGTCAAATCGTACGCGTCGCCTGTCCGGATGAAAGGGCAGCTGACGCAATCTCTGAGATAAAAAAACGGATAAACATCCCTCTTGTAGTCGATATTCATTTCGATTACAAACTTGCTCTGAAGGCAATCGAAGGCGGCGCGGATAAAATCAGGATAAACCCTGGTAATATCGGACGCCGTGAAAAGGTTGAAGCAGTCGTGAAAGCTGCGAAGGCTAAAGGAATACCAATCCGCATCGGCGTCAATGCTGGTTCTCTAGAGAAGAAAATCCTCGAGAAATATGGCTACCCGACTGCTGATGGAATGGTGGAAAGTGCTTTACACCATATCAAGATCCTAGAAGATCTGGATTTTCATGATATTATCGTTTCGATGAAAGCTTCCGATGTGAATTTAGCAATCGAGGCATATGAAAAAGCTTCAAAAGCATTCGATTATCCTTTACATCTTGGGATCACGGAATCAGGTACACTGTTCTCCGGAACCGTAAAAAGCGCCGCCGGACTAGGTGCCATCCTAAGTCAGGGTATCGGAAGCACGATTCGTGTTTCCTTAAGTGCCGATCCCGTCGAAGAGGTGAAGGTGGCAAGGGAACTCCTAAAAGTATTCGGCCTTGCTTCCAACATGGCCACTTTAATTTCCTGCCCAACTTGCGGTCGAATCGAGATTGATTTGATTTCCATCGCCAATGAAGTTGAAGAGTACATCCAGACGGTTAAAGCACCAATCAAGGTATCAGTGCTTGGTTGTGCGGTAAACGGCCCTGGAGAAGCCCGTGAGGCTGATATCGGCATAGCCGGCGCCCGCGGTGAAGGTTTACTGTTTAGAAAAGGTCAAATCGTACGTAAAGTGCCTGAGGAGACGATGGTCGAGGAACTGAAAAAGGAAATTGACAAAATCGCTGAAGAGTACTATGAAAAACAAAGAGCCGAAGCTGCTGCAGCAGCATTACTAAATAAATAAAACAAAGAATCCCGAATTTTCATTATCGGGATTTTTTGTTTTTTATCATTTGAAAAACCCTTTGATGTAAATGACATCAAAGGGTTTAACGATGCTAAAAGAACGGGGCGATAAATATGCCAACGATGATGGAGACAACACCTATGCCGATGGCCCAAGTACCCAGGTTCGATCCCCGGCTTCTTGCCACTATACCTACAATGATACCCACAATCCCTAAAATGAAAGGCATCATGAATAACGATAAAATGGAGATGATCAATGCTATGACACCTATCGCTTTTCCTCTTGATGCCACATTCCCCAAACCATTCTCCTCTGCGTTCTCATCATTTTTATATGACCTGATTCGCTGAGGCGGTGTTGAAATCTCGGCAGACGTTTCTTCCTGATAACGGTTATCCATATTGGTTATGGTCTCACCGCTCTCATATCGTCTGTCATCTTCAGGTTTATCTTCATTATAATACCGCTCATGATGCTGATCATCCACAACGGATGGTTCACTGCCCTCTTTCGTCAATTGCATTTCATCGTCAATACTGGAGTATTGATCTTTTTCCATTCGTGCATCCCTCACTTTCGTTTGTGAAGCATTTATAGTGTATGTAAAAATCGCAGGAACCCATCGTGAAAATGGTTTCATGTCTTGGAAATAAATACGGGTTTTTACCAAAGCTATGATGGGATATGTTACACTATTACAAGTATTGAAAATGAGGAGAGATTCATCATGAAAAAACGTTTTGGCATCGATATAGACGGGACTGTCACAAGACCTGATTCCATGGTTCCCTTTTTAAATAAAGCATTTCAACTGAATTTAGCATATGAAGACATAACCGAATATGACTTATTGCCTTTCGTGAATGTTCCAAAAGAGGATTTCACTAAATGGTTCATCGAGACCGAGCCGCTCATCTATTCCGAATCATTATTGGCTGAAGGTGCAAAAGATGTATTGGAAAAATGGACAGAACAAGCCAACCTTTATTTCATCAGTGCCAGGAGCTCCCGTTTATTGGATGTAACGAAGAATTGGTTCACGAGTAATCAAGTCCTATATGATCATATAGAGCTTGTAGGTTCACACGATAAGATTGCTGCAGCCAAAAAATTCGAAGTCGATCTCTTTTTGGAGGACAAGCACGATAATGCAGTGGCGATTTCTGAAGAGTGTAAAATACCCGTGATTTTATTTAATACCCCTTACAACCAAGATCCCGTGCCTGAAAGGGTGATTCGGGTCAACAATTGGCAAGAAGCCTCTGCCTGGGTGAATCAATGGATGTCAGGGGAACCGGCAACTATAAAATGAGACAAGAAAAAACCATTGACTTGAGGTCAATGGTTTTTATGCTTCCAAAGATACGCTGCATGCAGGACAGCGTCCGTAAATTTCAAATTTATGCCCCGAAACATCGTAGTCCTTCAAGCTTTCCTGAAGTTCCTGCATCGGGCACAATTCAATTTCTTTCGTTTTTCCACAGTTCAAACAGATGAAGTGGTGATGGTGGGAAGAATGACCGCATGTAAAACGAAAACGCTTTTCCCCTTCCAACTCGGTCGCTTCAAAGATGCCCAGTTCGACAAATAATGAAAGATTTCTGTAAATCGTATCGAAGCTTAAACCTGGATAATCCTGTTTCATATTCTCCAATACATCTTTGGCTGTTAAATATTTATCGCTGGAAGAGAAAAGCTGAAGCATTTCTTCCCTCTTTCCTGTATGCTTAAAACCTTTATCTTTTAAAAGTTGCATGGCAGTAGTTACGTTCAAAATACATCACCCCATCTATCGATTTTTCCACTTATCAAACAAAATTGACAAGATGAGAATTAGTACAGCTATTATTACAATGGTCCCGCCGGGAGCGAGGTCAAGGTTGTATGATAAGAATAATCCGCCTATGACGGAAACTTCACCGAATAATACCGAATAACCAATCATCTGCTTAAAGCCCTTGGCAAAGCGGAGACTGGCTGCTACCGGGAGCGTCATGAGCGAAGAAACAAGTAATATGCCAATGATTTTCATGGAAGCGGCAATAACCAATGCGACCATGACGATAAAAATAAAATGAATCGCTTTATAAGGGATTCCAGACGCTTTGGCATGCTCTTCATCAAATGATAACAGAAATAATTCTTTATACAATAAAGTGAGCATCAAGGCTACGACTAGCCCCACTGCCAAAATGACGTACAAGTCCGCCCGGCTGACGGCACTGACACTGCCGAATAAATAACCATATAAATCCGTATTGAAACCATCAGCAATGGATATGAAGATGACACTAAGACCCATGCCGCCGGACATAATGATCGGGATTGCAAGCTCTTGATAATGCTTGTACACCCCTCTTAATTTTTCGATGAATAATGAACCACCTACAGAAAACGCCATTCCAATATAAAGTGGATTCAATCCTGCTAAAGATAGAAAGCTCTTCTGCAGCAATAAACTGAACGCTATACCAGCAAGCGCTACATGACTGAGCGCATCGGAAATCATCGACATCCGCCTTACCACGACAAAAACGCCCACTAATGGCGCAATCGCTCCGATGATGATTCCGGTCAAGAATGCGTTCTGCAAAAATTCAAATTGCAATATCCCCGATATCATTGGGCTATCCTCCAAAACATATTAATGATCATGATTTAAAAATTGGACTCCATGTCCATAAATGGACGAGAGTTCACCTTCATCCAACTCATTATATTCACAGGCATCCCCATGAAAATGAAGCTTTTTATTCAAGCAGGCGACATGTGTGACTTTATCGGTCACAGTACCAACATCATGGGTTACTAAAATCAGGGTTATTCCTAATTTTTTATTCAACATCTCAAGCATTTCATAAAATTGGTGGACGTTTTTTGAATCAACGCCAACAGTGGGCTCATCCAATATCATCAATTCCGGCTCGCTGACCAGTGAACGGGCAATGAATACCCTCTGCTGCTGGCCTCCGGACAATTCCCCGATATTGCGGTTTTGATATTCCAGCATGTCCACTGATTTCAGAGCCTTCTTCACCTTTTGCTTATCCTCTTTGCCAGCGAACTTAAATAAGCCTATTTTTTTGGTCAAACCGCTCTGAACCACCTCAAATACAGTGGCAGGGAATCCTGAGTTGAAGGAATTCGCCTTTTGGGAAACGAACCCGACCTTTTGCCAATCTTTAAAGCGCCGAATGTCTTCACCGAATATTTCAATTTTCCCCTTTTGGAGCTTGAACAGACCAAGCAGCAACTTCAAAAGCGTTGATTTACCGGATCCATTCGGCCCGACGATAGCTAGGAATGCCCCTTTGGGAATTTCAAGCGAAACATGTTCCAGTACCAGATCTTTTGTATATTTGTAAGATATATCTTCAAATTTAACTATGGGGTTTACTACATTATCCAAAGAGATCACCTATTTTTTAAGAATCATTACGATTAACAATCGTTAGTATAAATCAAAGAAGTCCAGATGTAAAGAATCCGGTCCTCCGAACAAGTCCCGATATGCCTTGAATCACAAAAAAATGTTATCTGAACCAATTTCGTAATCAAACAAAGTTTCATGTTCACATACATCCACTTCCTTCATATGTTTTAACAAAGGAGGAGATCGTTTGAAATTATTTGAAATGATGGTCAATCATAAAATCAATAGTATACGCCCAGATGAACTGCTTTCCCTTGCTAAACAGCATAAGGTTTCACTCACCCAAAAACAAGCACAGGATATTACTGCACTTCTAGCCGGTAAAAATATTAACATTTTTGATATACGTCAAAGACAGAACGTACTTGGTCAAATTACAAAAGTTGCCGGAGCAAGCACGGCCAGGGAAATAGAATCCCTCTTCAACAACCTTACATCCAATTTTTAAAGATTCCAAGCCTGCTGACGACAGTCTTTATTTGAGCATACTTAATCCAAATGCAAAATGAAAGGACGATTCATCTTCATATCGATGAATCGTCCCTTTCTATTTGTGATTATTGGAATCTGATCTTTTCCAATAAATCTTCTTCAAATTGTTTATTCTTGAACATATCAATTTCGAATTTATATGGGGCCTTTTTGTCTTTTTTGTCTTCCCCTACATAAGGTGTTTCCAGGATTTTAGGAACAGAGCTTAATTGCGGATGGTGGACAATATCATTCAAAGCCTTAAAACCAATATAACCGAAACCAATGTTTTCATGGCGGTCCTTACGCGTGCCGCGTTCGTTTTTGCTATCGTTTATGTGAAGTACCTTGATTCGGTCAACACCGACCACTTTATCAAATTCATTCAGTACTCCATCGAAATCCTCGATGATATTATATCCGGCATCGTGAGTATGGCAAGTATCGAAGCAAACCGATAATTTTTCATTATGGGTCACACCATCAATGATCATCGCCAGCTCTTCGAAAGATCTGCCACATTCGGAACCCTTACCCGCCATCGTTTCAAGGGCAATCTGAACTTTATCGTCGGCAGTCAGCACTTCATTCAAACCTTCGATGATTCTCTTGATTCCCAGTTCGCTTCCAGCACCGACATGCGCACCTGGATGAAGTACGATCTGCCTTGCGCCAATCGCTTCGGTCCGATCGATTTCACTGCGTAAGAAGTTGACTCCAAGTTCGTATGTGGCTGGATTCGTGGTATTTCCTATATTAATGATATACGGAGCATGGACGACGATATCACTGATCCCATTTTCCTCCATATGCAATCTTCCGGCTTCGATATTTAAATCCTCGATTTTTTTACGTCTTGTGTTTTGAGGGGCCCCTGTATAGATCATGAATGTATTGGAGCCATACGAAGCCGCTTCCTGACTCGCAGCAAGAAGCATGCCTTTCCCGCTCATTGAAACATGCGATCCAATCTTCAGCATCTGATTTCTCCCCTATTTCTTTCTCTGTATACGACGTTCGCGTTTTTTAAAGTTTTCCACATCTCGTTGAATTTTCTTCTTGTATCCTGGCTTGACTTTAGTTGGCTTCTTAATGTGCCTGCTCGCTTTAACATCGATATCAGATTTTTGTTTTTTACGGTTTTTCCGTTTATTACGTTCGTCGATATCAACCCAATCACCGTTTTGGATATCGGCATCACGGAACTCGATGCCCATTTTTTCAAGGCGGTTCAATGCATCTTCATCGGAAGTATCGTAAATGGTAGTGGCAATGCCTGAATATCCTGCACGAGCCGTCCTGCCCGTCCTATGGATATAAAAATCCAAATCTGAAGGCAATTCATAGTTAATGATATGACTTACACCTTCAATATCGATTCCACGGGAAGCCAGATCAGTCGCAACGATGAATTGATACTCCAAATCATTGATTTGCTTCATCATTTTTTTACGCTCACGAGGCGTTAAATCCCCATGAATTCGGCCGACATTCAACCCTTTTTCGATCAAGGAATTAGCCACATGGTCCGCCATTTTCTTTGTGTTCGTGAAAATGATCGCCAAATATGGATTATAACGAACGATGATGTCATGAAGCAACTGCTCTTTGTTCCGGTGGCGAAGCGGTACGAGAACATGTTCGATTTTCGAAGCGGTCGCCTGCTTGGGATTCACCTGAACATACTTTGGATTCTCCATATATTTATTCAAAAACGGCTTCAATTTTTCTGGGATGGTTGCCGAAAAGACAAGCATTTGAATTTTTTCAGCCATACGTGATGCAAATAAATCGACATCTTCTATGAATCCCATATCTAGCATAAGATCCGCTTCATCGACTACAAGCATTTTTGCTGTATACACCTGTAATGCCTGGGCTTCAACCAAGTCCTTGATCCGGCCCGGCGTACCAATTACCAATTGCGGCTGTGTCTTCAATTTATCGATCATTCGCTGTTTATCAGTACCACCGATGAAACAACGGACTTGAATCTGCTCATCCTCAGGGAAATGGTCAGCAATTTTCAAAGCTTCTTTGTAGATTTGGTTCGCTAACTCACGGGTTGGTGCGGAAATAATCGCTTGAACCTCATTTTTACCAGCATCAAGCCTGTTCATGATCGGCAGCAAATAGGAATGTGTCTTTCCTGTACCTGTCTGCGACTGTCCAATTAAGCTACTTCCCTTTAAAAGCGACGGAAGCACGCGCTCTTGAATTTCCGTCGGCTTATCGAACCCTAAAGTACGAACCGCATCTAGAATGTAGCTTTTCAAATTAAATCGTTCAAATTGATTTTGTTTCATCAAAAAACCCCTTTATCCTGTCAGTCATAAGACATGTCCTGTTATTATAATAAATTTTACACAAAAAGCGCAAGCGCCTGGGTTGCTCGTGAAGAAAATAGGGATTGCCACATAAGGCGCTTTTTGCCTTGTGAGGGCAATCCTCTTTTTCACATCGAGCTAGGCGCTGAAGCTGGATTACACAAAAAGCGCAAGCGCCTGGGTTGCTCGTGAAGAAAATAGGGATTGTCCCATAAGGCGCTTTTTGCCTTGTGAGGGCAATCCTCTTTTTCACATCGAGCTAGGCGCTGAAGCTGGATTACACAAAAAGCGCAAGCGCCTGGGTTGCTCTTGAAGAAAATAGGGATTGTCCCATAACGGGCAGGTCATCCACCTTTTCCAATATACCCCCATTCTAATCACAAAAGCGCATGCGCTGAGGTTAGTTCTCTTAAAATGGACTCTTGCAAACGAAAAGCCCCTGTCCTGGTCATAGCGTATCCCCCGCAGACATGGAGCTAAAAGACTACCGTTACCATCTTACCTTCTTTCCGGTTACTTCACAACTGCCCAGTCACTCTTTCCTCAAACCTTTTTTGTCGAGTTGCATAATTTATATAGAAGATTACACCAGCATATAATATTCTTAGGAGGTGAAACCTATGTTCCCAAATAGAAATCGTCAACCCGGACCCGCTTTTCCGCCACCCAATGGCCGAAGGAGGCAGCAGCCCCCTGCTCCATTCAGGCAGTCACCGCAAATTCCCCATCCTTATCAGCAGATGCAGCGTCCGATGATTCCAAACAGACCGCAGGTACCACAGGGACCTCAAGGTTTCCACGGCCCATTCAACCAACAGCAGCGGCAGGAAATGCCGCCAGCAAAGAAAGAAGGGTTATTGTCAAAAATACTCGGTAAGTCGAAACAAAAAGCAGCTTCTCCGAATTTGTTTGCGCCAGCGGGTTCCACTAACCAAAGTTCTTCAAGAAGGAGCGGAGGCGGTATCTTAGAAACATTAAAAAACCCCGATTCCCTTAATAATATGCTTTCCAACACGCAAAAGGTGTTGCAAGCGGCGGAACAATTCACGCCTATGGTGGAACAATACGGTCCAGTGATTAAAAACCTGCCTTCCATGTGGAAAGTTTTCCGAAGCATATCATCAGCCGATGAGACCAAGGACGACGGAGCTTCCGTTGAAAGCGGGCCCGCGGTTGAGGCACAAGAAAACAGTGAAGTAAAAACGGTTTCGAAGAAAAAAGAAAAAGCTATAGAAGCTAACCCCACTGCGCCAGTTCGTCCCGAAACCAAAAGGAAGAGATCTTCAGGTCCCAAGCTTTATATTTAAAGGCTACAAAAAAATTACCAATAACTGATTTTATGTAAATATGATGTTTTGTAATATCATCTATGGTCTTATATAATAGAAAGGTATAAAAAGTGAGAGTTTCTTGCCTTGAAGGAGGACACATAGATGAAAGTGATTAAAATTTCCCCGCGCGGCTATTGTTATGGCGTTGTCGATGCCATGGTCATCGCCCGAAATGCGGCTTTAGATAAAACCTTGCCACGTCCCATTTACATTTTAGGAATGATCGTGCATAACAAACATGTGACGGATGCGTTTGAAGAAGAAGGCATCATCACGTTGGACGGCAGCAACCGCAACGATATCATCGAACAGGTGGACAGCGGAACCGTCATCTTTACTGCTCACGGCGTTTCGCCTGAGATCAGGAAGATCGCTGAGAAAAAAGGGCTTGTGACGCTTGATGCAACATGTCCCGATGTTACCGCAACACATGACTTAATTCGGGAAAAACAAGCGGAAGGCTATCAAATCATTTATATTGGCAAAAAAGGCCATCCGGAACCTGAGGGTGCTGTCGGAGTTGCTCCCGATGTCGTTCACCTGGTTCAAAAGGATGAAGATGTGGAAGCCTTGACTTTGAATAGTGATAAGATCATCGTCACCAATCAAACAACGATGAGCCAATGGGATGTTTTGGATATCATGGATAAGGTCAAGGAAAAGTTCCCACATGCCGAAGTCCATAAGGAAATTTGCTTAGCGACACAAGTTCGCCAAGAAGCCGTTGCCGAGCAAGCTGGCGAAGCTGATGTTTTAATCGTTGTCGGAGATCCTAAGAGTAATAATTCAAACCGTCTTGCACAAGTGTCCCAAGAGATTGCCGGGACGAGAGCTTATCGAATCGCTGACATTTCCGAGCTGAACCTTGAATGGCTAAAAGATGCAGAAACGGTTGCCGTCACTTCGGGGGCTTCTACACCAACTCCTATCACGAAGGAAGTTATCGCATTTCTAGAACAATATGAAGAAAATGATGAATCCACTTGGAATACCGAAAAGAAAACGCCATTGCATAAAATTTTACCTAAAATTAAAGTGAAGAAATGATTGCACAAATACAAAGGCAGCCACTAAGGCTGCCTTTTTCGTGTTATCAAATAAAGCGGAATGGGTCTGTATTCAGCCTGGATGGAATGAATTCCACATCAAAGTTCTTTTCGCGGCACGTTTTTTCAAGGAATCGTGCCACCCCTTTTTTCATCACCTTTTCAACATTGTGGCCGGGATCGACGATATTCAGTCCAATCATCATCGCGTCATGGGCTGTATGGTAATACATATCACCTGTAACGTAAACATCGGCACCCTTGAATTTTGCTGTCGTAAAGTATTTATTGCCGTCTCCGCCCAACACGGCCACTTTTTTTATCGGACTTTGCAGATCTCCCACGACACGCACCTTTTCAACATCGAGTGTCCGCTTCACATGTTCGGAAAATTGTTCAAGCGTCATTTCTTCGGCAAGTACACCAATCTTTCCTAAGCCAAGTGACTCCCCTTTATTCTCCAGTTTATATATATCGTGAGCAACCTCTTCATATGGATGGGCTTTAATCATCGCAGCTAATACTTTCTTCTCGATATTTTCCGGGAATATCGTTTCAATCCGCATTTCAGCTACTTCTTCAAGCCTTCCTTCAGAGCCGATAACCGGTTCACTGCCTTCACCTGGCAAGAAGCGTCCGGTACCTTCCCCCGAAAACGAACAATTGCTGTAGTTCCCGATCGCTCCGGCCCCCGCCTTGCCCAGGGCTTCCCTCACCTTTTGTTCGTCGGTCTTTGGAACATATACGACCAATTTCTTAAGAGCTGTCTCATAGGTTGGAATCAATACCTCTGTGTCCTGCAATTGAAGTGCTTCGGCAAGTAAATCATTCACTCCGCCCTTAGCAACATCCAAATTGGTATGTGCAGCATAAACAGCGATATCATGTTTGATCAGCTTTTCGATGATGCGGCCTCCAGCTGTGTTTGTATCGATCCTTTTCAATGGTCGGTAAATTAACGGATGGTGGGCAATGATCAATTCCACGCCATGTTCGATCGCTTCGTCTACAACCTCTTCCAGCACATCAAGGGCAATCAGCACTTTAGTAACCGGCTTATTTAGCTGCCCGACATGCAGCCCGATTGGATCTCCCTCCATTGCATAATGCTTTGGGGAGAATTGTTCAAACATCTCAATGATTTTGTGACCATTCACTGTCTTCAACCTTTAAGCACCTCCTCGATTACCGAAATTTGGGATTTCAATTCATTGCGCTTCGTTTCCAGTCCGCTTCTTCCGCTTTCATCCAATTGTTCGATGATTCTCTCCAAATGTTTTTTCTCAAGCTGCCATTTTTTTATGAAAATATCACTGAATTGCTCTCTTAAGAATGGACCGAAAGTGAGGCCCGTTTGCTTGTTTACACCATAAGGGCGGAGCGGGTCTCCTTTTTTGGCAATTAAGATCTCATAGATCTTCCCATCTTCCTCAAGGATCTCCTCTCCACAAAGCTCCCAGCCGTTTTCGATCAGCCAGCTGCGAACATTCGCTGCACCGACATTAGGCTGAAGGATTAGCCTTTCTGCCTTGCCGAGTTTCGCTTTTCCGCTTTCCAATATACTTGATATTAAAGTCCCTCCCATGCCTGCAATCGTAATGCATGTCGCTTCATCGGGATTCAATACTTCAAGCCCATCTCCTTTACGGACCTCTATCTTGTCTCCAAGACCCGTCATTGCCACTTGCTTGCGTGCTGACTGATAGGGTCCTTCTACAACCTCACCTGCTATGGCGCTGGCACACAAGCCGTTAGTCACCGCATAGCACGGCAAGTAAGCATGGTCTGATCCTATGTCTGCCAGGATGCTTCCTTTTGGTATATGTATGGCAACACGTTCTAATCTCATCGATAGTTTTTCATGATTCATATTTATCAACTCTCTTAATTCAAATAATGTCTTGCTATAATTACTTTCCCATTCGATTATACCAAGTTCAATCGAAAAATTACAGAAAGGAGAAATAGGGTTCTTTCTAATGGGCAAAAGAAAAACTGCAATCTGGATTCTTCCTTTTCTGAACAAATGAAAAACTGACTCAAAAAGTTCGCTTTCCAACGATTTCTTGAGTCAGTTTCATGAATTATTTCAGTCCATGAATATATTTGGCCATGGCGTCAATGTTCTGTTCTTCGACTAAACCTGGTGGCATTGCACCTCGTCCATTAGTGATTACGTTTTTAACCTCGTCCACCGAAAGGCGATCGCCAACTCCTTTTAGAGCAGGCCCGACACCGCCTTGATAGGCGTCACCATGACAAGAGATACAGTTTTGCTTATAAATGTCCTCAGGTGATGCTGAGGCATTTTCTGTTTCTTCTGTCTTTTCGCCGCCCTCTTTTTCCTTGGCAAGATCTTTGGCATCACCCAAACCTTTAAACGAAAGTAAAAACATAAGTCCAATACCAAAAACCATGATAATAATAAAAGGCATTACTGGATTGCGCTTCATAGTATTTCCTCCCCTATGTAGAACCTAAACTTACCATATTTAATATTATATACAAACAGCTATATATTATTTTACTTGAAAAGAGTTTCAAGTAAAAGCCCAAAAATAGAAGATATTATATAATTTCTTAAAATTGTCAAAAACTTATGTATATTTCCAAACATTTTTACTTTTTCTTACATATGTTTCATAATACCCAAAAATCATTATTTAAAACCGCTGGAGTGTCCTTGAATTATATTATTAAAAAGTAAAGAGTGACCAGTGCTCAAAGGCTTCCCGCTATGGATCAGCTTCAGCTTATAGCCCAATAAAATCCAGAGTCCGCAATTAATGAATAAGAAAATATAAAGGATACCCGCTTTGCCGGGTGCCATGAATTCCGCCAAACTGACAGTTAATAAAAGCAATGATAGTACCATCCCCATCAACGCCACCTGAAAAATGATTTTCCTGCCTTTTAAGCGGCGGACTGCCAGCCCAAAGACAAGTATTGAAATTGTTGTCATAAGCATTTGCATTCTTATGGTTATTTCAGTAAAATAATTCAAAAATACAATAAATGCAAAAAAAGTTCCATTTAACACCCCGAAAAAGATGTCGTTTTTTTTGCTCGCGGTTTCATTCGATTTTGATGGCGGAATTTCGCCTTGACCGTATAATGCAAGCAGGTAATTACAATATTGCTCCGGAAGCATACGACTTTCCCTCCAGGAGTTTATTTCTTGAATGATGATTTTCTTTCTCATTTCATCCATGAATCTCACATCCTCATGATGATCTTCTTTTTAACGGCTAAGCTTTTAAATCTTTTTCCGTTACATGGAAAAATGGATAACCATTGTTCTGATTAGGATATTTTTACATCGGAATTGAAAAAAAGAGCCGCTCCCGAACGCTGGGCATTCAAAGAGGGCTCTGTTAAGGGCATATATTCTATTCAAGGAAATCTTTCAATCGTTTGCTTCGGCTTGGATGTCTCAGTTTACGCAGCGCCTTCGCTTCGATTTGACGGATACGCTCGCGGGTGACCCCAAACACTTTACCTACCTCTTCAAGAGTACGGGTACGGCCATCATCAAGTCCAAAGCGGAGTCTCAAGACGTTCTCTTCACGGTCAGTAAGAGTATCCAATACGTCTTCAAGCTGTTCTTTCAATAGTTCATATGCTGCATGCTCCGATGGGGAAGTCGCATCCTGATCTTCAATGAAATCACCTAAATGTGAATCGTCTTCTTCACCTATTGGCGTTTCCAATGAAACAGGCTCCTGAGCTATTTTCAAGATTTCACGAACTTTTTCGGGAGTCAGGTCCATATCCTCCGCAATTTCTTCCGGTGAAGGCTCACGTCCTAAATCCTGAAGAAGCTGTCTTTGGACACGAATCAATTTATTGATGGTTTCCACCATATGCACCGGTATCCGGATCGTTCTTGCTTGGTCGGCAATGGCACGGGTTATCGCTTGGCGAATCCACCATGTTGCATACGTACTGAATTTGAATCCCTTGCGGTAATCAAATTTTTCCACAGCTTTGATAAGTCCCATATTACCTTCCTGAATCAAATCAAGGAAAAGCATTCCGCGTCCGACATAACGCTTGGCGATACTGACAACAAGACGTAGGTTAGCTTCTGCCAAACGGCGTTTCGCTTCTTCATCTCCATCTTCAATTCTCGTCGCCAAAGAGATTTCCTCTTCTGCCGATAAAAGGTCGACCCGGCCAATTTCCTTTAAATACATGCGTACTGGGTCATTGATTTTCACGCCAGGAGGAACACTTAAATCATTTAAGTCAAACTCTTCTTCTTTTGCAAGTTTCTTCTCATCTGGATCATCTTCATCTTCGTCTTCCTCACCATCAGTGAGTATTTCGACGCCGTTTTCTGCTAACACCTCATAGAACTCATCCATTTGATCGGAATCCAACTCAAAACCGCCAATCATTTCAGCGATTTTTTCTAAAGTCAAAGAGCCTCGTTTTTTACCTAGCTCTAGTAGTTTTTCTTTCACCTGTTCAAGGCTAAATTCATTATCAACTTGTTTGGAACGTGCTGGTTTTTCAGCCATTAGTTCCCCTCCTTCCAGGACTTACACCTAAACGACTACAACATTTTACGCAATTTAATGATTTCCATGGCAATTTGTGCAGCAGTGACATAATCACTTCGTCTAACTGCATCTTTTTCTTCAACTTGTTTTTCTTTTATCTTTAACAACTTTTCATATTTCAACACTTGATTTATACAATCGGTCAGTTCTTTATCGGTAACTTCCTCATTCACTGACATCATTTCTATTTCCGAAACGATCCTTCTCAAGTTTGGATCCGGTAAATAAGTAAGGAAAAAGCTTGTATCCGGTTCATGTCCATCTTCATAGAACGCATATAAATAGGTGATGATTGCCTGATGTTCATCTACATGAAAGACCGTTTGCCCAAGCAACTGCTGAATTTTGAAAGTCATATCCCTGCTTTTCAGCATATGGGCAATCAACTTCGTTTCAGCATTATGGTGAGCAGGTTTTAACTTATGCTCATATTGCAGGGCCATTTTCTTTTGGGCTGCTGGCTGCGGCAATGTCCCCTTCTTGCGTTCCGTAAAGAACACCTGACGCTGCTGCTGTTCCAGCGCATCCAATGAAAGGGAAAATTCAGAGGATAGCTGCCGGAGATAATGATCCCTCTCCACTGCATTGGGCAATCGCGAAATTTCTTTAAGGACTTCTTCGATATATTGAATTCGATCTCCTTCATTATTTACATTTTTCCCTCGACGCAAATAATGCATTTTGAATGCCATGTAGGTTAAACTGGCCCCTATTACTTCAGAAACAAAGCTTTTTTCACCGAATTCCTTTATGTAGTCATCGGGGTCCAGGTTATCAGGCATGAGAGCGACTTTCACGGAAAACTCATGGTCCTGTAGCATATTGACTGCACGATTGGCAGCGTTCAATCCCGCTGAGTCCGAATCGTAGCAAATAAGTATCTGGTCAGTATTTCTCTTTAAAAGCTGGATATGCTGGTCCGTCAGGGCAGTGCCCATTGTAGCGACCGCATTCTCCACACCTGCGCCAACTGCTGAAATGCAATCGGCAAAGCCTTCAAAAATGACTGCTTGTTCTTTCTTTCGTATGTGTGGTCTTGCATGATGGAAATTATATAAAGTTTTACTTTTATTAAAGATTGGCGTTTCAGGACTATTCAAATATTTGGGCTCATCGTCCCCCATTGCTCTTCCTGAAAACGCAATCGTATTTCCTTGATGATCCATAATTGGAAACATGACTCTATTTCTGAAACGGTCAAAATATGACTCGTCTTTTTCCCTGAAAATAATAAGCCCTGCCTGCTCCATGTATTCCGCTGGAAACCCGCGTTTTAAAAGAAACTTGGACACGAAGTCCCATGAATCCAAGGAGTAGCCAATTTGGAACTTTTCTATCGTCTCTTCAGTAAACCCTCGTTTAAGTAAATATTCGAGAGCATCCTGCCCCTCTTTCGTATTAACGAGGAGATGATGATAAAACTTCCTCAGCAGGTCATGGGCTTCAACCATTTGCTGAGCGCCTGCCGGCATGTTGGAACGCTTGGAATCCTTATTGATTTCAACTTCCAAAGGAACATTTCCTTTTTCAGCTAAAACTTTTGCAGATTCCACAAAGCTGTAGCCTTCTATATCCATTAAGAAGGTAAAAATATTTCCGCCTGCCCCGCAACCGAAACAGTGAAAGATTTGTTTTTCCGTTGAAACGGAAAACGAGGGCGAGTTTTCACCATGAAAAGGACATAGGCCAAAGTAATTGCGCCCCTGCTTCTTCAGCTGGACATACTCCCCAATTAAATCAACAATGTCAACAGCTTCACGAATTTGATTAATTTTCTCATCTTCTATACGGCCATTTATCATTTTTCCACCTTGCAATATTGGTGATAGTTTCTTATTCGATACTGTTTCCTAATTCCCTGCAAAGTTCGACAATGTTTTCATAAGTTTATTTGTAAAACATGCACGATCTTCCTTTGTGAATGCTTTCGGCCCTTTCGTATGCTTACCCTGCCTGCGGAGTTTCGCCGACTGATAACGCATATCCAAAAGCATGAAAATATTCTCTTCCGTGTATTCTTTTCCCCTTGGCGAAAGGACATAAACGTTTTTAGGAAGCAGTGTCCCAGCCAAACCAATATCTGCAGTAACGACAATATCACCCTTTTTTACTGAGTTTACTATATAAAGATCTGCCGCTTCTTTGTCAGCATCGACATATACCCATTTACCTTCAGGGTTATTCATCATATTTTTATATGATGCAACAAAACAGACTTCAATTTCGTGCAAACTTGCACAATGAAGGATTTCGTCTTTCACCGGGCATGCATCGGCATCGACGTGTATCGTAGGTTTATTATTCATACCTTCTAATTCTACATCTTTCTGCATAATCCTTTTTCTCCCCTAAACTTTATGAAGATATGGTGAATTTCCAGCATGATTCAAAGCGTTCCCTCTAAAAGAGCAAACATTATCCTTCAAAGAATACCTGTTTATGCAAGTGAAAGCACCTCATTTGCCTTGAAAAAGACCAGCCCTTCCTGAATTATACGGAACATGTCGAATTATTTTTATGATAAAAACCTTGACATCTCATTAACCTTTAGTTTATTCCTTATTAATTAAGTCTAAACCTTAAGATTACTTTTTTCTCACAATTTTTTATTATAGTCTATTTGATTAGAAGATGCCAACATTTAAATCCCGAATGTGTTTTCATGCAAATCAATGGATTTGCACGAGGAAACTAAGAGGAATTTTATGTAATTATTTTGAATTTATTCTTATTAATCCCTTATTTGACCTTGGCATTAAAATGTGAGCTGACACATAGAGTGTCTAGCTCACATTTTGATTTGCCTTAATTTAAGGATCAACGGTTTTTGTTTTGAAGGATATTGATGATTAAATTGGCTGTTTCTTCAACAGCTTTATTGGTTACATCAATGATAGGACAATTCAGCCTTGATATGATTTTATCAAAGTATGTCAATTCTTCTTTTATGCGCTCCACATTTGCGTAAATGGCATGATCATTGAGCCCAAGTGACTTTAATCGTTCTTTACGAATATGGTTCAGCTTTTCCGGGCTGATCTTTAAACCAATGCATTTTTCAGGAGGTACCAGGAACAGCTCTTCTGGCGGTTCCACTTCAGGCACTAAAGGTACGTTCGCCACTTTATAGCGTTTGTGGGCTAAATATTGTGATAATGGCGTTTTGGAAGTGCGTGAAACACCCACAAGGACGATGTCTGCACGTAAAATGCCGCGAGGGTCACGTCCATCATCATATTTTACAGCAAATTCAATGGCTTCCACACGCTTGAAATAGTCATCATCCAGCTTTCTTACCAGACCAGGTTCATTAAGCGGCCCTTTTGGAGCCCTTTCCTGAAGGATGTCCATGAGCGGCCCTAAAATGTCATAAGCAGCCAGGTTTTCTTTCTCGACCTGTGCTTTCATATACGCTCTAATTGCTGGCTTCACCAGAGTATAAGCAATGATTGCCCCATCCAACTTAGCCAGTGATATCACTTCATCCACGTTTTGTTCATCTTCAATATACGGAATTCTCTTTATGGAAAAAGCAGATCCCGAGAACTGGCTTGCAGCGGCTTTTGTGACCAATTCCGCTGTTTCTCCTACTGAATCCGATACAACATATATAATAGAACCGTTCATATTCTCCGTCATTCCTTTTGCAAGCCCCCTAATAGCCTTCATCAGCCAAAGCTACGAATGCTTTCGTAATATTGGTTTTTGTAATCCTTCCAATTACTTCATAGCCCTTTTCTGTGTCTTTGACGACCGGTAATGAGTCGATTTGTTTATCAATCAGTTTTTTGGCAACATCAATCAAAAGATCTTCTTTTGAACACATTGTAATATTGGGCATCCTAGTCATGATGATATTGACTGGAATGGAGTTAAGCTCTTGTTTCCCAATACTCGCACGCAATAAGTCTTTCCTTGATAAGACACCAACAAGCAATGCATGCTTATCGACGACGAACATTGTTCCGACATCTTCTAAAAACATCATGACGATTGCATCGTATACGGAAATGCCCTCGTCAACGACGACAGGTATCGATTGGTAGTCCCGTACATAAAGATGGTTAAGGCTATCTGTCAAAAGCTGTGTCCCTGACCTGCCTGTATAGAAATACCCCACTCTGGGCCGGGCATCAAGAAAACCTGCCATCGTTAAAATCGCTAAATCCGGGCGAAGTGTCGCCCTGGTAAGGTTCAATCTATCCGCAATATGTTCTCCAGTAATCGGTCCGTTTTCTTTTACAATTTGTAAAATTTGTTCCTGACGCTTATTCAATTGGATTATAATCACCACCCCACTGCTTTCGCAGAGTAAAGTAACAAAAGTTATTCATTTAATAATTATATACTAAATAATTTAATTAGGGCATTTTTGTCCTATTTATTGAGCATTTATCTTTTTAAGAAATCGGAAACCCATATTCAAAGGGTTTCCGATTCCATACATCCTTTCGATCATGTAAGGATGATTTTATTCATGGCAGCAAAACCTGCAACCAAATCACTGATTTCCTTCATTAAGGATAAACGGTTGTTGCGGATTGCTTCATCCTCTGCCATGACCATTGTATTCTCGAAATATGACTCTATTTCCGATTGAAGCGAAACAAGCTCTTCAAACCGCTCATTCTCATCTTTAGATTCCATATAACGCATTGCCACTTTTTGATATTTTACATATAACGCATTTTCTTGATCATTTTCAAAGGCAGCAGGGTCGACTGTCACCTGATTGTCACATTTTACGGCAATGTTCATGACCCGGCTTAAAGCTTCCAGGCTTTCCTTAAAGCCTGCTTCTTCTTTTTTCGCATCCAATACATGTGCACGTTCCACGATTGAGTGGATATAACCGATCTCATTGAACAAAACTGCGTCAATCAAATCATAACGGATTTGCTGTTCTTGAAGCATGTGTTTGACACGTGCTTTAAAGAATGTGAACATATCCGCTTTAACTTCTTCAAGATCACGTTTTAAGATACCTTTTGATTCCGGTCCTTTAAGACCTAAAACAATAAGCTCCTCTAATGAAATATTCCATTTCTTCTCAGCTAGAATTTGGACGACACCGCTCGCCTGCCTTCTTAATGCGTAAGGATCCTGGGAACCTGTCGGGATAACGCCAATAGCGAAGAACGAAGACAATGTATCAATTTTTTCAGCCAAACTCACAACCGCGCCAATGACTGAAGGCGGTACAGCATCCTCCGCATGCCTTGGCATATAATGTTCATTGATAGCCGCGGCCACTTCTTTGGCTTCCCCTTTTAAGAGAGCATATTTTTCACCCATATACCCTTGCAATTCAGGGAATTCATAAACCATATTACTTACCAAATCGAACTTGGCAATTGCCGCTGTACGAAGCGCCATTTCTTTTTCCGCCTTTAAATTCAAAGCATCCGCAAGAGCACCGGTCACTTCAGTTACCCGGGCAGTTTTCTCGGCCAATGTACCGATTTCTTCATGATAAACGATGCTGTCAAGCTTTTTCAAAGCATCCGAAATCTCTTTTTTCTGATCTTCTTTATAGAAAAATGCTGCATCCGATAAGCGGGCACGCAATACTTTTTCATTACCTTTAGAAACCTTATCCAAATGGCGGTCATCGCCGTTGCGCACGGTTACAAAGTAAGCAAGCAGGTTCCCTTCTTGATCTTTAACAGGGAAATAACGTTGGTGTTCCTTCATTGATGTGATAAGTACCTCAGCAGGAAGCTCAAGGAATTCTTCTTCAAAATGTCCAAATAACACCGTTGGATACTCTACCAAATTATTTACCTCTTCAAGCAGATCTTCATCGACAGGGATGATCCAGCCTTTCTCCTGCTCAAGCTCTTTAATCTGATCCAATATAACTTGCCGGCGTTTATCTGGATCTGCCATTACAAATTGTTCTTTCAGCGTATCTTCGTACCGTTCCGGCTGCTCGATGATGGCGCTATTGCCTAAGAAACGATGTCCTTTTGTTTCACGGCCCGTTTCCACATCAGCAATGCTGAATGGCACTATTTCATTGCCAAATAAGGCAATCAGCCATTTAATCGGACGGACGAAGCGGAGCTCCTGATTGGCCCAGCGCATATTTTTCGGGAACGTCATGCCGCTGATGATTTCAGCAAGCTCAGATAAAAGCTGAACGGTCTGCTGTCCTTTTATGAATTTATTCACATGGACATATTCAACACCCTTGAGTTCTTTAAAATATATGTCCTCTGAAGTCATGCCTTGACCCCTGACGAATCCCAATGCTGCTTTAGACCAGTTGCCTTCGCTATCCAACGCGATTTTTTTGGCCGGACCTTTTGCCTCTTCTTCGATATCCTTTTGGGATTCTTCCACGTCCTTCACCAATACTGCCAAACGTCTTGGTGTGGAAAAAACTTCAACCGTCCCGAATTCTATCGCTTTTTCCGTAAGCCATCGCTGTACTTTATCTGACAACTGTTTCATTGATGCTGTCACAAAACGGGCAGGCAGCTCTTCCAATCCAATCTCCAATAACAAATCACGCTTGCTCATTTGTATTCTCCCCTTTCACTTTCAGGATCGGGAAGCCTAATTTTTCCCGCTCTTCATAGAAGGTTTTGGCAACCTTACGCGCTAAGTTACGGCACCGGGCAATATAACCCGTTCTTTCCGTCACCGAGATGGCACCTTTGGCATCCAAAAGGTTAAATGTATGGGAACATTTCAAAACATAATCATATGCAGGATGTACAAGACCTTCTTCCATTTGTCGATGCGCTTCCTTTTCATACATCGTGAAAAGCTGAAACAGCATGTCAAGGTCGGAGGTTTCGAACGTATATTTCGAATGTTCGTATTCCGGCTGACCAAATATATCGCGAACAGTGAATCCATTTGTCCATTCTAGGTCAAATACGTTTTCCTTATCTTGAATGTAAGAGGCGAGACGTTCGATCCCGTATGTAATTTCCACGGAAACCGGTTTACACTCAAGGCCGCCCACTTGTTGGAAATATGTAAATTGCGTGATTTCCATTCCATCAAGCCACACTTCCCAACCGAGTCCGGCACACCCTAGGGATGGATTTTCCCAATTGTCCTCCACAAAGCGAATATCATGCTCGAGCGGATTTATCCCTAAAGCACGTAATGAATCCAAATACAACTCTTGGATATTGTCAGGAGACGGCTTCATGATCACTTGGAACTGATGATGCTGATACAGTCGATTAGGGTTCTCACCATAACGACCGTCAGCAGGACGGCGGGAAGGCTCTACGTAAGCCACGCTCCAAGGCTCCGGTCCAATGGCTCTCAGGAACGTGTATGGGCTCATCGTTCCTGCCCCTTTCTCGACATCATAAGCATTCATCAATATGCAGCCTTGCTCAGACCAATGCTTTTGTAACGTTAAAATCATATTTTGAATATTCATCGTACACCTCCAGGTTATTTAAACGGCTTTTAGATTAAAGGTCGGAAACCCATTACATTTAGGCAAACAAAAAACTCCCGTCCCTATGCGAAATGCATAGGGACGAGAGTATACCCGCGGTTCCACCCTAATTGCCGTTTACAAAACGGCCTCTTTTCAAAGCAACATGCTCCGGAAACGCCCTTCCCTGTAAATCCATATCCCGGCTTCCACCGTCCCGGGTTCGCTTTTTATGGAGAATGACAGATACTCTTTTCCATCAACGCAATCTTCTTATTTTGATGATTAGAATTTTATACAAACTAGCATGGAATGTCAATAGGTCAGAACCTAAAACATATCTTTCATCGTATCAATCTGTTTCAGGAACTTTTTTGATTTCAAAAGCAGACCGGAATATTCCTCATAATATGCATCGATGATCTTCCGCAGTTCTTTTTTCGTTTCAGGCTTGACGGAAATGTTTCCGAGCCTTGATAAATCTAAATAATAAAAAATCCGAAGCAATTTGACGGCTGCAGGTGAAATTTTAAAATGATAAGGGTCTTTCCCCAGACAGCGGTGACAAATAAAGCCCGCTTCCCGAAGCGAGAAGGAGAATTCCCCTTCCGTTTCACCACATACAGCACACTGATTCAACACTGGGTTAATCCCATTGACGGGCAGCATCTTCATTTCAAAAATGAATGTCAAAACCTCCGCGTCATATTCCTCGTTTATGTAATGCAAGGTTTGCGAAAGCAATTCATACAAATATGGATTCGGTTTCTTATCCTCGACGCTTTTATCAAGCAATTCAACAATATATGAAGCATAAGCGGTGGCAAAAAGATCCTCCCTTATGAAACGGAGTGAATCGACCATTTCGCCTTGCTGAAGACTGCCGAGTCCGGTTGATGTGGTTACAAGAAAATACCCGGAGCAAAAAAGCTGTGTGACGGCAGAAAGCCTGCTGTTAGGTTTACTGGCCCCTCTCGCCATGACGCCAATTTTCCCTAGCTCACGGGTATATATAGTAATGATTTTGTTATTTTCTCCATATGCAGTTCGCCTTATGACAATGCCCTCACATTTTTGGAGCATACCAAGACACCACCCATGCTCGCCAAGGCTAACCTATGAAACAGGAAAATCAATTTCTGCTAGCTCATCATTCAATCCCAAGTGTCTTTCCTGTCTTTCGACTTCTATCTCCTTAAACAGCAAATAGGTGTCCACATTACCTGTTTCTGTGAATAATTCCCAGGTAAAATCCAACATATAAAGCCCACCTTTCATTTTAACTAGCAATATGAATATCCGACCATATGATTAGCTTGACCGTTTTCCTAACTTTCATGACGCGTAAATTTTGTTAATTAATACTCGCTTTCATTGAAGCCGTAATCGCGAAGCTGGCTTGCTTTGTTACGCCAATCCTTCTGTACCTTCACCCACAGTTCCAAGAAAACTTTAGAGCCCAATAGGTTTTCGATATCCACCCTGGCACGGCTGCCGACTTCTTTAAGCATTTTCCCTTGCTTTCCGATGACAATGCCCTTTTGTGAATCCCGTTCGACAACGATAGTCGCCATGACATTGATGGTGTCGCTATTATCCATCTTTTTAATTGAATCGATGACAACAGCCACTGAATGCGGAATTTCTTCCCGTGTCAGGTGCAGTACCTTCTCGCGGACCAATTCGGAAATGATAAAACGTTCCGGATGGTCGGTCACTTGGTCAGCTGGATAGAACTGGGGACCTTCAGGCAGATGCTCTTTGATTTGTTCAAGCAGAGTATCCACATTATTTCCTTCAAGCGCAGAAATCGGGACGACTGCCGCAAAAGGGTAAAGCTGTTGGTATTTTTCAATGATCGGAAGCAAATCATCTGGATGCATCGCATCGATTTTGTTTACGACCAGGAAAACAGGCGTTTTTACGGATTGAAGTTTTTCGATGATAAACTCGTCCCCGCGTCCGTATCCTTCAGTCGCATTGATCATGAAGAGAATCAAATCGACTTCCTTCAATGTATTCGTTGCCACTTTCATCATGAAGTCGCCAAGCTTATGCTTTGGTTTATGAATGCCGGGTGTATCGATGAAAATCATTTGTGAATCGTTTTGCGTAAGTACACCCTGGACCTTATTTCTTGTAGTTTGCGGTTTATCACTCATAATGGCGATTTTCTGGCCGATGACCCGATTCAGAAATGTACTTTTTCCAACATTAGGTCGTCCAATTATTGAAATGAAACCTGATTTGTAACCTTTTACTTGTGTATCGTCAAATAGTTTATCCATTTAAATCCTCCGGTGAAAAAGCTCCTGGAAGCAATTCCTGTACTGTTAGTTCTTTTATATCCCCATGTAAGTTGGTCAAAACGACCGGCATATCCTTTTCGCACAGTTCTGAAATAACCTGCCTGCATGCCCCGCATGGAGCGACGGGACCATCGGTATCCGCCACGACTGCAAGTTTGGTGAATTTTTTATCGTCATGGGCATAAGCGCTGAATAAAGCTGTCCTTTCGGCGCAATTACACATGCTGTATGCAGCATTTTCTATATTACAACCATGATAGACCTTTCCATCAGCGGTTAAAAGGGCTGCCCCCACCTTAAACTTGGAGTAAGGCACATAAGCTTTATCCCTTGCTTTTTTAGCTTCCTCAATCAATTCTTTTGTATTCAATTCACATCTTCCTTTCAAATTGAGTACCATTTCGGCAACCTACAGGCCAACCTTAGGCAAAAAGATAATCAATCCAACTATTATAGAAAATATAGCATATATGAATACAGCTCCGGCTGCAATATCTTTTGCCTGCTTGGCAAGCGGATGGATTTGGTCCGTTACCAGGTCCACTACCCTTTCAATCGCGGAATTAACGAGCTCCAACGTAATCGTACCGGCTATGGCCGCCAAAATGAAAAGCCACTCCATCCCATTCAATGAGAAGTGCCAACCAAAGAATACGACGATTGCCGTTAACGCGAAATGGATCTTGATATTGCGTTCAGTCCGAACAGCCTCCAAAATTCCCTGACAGGCGAAAGAGAAACTTTTTAATAAAGGATACTTTTTTTTATCCTTCTCTTGAAAGTCCATATTCTTCCAAGATCTCCTTTTGTTTAGTGAACATCACTTTTTCATCTTCTTCATTCATATGGTCGAATCCCAATAAATGAAGAAAACCATGCAGTGCTAAAAATCCAAGTTCCCGGTCAAATGAATGACCATATTCTTCAGCTTGTTCTTTCGTGCGTTCAATGGAAATGATGATATCACCTAACATGCGGGGCATTTCCGCTCCGACAATTTCCACTTCATCTTCCCCCATTTCTTCAAGCGCAAAAGAAATGACATCTGTAGCTGAATCTTTATGACGATATTCTTTATTGATTTCCCGAATCCTATCATTGTCTACAAATGTAACAGACAGCTCGGTGTCTTTTTCAATGTTTTCTTTTCTTGCCGCAAATTGAAGAATGCTTTCAACAAGCTGCTGAGCTTCCTCCGTTACTTCATTCGTTTCATCCATTAAATCGATAGCTAAAATCATTCTTTCACCTTCTGTCCTAATTTATCCGGCTCCGGATATTCAATCCTGGAGTGGAAGATACCATTCAGCGATTCACATAAGGAATGCTTCACGATACTTAATTCTCTCATAGTAATGTCACATTCATCAAATTGTCCATCAGAAATCCTGTCCTGAATGATGAAACTTACCAGCTCTTCAATCTTCTCCGGAGTTGGGTGCTTCATCGACCTCACTGCAGCTTCCACACTATCGGCTATGCCGATGACGGCCACTTCCTTCATTATCGCCCTCGGCCCGGGATATCGGTAGGCCGCCTCGAGTGTGGACTCATCCTGTTTTTTTGCCTTATGATAGAAAAATTTCAATAATGTGGTCCCATGATGCTGCTCTGCAATATCCACAATCTCTTTCGGGAATTTGTGACTGCGCAGCATCTCCCCGCCATCTAAGGCATGGGCAATGATGACATCCCTGCTCGTTTCCGGCTGCAGCCGATCATGCGGGTTCTCTTCACTCATCTGATTTTCGATGAAGAAGTGCGGCCGCTTCGTTTTACCGATATCATGATAATAACTGCCGACCCTTGCCAGCAAGCCATTCGAGCCGATGGCTTCACAAGCCGATTCCGCCAAATTGGCGACCATTACACTATGATGATATGTCCCCGGAGCCTCAATCAAGATCTTCCGCAATAACGGATGATTGGGATTCGCGAGCTCGATAAGCTTAATCGATGATAAAATCCCGAAACCAGCCTCGAAAAACGGTAACAGGCCCATTGTCAAAACGGCTGCACCCACTCCAGAACCTAGGGCAGCAGAAGCATAATACAAGTACTCCATTCTAGTATAATGGCTGTCCATAATAAAGATGAGCGAAAAAACAAATGTCATATTGATTAAAGACAACAGCAGCCCCGCTACCAGCACCTTTGATTTGAAATTGGGCCTGGATAGGATGATGATTGCCGTCAATCCCCCGAAAATGATATAAAGCCCCATCGAGAAATCCAGATTTCCAGGTGTATCACCATTAAATATAATCGTACCATACGAACCTAACAATATGATCATTGCTACCGCTAACCTATCATTCAATAATATCTTGATGAGCATCGCCGCCATGGCACCCGGAAAAATGTATTCCAAGTTCGAGTTTTTCAGGTCTGCCAGAATGCTGACCGTTTTCATGGTAGCCATTGAAAGGATAAAGACAAGACTGAAGATCAATAACTGATTGTACTTGTTATCCTTTTTGGAAACGGAATAGTAGAAATAATAATAAAAAGCCGCAAAAGTCAGGAATATGAATAACAGCAGGCCGATATACGGGTAAATGGTGGACTCCGTATTTAAGAAGCCTGCCAGTTCAAGCTGCCTATATACATCCCTGTCCACTAACTGATTTTCTTCAACGATGATCTGGCCTTGAAGGATCCTGATCGGCTCCACGCTTTCAACCGCTTTCCTTCGCTGTTCCTCGGTTTTGTCCTTATCGAAAAATACATTCTGAATGATTGCCGTACGAGCAAGGGAAGTGGAGGCTTTTTTCATATCGCCACTAATGCTCATATAACCCAATTCCTCTACAACTTTTTTCTTGGCATTTTCGACGTCACTTGCAGCGATTCGGGAACTCATCACATTATTCACTGCCGTAATGGTCGAATCCTTCGCTATTTTCAACTCATCTTCATCCGCCTGCACTAATGCTAGGAAAACGGATTCCTCGATATTTTTATTCACTTCATCAGTCAATTTTTCTTTTAATATCGAAACTTTTTGAGCATCCGTCTTTACGGTCTCTTTTTTATCCTCATCTTCTTTATGATCTTCATCGGGGTCCGTTTCTTTATTCACCTCAATCGCTGAATCGAAAATGGATGAAATCAGATCGACTTTATTTTTGGCATATTCTTTTTTTAAAGAATAAACATCCGCCACCTGTTTTGAAATCTCTTCTTTTTCCTGTTCCGTCTTATAGGTATCTTCCACAGTCTTGGTTGATCGGATCGTTTGTTCCGCAGGCTTAAAAAGCTCTACCTGAACCCTTTCCGGCTTCACATTGGAGAACATTAAACCATACGCAAACAAACCAAGTATGATGAACAAAAGCACTTGAAAAAAACGATGGACCAACAGCCCTTTTATTTGAGTGAAAAATTTCTGGATACGATTCAAGGAAGGTCCTCCTAAAAAAATGATGTTTATTATTCTAGATATGTAAAATCATAACAGTTTTCATATGAATTTTCACCTTCGTATTGATAAATGTAAAGGTTCTGTCATTTCATATCCACTTTTCCACCATAAAGTTCGTCATTTAGACACATCACGAAAAATCCGCCGATTGAAATGGCGGATTTTTTCTTATGACTTCGCCTGCTCGTAAGCAGTAATGATTTTAGCGACAAGCGGATGCCTTACTACATCACTTTGTTCAAAATAAACAAAGGAAAGGCCTTTAACATTCTTCAATATCTCTTCTACCCGGACAAGACCTGACTTCATGCCTTTTGGAAGGTCAATCTGGGTCCGGTCTCCCGTAATGACCATTTTCGATCCGAAACCAAGCCTGGTCAAGAACATCTTCATTTGGGCTTCCGTCGTATTCTGGGCTTCATCCAATATGACAAAGGCATCTTCAAGCGTACGCCCCCTCATATAAGCCAGGGGAGCTATTTCGATCGTTCCGCGCTCTATCATCCTTAGCGTCTGTTCCATCCCCAGGAGGTCATGGAGAGCGTCATACAGCGGTCTTAGATAAGGATCTACCTTTTCCTTCAGATCACCAGGCAGGAAACCTAGGCTCTCCCCTGCTTCGACGGCAGGCCGTGTCAGGATGATCCGTTTAACATGTCCATTTTTCAAAGCATTGATGGCCATCACTACAGCAAGATAGGTCTTCCCGGTTCCGGCAGGCCCAATTCCAAATACAAGATCCTGTTTCTTTATTGCCTGGATATAGTACCTCTGCCCGATTGTTTTGACTTTAATGGATTTCCCCTTAGCCGTTTTAGCGATTTCCTCATCATATAATTCACCGAAATACTCCAATGTGCCTTTTCTTGCCAATTCAATTGCATAAAGCACATCTCTGGAACTGATTGCAATTCCTTTTCTGACTACAGTCAATAATGCCTTGAGGATTTCCTCCCCCATCGTTACCCGCTCGATATCCCCGGCAACACTCACCGCTTCACCTCGGGTTATGACGGAAATGCCAAGTTCCTCTTCGAGCACTTTTACATTTGAATCTCCATTGCCCAATAACGCGATCGCTTCATTGGGTGATTCGATTTCGAGCTTAATTACTTTCACATCATCTGCCATTCGTTAGTCTCCTTGAATGATTGGCTGTCCAATCGCTATATCTTCAATAACTTGGTAATGTATAGACAATTTAACTTTACCATTCTCCATGCTTTCGTGCAAAATTTTTTCTTCGACGATTTCATCTTCCTCGTCTAAATGTTTTTTTAATTCCGCTTTGGCCATTTTCCGGCCTTCCTCCACCGCTTCTTTCTCCGTATAGCTTCGTACAATATCTTCCTTGCTCCTTAAGGTCACTTGTTTATAAGAAATCGGCAGCTCCCATTGAAGAAAGTGAAAAGGCCTCACTGTCGTTTCCTTTTCCTGTTTTTCATATCCAGGATCCTTGAAGCCCCATACCGGAAGGGAAAAGCCCCCCATTTTCAAAAAGTGCTTGCTCGTTTCATCTCCGTTAAAAACAGAAAACTTGGTTTTTAACGGAACTTCCACTTTCGCTTTATACCACGTTTTCCCTTTTATTACTCCCTTTGCGGATACAATTTCCTGTTTACCCTCTTTACCAATCAATCCTGAAACAAGAAGTTGTCCTTTTCCTACATAATCATTCACATTAACAATAGATTGTCCTTTTTCAACGAACATATCAGCGATGATCGCTTTTTTTGATGCTACCAAATTCTGTGGAGATGTTTTCTCGACCTCTTTGGGCTGCCGTTTTTCCACAACCTGAAAATGATATGTCGTTCCCTTTAGCTCGACCCCCACCCATGTCAATGCACCGATCCGGTCCGACAGCTTACGCTGAATCGTATCCACATCATCAACAAAGAATTGCACTTTACCGATCTTCACGCCCATCTTGTCCAATTCTTTCCGGATGGCATGCTCAGTTGCCGGTTTGGCATCTTGAACCTCGATGCCCCATACCATATTGGAAAGCACAAATATACATAGCAGGAAAGCGATCATCCCCGCTAAAAACCCGCTGTTTTTCATGACTCTTTTCATCAGGAAAGGGAAACCCTTTCCCTGCATGAACTTTACTTTACAATCACTCTTACGCATGACCTGACGTAGTTTGGGGATATCCCTGATATCCATATGGAAAATCAGGGCTTCACTTCCGACACGCTTCACATCCCAGATATGAAGCCCCCTTCTCGTCAGCATATTAATTAACCGTTCTGCACCTTTTCCATAAGCCTTCACCTTTACATAGCCTGTATAATAGTTTGTCCATTGGTTTTTCATGGAGACCTCCCGGGATCATTCATTGATAAAATAAACCTTGTCAATTTTGCCTTCGAGCATGATTTCTTCCGGCAAAATCGTCTTTATGACAAAGGCATTTCCCTTTATCAGCAACTGCCCATTTTTCAGCATCAATCGTACTTCGCTGTCTGTAAAAGCCAATAAGCCACGATGGTTTTCAATATAAATATGTAATTGTCCGATCATTGTAATTCGCGGCAGGTCCATCATGACATCTTGCGGAAGGTCCATTGTTTTGGTCATAAGCTGTTTCACTTTTTTTCCCCAATTGCGTGCCATAAAAAAGAACCCCCTTTCATCTCAATGTATGAAATGAAAGAGGGTTCTAGCACAAAATTATAAGTGAATGAAAGTCTATTTTTTCATGCTCATTCAATGATGGTCTAAAAAAGCCCGGGGCTCCGAATCACCTTCTGGACCTTTGAAGACTTCTCTTCGCCCTTGGCGGTCCCAGCACTTCTGACATGATGATGCCATCAATCAGCTGCTTTTTGCCAAAAGACGGTCCTTTGCGATAGACCGGACTATTATTATCAGCAATAGTTGAAGTGAGTTGATCTGCCTTCGCTTTTTGATACAAACGCTCTTGATCGTACTTCTGCTGTAGCCGTCTAAGCTCCGCAATCCTTTTGTTCGCTTCGTTCGTCGTCTCATCGATCACTTCTGCAGCCTGTGCTGCCTGCTGTTCGACTTTCCTTACGGGAGCAGGTGCAGGTCTTTGCTGCTGATTCCCTTGCTGCATTTCACCTTGAAGCTCCTGCATGACCTCCTGCCATTTCTTTTTCGGAGGGGTGTTAGGATCTTGAGTCTGTTTTCTCTTTCCTAACATGGACGTTAAAATACCGATCAAGACAATGATAAGGAATGGGTTCTTGAGAAAGAAATCAATAAAATCTCCCATTTAAAGACCTTCCTTCCCTGACCTAATTATTATTATGGTTATTGTTGTTATCTTTTGGATTTTCGGAAATTTTACTGATGGAACCGCGCATATCCGTATCGGCCGTGATATTTTGGATATTCATATAATCCATCACTCCGAGGTTTCCGCTTTTCAGTGCATCGGCCATGGCCAGCGGAACTTCCGCTTCGGATTGAACAACCTTCGCTCTCATTTCCTGAACACGGGCAACCATTTCCTGTTCAAGTGCAACAGCCATCGCACGTCGTTCTTCGGCCTTTGCCTGGGCTATTTTCTTATCGGCTTCGGCTTGGTCCGTCTGTAATATGGCCCCGATATTTTTGCCGATATCCACTTCAGCAATATCAATGGAAAGAATTTCGAATGCCGTCCCTGAATCCAACCCTTTCGATAAAACCGTTCTTGAAATCAAATCGGGATGTTCCAGTACATCCGTATGCATTTGCGAAGCACCGATCGTCGATACGATCCCTTCCCCTACACGGGCAATGATCGTCTCTTCACCGGCACCACCGACCAGGCGTTCAATATTGGCCCGGACCGTGATCCTTGCCTTCGCTTTCACTTCAATACCATTCATCGCCACACCTGAGATGAATGGAGTTTCGATCACTTTCGGGTTAACGCTCATTTGAACGGCTTGCAGTACATCACGACCGGCAAGGTCAATGGCTGCACCCCGTTCGAAAGGTAACGTGATATTGGCGCGTTCTGCAGCAATTAATGCATTCACCACTCGATCGACATTACCGCCTGCAAGGTAATGGCTCTCCAATTGATTCGTCGAAACATTGATTCCAGCCTTGTGGGCCTTGATAAGGGGATTGACGACCCTGCTTGGTATAACACGGCGAAGCCTCATCCCAACTAATGTAAATATACTGATTTTGACTCCTGCCGCTAAAGCGGAAATCCATAACATGACTGGTACGAATGTGAAAAACACTGCCAATACGATGATAGCAGCAATCACTGCCAGTACAATAAATACCGTTCCTGAAGTTATCACTTAATGATTCATCCTTCCTGTATCCTTTAATTTTAATTTGAATCCGGAATTTCCCGGACGACTACCCTTGATCCTTCAACTTTAACGATAATGATTGTCGAACCTTTGGAAATAAAGCTCCCTTCGGTCACGACATCCACTCTTTCTTCTTTGACCAAAGCTGTTCCTGAAGGCCTCAAATCTGTTAGGGCCTTCCCTTCTGCACCTAATAAATCCAAACGATTCGGATTGCTGACATATCCTTGTTCCGTTTTTGTTGCATCGGTTAATATCATTTTCCTGAAAAATTTCATCTGTTTTCCAAACACCTTTACAAGTAGGATGAATACCAAAATGGATACGGTGACCGCAATTAGCAAGGAGATCGTCATATGGACCGGATCACCTGTCGCAAGGAATAGACTCCCCACTACCGCTGTAAACCCGAGCAGCCCGATAATCCCCCCTGGGATAAAAAATTCAATTAGTACGAGAATGACCCCGATGATGAACATCGCTAACGATTCGTATCCGGTGATACCGGCGACAAGATGACCATAGAAGAATAAGACAAGACTGGTGATTCCAATTACGCCCGGAATTCCAAAACCGGGTGAAAACAATTCCATCACAATCCCGATTCCCGCTATCGTTAATAAAATGGGAACGACGATCGGGTTGGTCAAAAAGCGGGCTAATTTCTCAGGAAAGCTTTCTTCGATTGTCCGAATATCAGCATCTTCAACTCCAAGTATACTATACAGCTCCGCTTTTCCAGAGACGGTGCCTTCGCTATACCCAGCCTTTTTTGCCTGTTCGGCTGTAAATGTCAGCAGCTTCCCTTTTTCCGCTCCATATTCGGGTAAATCGATGTCAACATCCGCCATCGCCTGGGCGTATTTGGGATCACGTCCATTTTGTTCAGCAGCGGTCTTCATGGCAGCCAACCAATAAGATTGCGCTTTCTTACTTGCAGCGTTCCCTGTTGAATCAATCACAGCTGCAGATCCCATGGTGGCACTCGGAACCATATAGATCTCATCCGCACTTAAAGAAATGTATGCCCCTGCAGATAAAGCCCTGTTATTGACATAGGCAACTGTCTTTATTGGTGAATCCGCCAGTAACTTTGCAATTTCCCCCGCTGCATCCACAGCACCTCCAGGGGTATTCACCTCGAAAACGACAAGATCTGCATCTGCTGCTTCAGCAGTGGTCAGTGCTCGTTCCAAAAAGGCCGAGAGTCCCTTTTCCACCGTTTCTTCAATGGGTACATGGTAAACGATCTTCTCGTTTGCAGATACCGTCGCTCCACCAAAGGAAGACATGGTGAACAGCAATCCAAATAGGAGAACAGATAAATAACGCCAAATTTTCAACGGAACGCCCCCTTTCCCGTATTAAACGCGGTAAGTGTCCCATTATCCAGGAACTTACCAGTAAATTCAGCCCGCAACTAAAATTCGAATAAGGAGCAATTGAAGCAACCCTTTACCCTGTTCTTTAGTTATTACGTATGTATATGAAAAAGGTTTCAAAAAAAGCAAATAAAATTAAAAGTGCCACAATTATCTTGGGCTTCGTTTCAATAATATACGCATAAAATTCATGAAATACACAAAAACCACAGGCAATTTGCCTGCGGTTAGGTTTCGAGTTTTAAGTTTAGAGTTTAAGATAGATGTTGTTGTACTAATTTGTTAACTAGAGAACCATCCGCTTTACCTTTAACTTTAGGCATTAAAGCTCCCATAACTCGGCCCATATCTGCTTTGGATGTTGCATTGACTTCTAAAATCGTTTCGTTAACGATTTTAGAAATGTCTTCTTCTGAAAGTTGCTGAGGCATATATGCCTCTACGTATACTAGTTCGGTGCGGACTTTATCCACGAGATCTGAACGACCTGCGTTTTCAAACTCCTGGAGGGAGTCTTTGCGTTGTTTTAATTCGCGAGAGAGCACTGTCAATTCTTCATCATCTGTTAAATCTTGTCTCTGCTTCAAGGCTTCGTTTTGAATAGAAGCTTTCAGCATCCGAATAACAGATAGTTTGTCCTTTTCCTTGTTCTTCATCGCTTGTTTCATATCATTATTTAAACGCTCGAGAAGACTCATCTTTCCACCCTCTCTTAGAATTTACGTTTTCTTGCAGCTTCAGACTTTTTCTTACGTTTTACGCTTGGTTTTTCATAAAATTCACGCTTCCTAGCTTCCTGAAGCGATCCTGCTTTAGATACAGTACGTTTGAAACGACGAAGAGCATCTTCAAGCGATTCGTTTTTACGAACGACGGTTTTAGACATCTCTTTCCCTCCCTCCGAAAACAACACACTAACTCAAGTTGTCAACATGTTATACATGTACTAAACAATTATAATATATCATCTTTAACAGGTCAACCAATAAAATCAAACTTATTTTGAATATAATCGTGTTATTATCATAATTTTTCACTAAGCGATGATTCAACTTGCATGAAATTCCAATTTATAGCATGTCCCCCGTTAATGGGCCATAAGCTTACTATGAGGTGACAGTCATGCATGAGCTCTTTTTATTCATTTTATTCATAGCGATATTTCTGGCAGGTATGTCGGTTTTACGAATCGGACTGTTCAATATGTCCGGTGCAGCATTAAAAGCATTTCTCTCAAAGGTGACGGATAAGCCATGGAAAGGCTTCTTGGCCGGAACCATCTTTACCGGGATCCTGCAGAGCAGCTCGGCGGTCATGGTCATGACGGTCGGCCTCGTTTCCGCAGGAAGCTTAACATTCCCGCAAACAATCGGGATCATTCTTGGAACGAATATCGGATCCACCTTTACTGCAGAGTTCATGACTTTCTCTTTGGATCGCTGGATCATTCCCGGTGTCGTAAGCGGCGCTTTCCTTTGCTTCATGCCAAAAGCATTCCCGAGAAGCCTAGGAATGTCCCTGATCGGAATCTCGGCCATCTTCGCGGCGATGAGCGGTTTTAAAACGCTTTCGACACCGATTGCAGCCTATCCATCCATACAAACGCTTATCCAGTACATAGAGAGCCATATGAGTTATGCCCTGATTGCCGGGTTATTATTGACGGCACTCATTCACTCCAGTTCTGCAACCATCGGGATAGCCATGAGTTTTTTGATGAATGGGGAGTTATCTGTGTCCTCGGCAATCATCATCATGCTCGGATCGAATATCGGCACTTGCATCACCGGATACATGGCCAGCATCGGTTCTGGCAGACAAGCTGCCTTCACAGCTTATGCACATATTTGGCTGAACATCATCGGGGTTGCCGCATTCCTGCCTTTTGTGGACATCCTGGAAAGTACGGCTGCCTATTTCACCGAAAACAAAGGGACACAGCTCGCGCATGCCAGTGTCATTTTCAATATCTTGACTTCATTGGCCGTCTTGCCATTCGCACGGCGATTCTCCAACCTCATTCTTTGGGTGCATCGGCCAAACTTAAAAAAATAAGAGCTGTCCAAAAGTCATTGGCAACTGACTATGGGACAGCCATAAATAAGATAGTCATAACCTAAACGCAAAGATAATAAGGGCGGTAAACGATTTCAGCTAACCTTTTATAATTAGTTTTATGGTTCAATAAGCTCAAACCACTCAATAATACAACAGCTACTATCAAAATCAGCAAACTTTCATTAGAGAATGATGTTAGATAAAAAGCAGTTACTGCCATTATTAATAAAACGGTTATTGAAGTGAAAAATTCCACCATACATTTTACCATTCAAAATGAAAACCCAATTTAATATAAGCATGTTTACTCCCTGTTTGATACCTCCTAATTTCTATTAAATCCACAATAAACATATTTTTGAGTGTATGGGTTCCATAAATGATACAGGTCCTCTTCTTTTATGAAATAGGCCAATATACGGGCAAGGGAAATTGCCAGTTGAATTATTTTTGGAATCAATAAAAAACAGGCGGAGAAAAAATAATTCATTTTTCTCCGCCTGCTTTATTTTAGGGAATTATACGGTCCTTACAAAATCAATAATCGGAATCAGCCGTTAAGCCCTTCACGATGGAGACACCTGCACTCGCTCCAATTCTTGTTGCACCAGCTTCTATCACATTCTGGGCATCGCTCGTGTTGCGGACCCCGCCTGAAGCTTTGACACCGATATTCGGGCCAACCGTTTTTCTCATAAGTGCGATATCTTCAACTGTCGCTCCGCCGGTCGAAAAACCAGTTGATGTTTTCACATAATCCGTTCCGGCTTTTACGGCCAATTCACATGCACGGACTTTTTCTTCATCGGTCAATAAAGAAGTTTCAATGATCACTTTTGAAAGAGCCTTACCAGTGGATGCCGCTACCACAGCACGAATATCCCGCTCTACCAACTCATCATCCTTGTCCTTCAATGCGCCGATATTGATCACCATATCGACTTCGTGAGCACCATTAGCGATGGCATCTTTCGTTTCAAAAGCTTTGGTTTCCGGTGTGTTTGCACCTAGAGGGAAGCCGATCACCGTACAAACTTTCACTTCTGAACCTTCCAAAAGTTCACTTGCATATTTCACCCAAGTTGGGTTTACGCATACGGAAGCAAAGCTATACTCTCTCGCTTCTTCGCATAATACCTTTATTTGCTCTTTGGTTGCATCTGCTTTTAATAACGTGTGGTCAATTAAACCTGCTACATTTTGTGACATTAATAAATCCTCCTCAAAAACAATCTATACCTAGTTGTACGTACCTCTCATGATACCATAGTTTATCCATTTTGACGATATATATAGTCTTTACCCGAAAGCGCCAAGAAAACACATCTAAAAAAGGATAATAAAAAAAGACAGCGGTTAACCGCTGTCTTAGATATTGGATGCTTGTTGCAACGGAAAATCCTTAACGACCGTCACGAACTGACCTTCACTAAATGGATAGCCAGATTTTGTGATTTTAACTTTGACGATTTCACCGACCATTTCTTCCGATGCCGGGAAGACGACTTTCATGTAATTATCTGAGTAGCCCTCATAAAGGCCATTTTCCAACTTCGTTTCAGGAATGACTTCCAGAACTTCCCCCTCGAATCGGGAGGCATACTCTTTTGCCAACTGATCCGACAACGTAATAAGGCGGTGGACTCGTTCATTTTTGATATCTTCATCCACTTGATCTCCCATACGGGCAGCCGGAGTCCCTGTCCGTTTTGAATAAGGGAAAACATGAAGTTCGGAGAATTTATATTTTTCTATAAAGTTATATGTCTCCATGAATTCTTCTTCAGTTTCACCCGGGAAACCTACGATGACATCAGAGGTAACAGCAAGGCCCGGAAGTGCAATTTTCAGCTTTTCGATTCGATCACCGAAGAAATCCATCGTATATTTACGTCTCATCCGTTTTAGAACGGTATCGGAACCCGATTGGATTGGTATATGCAAATGACGTACCACTTTTTTCGAATTCGTCAGCACTTCAATGATCTCATCTGTAATTTGGCTGGCTTCAATTGATGAAATACGGATACGCTTCAGCCCATCGACTTTTTCCAAGTCACGCAGCAGCATCGCCAAATTATAGTCTTTCAAATCGTCTCCGTAGCCGCCCGTATGGATTCCGGTAAGGACTAGCTCCTTATAGCCTGCCTCAACAAGCTGTTCAGCCTGGTGAACGACTTCTTTTGGATCGCGGGAACGCATCAAGCCACGTGCCCAAGGAATGATGCAGAAAGTGCAGAAATTATTGCAGCCTTCCTGAATCTTCAGTGAAGCGCGTGTACGGTCTGTAAAAGCAGGTACATCCAACTCTTCGTAGACACGGTTTTTCATGATATTACCTACGGCATTGATTGGTTCACGCTCAACCTTGAATTGCTCAATGTAATCAAGCAGTTTAACCCTGTCTTGTGTTCCTACAACAATATCCACACCTGGTATGGCCATGATTTCTGCCGGCGATGTCTGTGCGTAACATCCCGTTACCGCTATGACGGCATTCGGATTCTTACGAATGGCACGACGGATGACCTGACGGCTTTTCTTATCGCCAGTGTTTGTCACCGTGCATGTGTTGATGACATATACATCTGATGTATTTTCAAACTCAACACGATCATATCCCCCAGTTTTGAATAATTGCCATATAGCCTCTGTTTCATAATGATTCACTTTACAGCCTAATGTATGGAAAGCGACCGTTGCCATTTTTCATCACCTCAAAAGTTCTACATGATAAGAAACAGCGGAAAGTGCATATAAAGGTGCTGTTTCAGTTCTTAATATTCTTGGTCCAAGACCGCAAGCCATAAAACCGGCATCAGTCAGTTTTTCAATTTCCTTATCTGCTAAACCACCTTCAGGCCCAAAAACGAATAGGATGGATTGCCCAGCAGTAATATCTTTCAAGACAGAAGCGAGTACAGAAGTTTCCCCCCGTTTTGCCTCTTCTTCAAAAGCGATTAATTTATGATCGAAACCGGAAGCATACCCAGCTAGCTGATCTGCCGTCATCGGTTCCTTGATGGCAGGGATAACCGTGCGGTGAGATTGCTCAGCCGCCTCTTTTGAAATCTTCTGGAGCCTCTCCAATTTCTTGCCTACCTTTTTGTGGTCCCATTTTACCACCGAACGAGCAGCAATAAAAGGGATAAATTCAACGGCACCCAGTTCAGTGCCCTTTTGAACGATATATTCCAATTTATCCCCTTTAGGCAGACCGCTCGCAATCACTACCCTTACAGGAAGTTCCTTTTCTTCATTCTTCCATTCAGTTACCGTACCTATTACAGCATCATCAGTAATTTCCGAAATTTCCGCGATTGCTGTCATGCCATTACCTTTCACCGTGATGATCCGCTCACCTGGTCCCATTCTCATCACTCTGGCGATATGGTGAAAATCATCACCTGATATCGTCACCATGTTTCCATTGATATCTGCTTCGTTAAGAAAATACCGTTGCACACTGCCACCTACTTCGTCTAGTCTAAATAACTCACAGGCTAACAGTCGGGAATCCAGAATGCAAGCCGTGCAAAGATTCAAGCTAAAAAAAGGTACTCTGACTATCAAAAAAACCGATAATCAGAGTAACTTTTCCAATTAAGCATTTCTTTTTGCGATTATTGCCACCCAATCTTCCATCAAGATCGTTTCCTCAACGGTGAAACCAGATGCTATAATCGCTTCCTTCACATCTTGTTTCTTAGTTTGAATGATTCCGGAAGCGATGAAAAATCCGCCAGGTTTAACGACTTTCGCTACATCATCCGTAAAACGCATGATCACTTCGGCAAGAATATTAGCCACGACAATATCCGCTTGTTCATTTACACCATCCAATAAGTTGCCTTGTGACACGGACACTTTATCCTGCACGTTATTTAGTTCAACGTTTTGCTTGGCTGACTGTACTGCCACTTCATCCAAATCAAGTGACTGGATTCGCTTTGCATCCAATAATGCAGCTGCAATACTTAGAACACCAGAACCAGTTCCTACATCAACGACTAAATCCCCAGGCGTTACTGTTCGTTCCAGCGCTTGGATGCACATGACCGTCGTCGGGTGTGTTCCCGTTCCGAAGGCCATGCCTGGATCAAGTTCAATGATCAATTCGTCACTGCTTACCGGAGTATAGTCTTCCCACGTTGGCACGATGGTAAAACGTTCGGATATCTTGACGGGGTTATAATATTTTTTCCAAGCCGTCGCCCACTCTTCTTCATTCACTTCACTAATTGAAACAACATTTTTCCCAAGGTCAATATCAAAAAGTTGGAGATTATTGATTGATTCCTTAATAGCATCAATGGTATCGCCAAGGAAGCTGTTTACGGGCAGATAAGCCTTAATGACTACACCTTCATCCGGATAATCATCGGGGTTTAAGTGGTAGATTTCGCCAAAAACATTTTCACGTTCCTTGACTAATTCTAGAGGATCCTCAATGACAACACCGCTCGCACCTGCCTCATGAAGAATATTCGAAACAGGTTCAACCGCTTCATTCGTTGTTTGGATTGCAAATTCAGACCACTTCATAATCTACCAACTCCCAATTTGTTCTTTTTACTTTTATTCACCTATCTTTGAAAGCCCGCTTCACTTTTGAGAAAAAGCCATCATCTTGTTCATCTACACCTTGTCCGCTGATATCACTGAACTCACGAAGCAATTCCTTTTGTTTTTCCGTTAATTTCTTAGGCGTGACAACCAATACGACCACATGCTGATCTCCTTGGCCATATCCTCTGACATTCGGAACTCCTTTGCCCTTTAAACGGAAACGAGTGCTAGTTTGTGTACCTGCTGGAATCTTCAGCTTCACTTTTCCATGCAGCGTCGGAACTTCTATTTCATCGCCTAATGCTGCCTGGGCAAAAGTAACCGGCATTTCACAATAAATATCATCGCCATCCCGTTCAAAGAATTCATGGCTGCGCACATGGAAGACTACATACAGGTCTCCTGCGGGGCCGCCATTGATTCCAGGCTCGCCTTGGCCTGTTACGCGCAACTGCTGGCCATCATCAATTCCTGCTGGCACCTTGACTTGGATTTTTTTACGTTTTTGGACTTTTCCGTCGCCGCCGCATGTTGAACATTTATTAGGAATGATTTTTCCTGTTCCTTGACAATGGTGACATGCTCTCCGGTTCACAATCCTTCCGAAAGCTGTGTTTTGTTCAACATTCAATTGACCGGTTCCATGACAATGTGAACAGTTTTCCACCTTTGTACCTGGTTTGGCACCGGATCCTTTACATGTACCGCAATCCTCTTCACGCGGAATTTCGATCTCAGTATCTTTTCCGAATGCAGCCTCTTCAAACGAAAGCGTCATCGTATACTGTAAATCCGCTCCTTGACGCGGTGCATTAGGATCTCTCCTGCGTCCGCCGCCCCCAAAGAAGCTACTGAAAATATCTTCAAAACCGCCGAAACCGCCAAAGTCCTGACCGCCAAAGCCTTGATTGGGATCTGTATGTCCGAATTGGTCATAATGGGCTTTTTTCTGTTCGTCACTCAATACTTCGTAAGCTTCCTTGATTTCCTTGAATTTATCCGCAGCATCGTCCGCTTTATTAATATCAGGGTGATATTGTTTGGAGAGCTTTCGATACGCTTTTTTGATTTCATCCTTCGAAGCACTTTTCGAAAGGCCTAACACCTCATAATAATCGCGTTTACTCATATCTAAAATCCACTCCCGATTCGATTCACATAAAGGTAATATTATCACTGAACGAAGATAATAATCAACTAGAAAAGTACAAACGGCTTTAACACATTTTTGCAAATGGCATTGCCAGCCCCAATTTGCACACATTTTTCTCTAAAATCCCACGATTCCCCATCAGTAATTGCAACAATGTTTCCATTCACTGTAAAAAAAGCCAAAGTCAAGATAACCTGACTTTGACTTTTTTACAATGGGGCAGAATACTGCCCGATATATCAGTGTCCCGATTGGGGCACTTTTTATTTTTTCTCTTCTTCGTTCACTTCAGTGTATTCAGCATCAACGACATTATCGTCTTGAGCAGACTCGCCAGCACCCGCTTCGCCAGCTTGCTGAGCTTTTGCCGCTTCTTCATAAAGCTTCATTGTCAAAGCTTGAACGATTTCGTTAAGTGCATCTTTTTTCACGCGGATTTCTTCAAGCTCATTTTTCTCGATTGCAGCTTTCAGTTCATCCTTCGCTTCATTCGCTTTTGTCACTTCCGCTTCGTCCACTTTACCTTCTAGATCTTTAAGCGTTTTTTCCGTTTGGAAAACTAATTGATCTGCTTCGTTACGAAGTTCAACTTCTTCTTTACGTTGTTTATCGCTATCGGCATTTTCTTCCGCTTCACGTACCATGCGTTCGATCTCTTCATCAGAAAGGCCTGAAGATGATTTGATGGTGATTGCTTGTTCTTTGTTCGTACCAAGATCTTTCGCACGAACGTTCACGATACCGTTTTTATCGATATCGAATGTCACTTCAACTTGCGGAACTCCACGCGGTGCCGGTGGAATGTCACTCAATTGGAAACGACCAAGAGTTTTGTTATCCGCTGACATTGGACGCTCACCTTGAAGGACATGGATATCAACTGCCGTTTGATTATCAGCCGCTGTCGAGAATACTTGTGATTTACTTGTCGGAATCGTAGTATTACGGTCGATCAGTTTCGTGAATACTCCGCCCATCGTTTCAATTCCAAGTGAAAGTGGAGTTACATCAAGAAGGACAACGTCTTTAACATCACCTGTCAATACGCCACCTTGAATTGCAGCACCCATAGCCACCACTTCATCAGGGTTTACACCTTTGCTTGGTTCTTGACCGATTTCCTTTTTGATCGCTTCAACGACAGCAGGAATACGTGTAGATCCACCAACAAGGATTACTTTGTCGATTTCAGATGCTGAAAGACCGGCATCTTTCAATGCTTGACGAGTAGGTCCCATCGTACGTTCCACAAGACCTGTGGAAAGCTCATCGAATTTAGCTCTAGTCATCGTTACATCCAAGTGAAGCGGGCCAGCTTCTCCAGCAGTGATGAACGGTAAAGAAATTTGAGTTGACGTTACGCCGGAAAGATCTTTCTTCGCTTTTTCAGCTGCATCTTTCAAACGTTGAACCGCCATTTTATCTTTTGAAAGGTCGATTCCGTTTTCTTTCTTGAATGCTTCAACCAGGTAATCGATGATGACTTGGTCGAAATCATCTCCACCTAGACGGTTGTCGCCTGCTGTGGACTTAACTTCGAAAACGCCGTCTCCAAGTTCCATGATCGATACGTCAAATGTACCGCCGCCAAGGTCGAATACAAGGATCGTTTGATCTTCTTCCGTTTTATCCAAACCGTATGCAAGTGCTGCAGCTGTCGGTTCGTTGATGATACGTTCCACTTCAAGGCCGGCAATTTGACCAGCATCCTTGGTTGCTTGACGTTCTGCATCATTGAAGTAAGCAGGTACAGTGATAACCGCTTTAGTGACTTTTTCGCCAAGATACTCTTCAGCGTATGATTTCAAGTATTGAAGGATGATTGCAGAAACTTCTTGAGGTGAGTATTCTTTTCCTTCAATTACTTCTTTATGGTTGGTACCCATATGGCGTTTAATGGAAATGATCGTGTTAGGGTTTGTAATCGCTTGGCGTTTTGCCACTTCCCCAACTTGCCTTTCTCCATTTTTGAATGCCACTACGGATGGTGTTGTACGGTTTCCTTCCGGATTCGGGATTACTTTTGGTTCCCCGCCTTCAAGTACAGATACACAAGAGTTTGTTGTACCTAAGTCAATACCAATAATCTTGCTCATAGTTTCACTACCTCCCAATTATTTATATGTAAAAATCCTATTCGTTCACTTTTACCATTGCAGGTCGAATCACACGGTCTTTAAGAAGGTATCCTTTTTGGAATTCCTCGACGACGATGTTCGAACCGAAGTTTTCATCTTGAACTTGCATGACCGCTTGATGCAAACGCGGATCGAACTCTTCGCCAACCGAACTGATCGGTTCGATGCCTTCTTTAGCCAATGCACCAGTAATCGCTTTATAGACCATTTCCATGCCGGATAGCAAGGATTTCGTCTGTTCATTTTCCGCTTCGATTTTTGTTGCTCTTTCAAAATTATCAAGAGCCTCCACTAAATCACTAGCAATACTTTGAACTCTATATTTTTGAGCCGCCTCCATATCAAGCTTGGCACGGCGTCTTGAATTATCAAAATCGGCCTGCAGACGAAGATAACGGTTATCCATTTCTTCGATTTTCGCCTCAAGTTCGGCAATTTTTTCTTGAGCCAATTGAAGTTCATCTTTTTCAACAGGACCATCGTTTTCTTCCGCTGCTGGAATTTCTCCTTCAGCGAAAACTGCTTCTGCAGCGCTTTCCTCGATTGTTTCATTTTCCAATGTTTGTTCTTCGTTTTTATTTTCTGTCACAATCTCACCTCCCTAAAAGGGTTATACAATTTATGCTAAAGTAATATGCCAGGCCGCGGAATACACTCCTCCGCCACCTTAACAATATTACCTTTGCTACTATTTTTGATACAGTTTTGTCATCAGGGCCGTTAAATCTTTCGAGAAAAACGAAAGCAAACTGATCACTCTCGAATATTCCATTCTCGTTGGACCCAATATGGCCAATGTGCCAACTTGCTCCTGCCCGATTGAGTAGGTTGCCGTAATCAAACTGCAGTCATCGAGCACTGTGTTTTGATTTTCACGGCCGATCTTGACGTGGATGCCCGATGGATTTTGAGTAATTAGTTCATAAAATCCCTGTTCCTGCTCAATCATCGATAAAAGCGTGCTTACTTTCGCAATATCATGGAACTCCGGCTGCCTCAGCATATTCGTTTTCCCGCCGAAAAATATTTTTTCGGGCTTTGTGTCCGTCAGGGTCTCCGCAAGGACCGAGACCATCGATCCATAGTTATGAATGTGGCGGCTCAATAGAACGGCCACTTCCTTATAGATCTTATCCTTTAGATCAACTAGCGGAACATCGACCAAACGGGAATTCAATATATTCACCATCTTTTCAATTTCATTTATATCAAAAGAAGGCGGTAAGGAAATCATTCGATTTTCCACATGACCTGTATCCGTAATAATGATGGCTATTGCCGTTTCAGGACTTAAGGGAATGATCTGGATTTTTTTCAGCTTATGCTCATTCACTTTTGGTCCCAGTACAATCGCCGTATAATTCGTCAGTTCCGAAAGTATTTTCGCTGACTTCTGAACGATCTTTTCCAATTCATAAATTCGTTCTACAAAAACGGATTTTAAAATCTTCACTTCATTCTTTTTCGGAGCTTGAGGAGAAAGTAAATGATCCACATAATATCTATACCCTTTTTCAGAAGGGATCCTACCGGAAGAAGTATGGGTTTTTTCTAAAAACCCCATTTCTTCAAGGTCAGACATTTCGTTGCGAATTGTGGCAGAGCTGAACGTGATTTCATCTTTCTTCGACAAGCTTCGTGACCCGACTGGCTGGGCAGAATGGATGAAATCCTCGATTATCACTTGTAGAATCAATAATTGACGATCAGTTAGCATGTATGATCACCTCTGTTAGCACTCTGTCTCATCGAGTGCTAATATACTAATAAATTATCAAATGCAGCTTATGATGTCAACAATGAAAACCGCTAATTCATCGTTAAAATAACATGGATTTCCTTCAGTCGGAATCAATAACGCCTAAAAATGTTTGGAACACTTCATTTCCAAGCAGTTTGCCCCGCTCAGTCAAGCGCACGAACCCGCCTTCCACCTTAAGCAAACCCTTTGCCGATCCTTCTTCGAGCGGTTTCCTGAAAATCTCCGTCATTTCTACAAAAAATTTATTCTTGAAGATTTCCAATGAAACCCCTTGCGTTTTCCGGAGACCCAAAAACATCTCCTCTTCCATCCGTTCATGAAGCGGTACTGGATGTTCTTCCAACACAGGCAGCTCGTTCGAAAGCAATGGAGTGATATATTTCTTCACTGGCCCATGATTGGCCACTCTTTTACCTCCAGTATAGCCATGTGCACCAGCACCAATCCCATAATACTCCACATTATCCCAATATGTCAGGTTGTGCCTGCTTTCAAACCCAGCCCGGGCAAAATTACTGATTTCATATTGATTCAGACCATGCTTCTCCATCTCTTCCATCAGCCTCTCATACATCGAAGCCTCGAGTTCCTGCGGCGGCAGGTTTAATTTACCTCTCCGCATCTGATTATAAAAAACCGTCTTCGGTTCAACGATCAATGAGTAGCTTGAGTAGTGCGGCAATTGAAGCGCGATCGCTTTATCCAGCGTATCCTTGAAATCTTCCATCGTTTGGCCCGGCAATCCATAAATCAAGTCGATGCTTATATTCGTAAAGCCAACTTCTTGAGCCAAATGGATCGTTTCATATACTTCTGAAGCCCGGTGAGTCCGGCCAATTCGTTTTAATAATTCATCATTGAAGCTTTGCACTCCAAAGCTAAGTCTATTGACCCCTGAATCATAAAGTATCTTGAGTTTTTCCCTTGAAAGATCCCCGGGATTGGCTTCAAATGTATATTCAGCCTTCTTGGGATCAAAGGGCAGGGTTTCATTGATTGCTTCACATAAGAATGCAAGCTGCTTTTCATCCAGTGAGGTCGGTGTCCCTCCACCGACGAAAACCGTATCCAAACCTGCAGTCGGGTATTTGGAAAGCTGCATCACCATTTCCCTTTTCATCATCTGTAAATATTCGTCGACCGGCTGTCCCTGCAAAAATACTTTATTGAAATCACAATAGTGACAAATATGTTCACAAAATGGTATATGGAGGTAGGCGCTTTTGATCATTGTGTTCACAACCTTTTAATCGAATGAGTCGATAGAAAAAGAGGCTAGATCTCCTCTACCCTCTTTTTTCTAACTATCGTTTATTTTATTTATTTTTTGGGTGTCGTATCATCCATTTTCAAAACAGCCATGAAAGCTTCTTGCGGAACTTCAACGGAACCTACTTGTTTCATCCGCTTTTTACCTTCTTTCTGTTTTTCGAGCAACTTACGTTTACGGGAAATATCGCCGCCGTAACATTTAGCCAATACGTTTTTGCGCATTGCACTAATCGAAGAACGGGCGATGATTTTTTGCCCGATCGCCGCTTGGATCGGCACTTCGAATTGTTGCCTTGGAATCAATTTCTTCAATTTTTCAACAATGACTTTACCGCGTTCATAAGCAAAGTCCTTATGAACGATGAAACTTAAAGCATCGACAGTTTCAGCATTCAATAAAATATCCATCTTCACAAGCTTGGACGGTTGGTAGCCGATCAGCTCATAATCGAATGAAGCATAGCCTCTTGTATTGGATTTCAATTGATCGAAGAAATCATACACGATTTCCGATAATGGAATTTCATAATGAATGCTCACACGAGTCTCATCGATATATTCCATATCAATGAAGTTACCGCGTTTATTTTGACAGATTTCCATGATCGCCCCGACAAACTCCGTCGGAGCCATCATTGTCGCTTTGACATATGGCTCCTCGACACGTTCGATCTTTTGAGCATCAGGCATATTGGACGGGTTATCCACTTTCAGGACCGTTCCGTCCGTTTGCACCACATCATAAATAACACTCGGTGCAGTGGTGATTAGATCGATTTTGAATTCACGTTCAATCCGTTCCTGGATGATTTCCATATGAAGGAGTCCAAGGAATCCGCAACGGAAACCGAAGCCCAATGCTTGCGATGATTCCGCTTCGAACTGAAGCGCTGAATCGTTCAATTCCAATTTCTCCAATGCATCCCGTAAATCATTGAATTTCGATGCGTCAATTGGGTATAAACCGCAATATACCATCGGATTCATCTTCCTGTAACCCGGCAATGGTTCTGTCGCACTATTCACGGCACCCGTGATCGTATCACCGACAGTCGTATCACCAACGTTTTTAATGGATGCCGTAAGGAAACCTACATCACCGACGTTCAGTTCATCCAAAAGCTGTGTTTTAGGGTTGAAAACACCCAATTCGGTAACATCGAATTCCTTGCCAGTGGACATCATTTTGATTTTGTCGCCCACTTTAATGGAACCCTCAACAACACGGATATAGGCAACTACACCGCGGTACGCATCAAACAGTGAATCGAAAATAAGCGCCTTGAAAGGAGCATCCGGATCACCTTGCGGAGCTGGAACCAATTCAACTACCTGTTCCAAAATCTCCTCGATTCCGATTCCGGCTTTAGCCGAAGCCAAAACTGCATCGGAAGCATCCAATCCGATCACTTCCTCGATTTCTCCGCGCACCCGTTCCGGATCTGCACTCGGCAAATCAATTTTATTGATGACCGGAATGATTTCAAGGTTGTTGTCCAAAGCTAAATACACATTTGCAAGCGTTTGGGCCTCAATTCCCTGTGCCGCATCGACAACAAGGACAGCGCCTTCACAAGCTGCAAGGCTTCGTGACACTTCATACGTAAAATCGACATGTCCCGGTGTATCAATAAGATGGAAGATGTATTCTTCTCCATCTTTCGCGTTATATTTCAATTGAATCGCATTCAATTTAATCGTAATTCCACGCTCACGCTCTAAATCCATGGAATCCAACAGCTGACTCTTCATTTCACGCTGAGTCATGGCGTTCGTTTTTTCAATGATACGATCCGCCAATGTAGATTTACCATGATCGATATGAGCGATGATGGAAAAGTTACGAATTTTTGATTGTCTTTTTAATTTTTCTTCTCTATTCATGACGTTCACTCCCACTAGTCGACACAATACACTATTTTTTATTATATCAATAGAAAATGCAAGATTCAACAGAATAGTTACAAAAGAAGCATCATTGCAGGACAAAGCATAAAAAAAGGCTGCATCCCGGATTCGGATGCAGCCTTTTGCAGGGCACAATCAACTTATTTCCTACCTAAATCATATCAATAAGGGCTTGAAAGGCACCTGATATGGTTTCTCCAAGCGTTTTGCCGATCGATGAGAAAAAGTTGAAAGCTTTCATTTCTTCAAGCTTTTCTTTTTTCGTCTCCAAATCATGACTCGTCACTTTTTCGCCAAGGATATCCGCTTCCATCTCCCCTTGGTCCGATTGGTTAATGATGAATGCACTATTCAAAGAGGGATCTTCATACCCCTTCATTTTTTTCATCCCGTCGTTCGCTTGCTGCATCCCGATTAGAACACCTAAAAATAATACGAGCACAATCCCTGTACATTTCAACCAAAATCGAACCATGATAAGAGAACTCCTTTCAAATTACCTCGCTTCCGAATCCCCGGTCGGGTTATCCACCGCTTTGGCATCCCAGTAAAATTCACTGAAAACCTCGGTAAAGGCATCAACGGTCAAGTACATTTCCTCGAAAGTATTATCCACACCGCCAACTTCAATAAGCATGGCATTGCCTGATAAATCCTGATTATATATACCATTATGGCTAGATCCGCCCTGTTTCATAACCCCTCGGGAAATACCTGGGTATTTTTTCTCCAATGCTTTATGAAGCTTATTGGCAAGCGCGGCATTTTTTTCATAGTTCGGGTTATTCCCCCCGATCACGAAGGCGATCTTGGCATACTCTTTACCTCTGATTGTAATTGTCGTATGTTTCTTCCGCTTTGAATCGCGGTGGATATCAATCAGGTATTCTAAATCTTTGTTATTGGCCAATGCCGTCTGGACCGATTTCCGTGATTCTTGATACGATTTGGCATAATTCAATCCTTTATTATTCAGATTTCCCATGATATCCGTTTTATCGAGCGAGGAGCCGATCCCTTTATCAGCCAAATCTTCAACCATCCGTTCCCCGAGTTTCGTAATATTGATTTTAGAATGGTAGGCTAGATCGGGGTCTGTCACCCCTTTTAAATATGGAAGATATGACTCCCGGTTATGGCTATGGTATATCTCGACCACTTTCCGGCCATTGGTCGTTTGATTCGGCTGATTGGTCACTCCTTTATCCGGTTCTTTAATCTCATCCAGGTTTTGAAGGGATGCATCCCTTTCTTCATTCAGGACATCCACTGGCGGTGAAGATTCATACGGCATATTCGTATAATTCGTTCCTTCCCCAGCAACGAGGATCTCATTATCAAAAATCGAAAAGCCAGGAAGCTCCCTTCCCAGTAAACTTCGCGGGTCCTCAAGTGAAATGTTGGTCGAGACTTTTATCAATTGATTCGTGATGATCGATTCCTGCTTACCTTCCGGCAGGGCATTAAAAAGATAATGATTTTCGTTGGCCAGCATCGAAAACAGCATTTTTCCCGAGAATTGATTGGCTACAGTATGTACGGAGTTAGAAGATATCCTATACTCCGGTCTTAGGGAAGTCATGACCCCACTGACTGAAAAAACAAAAAGAAGCAAGGCGAGAATACCTAGAAAAGTTTTTATTATTGTTGATCCGTGAATGGCTGTTATGATTCCTGGGGAATTTCTTCTTTTCATCTTTCCACCCTCTCTATAGCTTGTCTATTAATACCTATGACTTTGCTAGAAAGGGTAGAACACCATTTTTGGGCACTGAAAGTGATTTAACGGGTGTAATAGCCGGCATTATCTTGATTTATTGAATGATGCAAGGCTGCATTTAAACCATTGGCTATCAAATTGGCCATATCCTCGATGAAAACATCGACTTCTTTTGGTGTAACCATCAAATTTTGACCAAGCGGTGACAGTACCTCATAAATCAACTTCCGTTTCTCTTCATCAGGGAGGACACCTATCATTCCCAAGAAGGTTTGGCGCTCCTTTTCACCTGGCATATCCTCTTCGGTCAGCTTTGTGCGCTTCCCAAAACTGAATCCAGCTGGTGCCAACGAACGTGATGGCCTGTCCCCTTCATTCAGTTCCTTGCCAAAGTGCTTCAAAATATAATCTATCGTATCGCTGGCAATGGATACGGCATCCACGACAGTAGGTATTCCTATTGCTATAACGGGAACTCCCAGCGTATCCTGGCTCAATTCTTTTCGTTTATTTCCCACACCAGACCCTGGATGGATGCCTGTATCCGTAATTTGAATCGTAGAGTTCACCCGTTCGATCGAACGGGCAGCCAATGCGTCAACGACGATAAGGAAATCAGGATTACTTTTTTCGATGACGCCTTTTATGATGTCACTCGTCTCGATTCCGGTAATCCCCATCACCCCTGGGGAAATGGCACTGACCGGCCGATAGCCTTCCTTGACGGACTCTGGCTGCAATTCGAACAAATGTCTTGTGACCACAAGGTTCTCAACGACTGCAGGCCCCAAGGCATCGGGGGTAACATTCCAATTACCAAGACCGACAACCAAACAACTGCTTTCTTTTGTGATTTTATTCCGTTTCAAGAAGTAAGCCAGTTCGTTGGCGAACACCTTTTCCACCCGTTGCTGCGTTTCCGTATCCTGCTGGCGGATTCCCTGCACTTCGATGGTCAAATAACTGCCCTGTTTCTTACCGATTTCTTTTTCTCCCTCAGCCGTGACCTCAACTAAGGATACCTTCAGATCATCCACTTCTTTTTCCTTAATAATGACACCTTCGATGCGGGAAACATCCACTTCCTCTACTACACCTTTATGTTCAAGGGCAATTTCCTTTGCTTCAATCGCCAAATCTGTCCGAATTCCGTATTCACTAAGGTCCAATTTATTTTCCATAACGGCCTCCTGATGTTTGAATTGTATCTAATCTAGTATTTTCAATAGTCTCTCTTAAACATTCTGTCGTTTTTGCTTTTTTATTATTCATTTTTTTGGTACAATGAATGATGACGAGATGAATTTATTACTGAAATTATAATTCCTTTTCGATTCTCAATCTGAAGTATTGCATATTTATGAGCAGTCTGATAGAATATCACTTGTGCTATTTGATATGGATTTGAAAAGTCGAGTTCATATAATCTCGATTTCTTTGTAGGAGGTGAACGGAATGCCAAACATTAAATCTGCTATTAAACGTGTAAAAATCAACGACAAAAAACGCGTTCATAACATTACTGTTAGATCAACTATGCGTACTACAGTGAAAAACGCTGAAGTTGCATTAGCTGGTGAAAACGTTGAAGCTGCTAAAGAAGCTCTTTTAACAGCTGCTGTGAAATTAGACAAAGCTGCATCTAAAGGATTAATCCATAAAAATGCGGCAGCCCGTAAAAAATCTCGTTTAGCGAAAAGACTTAACGCTCTTAACGCATAATGACAAAAAATTAAACGATCCAATCGGATCGTTTTTTTTGTGCCGTTTTTTGCATAAAAAAGGTGACAGGATATCTGCCTGCCACCTTTTTTATCATCTAATTTTTAAAAGCAGCAGCTCAAGCGTGATTGCCTTATCTGCTTGGCCGGTCTTCATTTTATAATCCGCTTCCGCTAAGTCGTTCATGATGCTCAACAACTCGCGTTCCTGGAATTTCCCCGTCTTTTCAAGTGCCAGCTTTACCCTGTAAGGGTGCACCTTCAGTTGACCCGCAATTTTTTGCTGGCTATAGCCCTGACGGGAAAGCTCCTTCACTTGATACATGAGCCTGACCTGACCTGCCATGACACTCAAGATCTTGATCGGCTCTTCATTCTGCCTGAGAAGATCGTGCAGTATCGTCATGGCACTCTCCATTTTTCTCTGTAACACATGATCAACAAGTGTGAAGATATTCTGTTCAAGGGATTTTGCGACCAGCTTTTCCACTACCTCGACTGTAATGTGCTTCTCAGCTTCCGTATAAAGCACCATTTTATCCAGTTCATTCGTCAGCATCATCAGATTCGTTCCTGCAAGTTCAAGTAAAAGCTCTGTAGCCTGCTCATCTATTCGGACTGAAGAAGCTTCGACCCTCTCCTTCACCCACCCCTTTAACTCCTGATCACCAAGCTTCTTCGCTTCAACGAGAACCGCCTTACGCTTCAGTTCCTTGGTGATTTTTTTCCGTTCATCCAGTTTCTCATAAGGTGCGGTCAATACGACAATAGAATATGGAACCGGGTCAGCCAAATACGCTTCCAGTCTTTTCACATTATGCTCAACTCTTGACTTCGTTTTTTCAGCTGTCAAAAAAAATGGGTTTTGCATGAAGACAAGGCGCCTTTCCCCGATAAACGGGAGGGTTTCGACATCTTCAAGCGCAGTTTCAACAGGCGTCTCTTCTAAATCAAATTGAGAAAAGTTAAAATCCATCTCATCTTCATGAAGGACATTGTCAATCAATAGCTGCTTCGTTTCATTAATTAGATAGGCTTCCGTCCCATATAACAAGTATACTGGCGCGAATTGCCCTTTTTTTATACTTTTCCAAACGTCTAATACCAATAGAATCCGCCTCTTTACTATGTATTCTTCTCTAATGGTATAGGTGGATGGACCATTTGACAAGCTATAAAGGGAACTAGCCCTTAAAAGGGCTAATTCCGGATCTATATGAACACTTTCAAGAAAGGCCCGGGTAATCTCCCTTGAAAGCGGGTAGAGTATTCATGTAGAACAAATGAGCTTTTCGTTTTTCGCTTGCTTTGTTTGTACTTTTATTTTGACCTCAAAATCCCAAACTATTTGTGACAACTCTTGTCAGTAAAGGAAATGAAGGAATGAAGCCTGTAGATTTTTTTTTGGTAATGTTTTATACTATTAGCAGAAATAGGAGGGGTAAATAATGAACGAATTTGAAAAGAATGTTCAATCAAAGACAGATGACGTCGCTGATTCCGCTATAGGATTCATCGGTTCTTTTGTATTTTTCGCTGCCATGTTCACCATAGCTGTCGTCATTAAAGCTGTCGGATCCTGATTTCATTCATTACATGCACTTATTTTTCCTGATGGGGGCTGCTGCTGCAGTCCCTTTCTTTTTGATTTTCTATATACTATGGGAGAGTCTTCAGAAAGGTTCCACTGCTTTTGTAATACTTGTAAATAATAGAACCATCCTCGTCCGTCCTGAACACTTTTATGCCATTCCCCTCCAAATTCCCAATTACGTCTCCATGAGGGTGCCCGTAGCGGTTATCTTTTCCAACTGAAATAAGCGCCGCTTTCGGCTGCAGCTGTTCAAGGAAGGGCGCGGAAGAAGACGTTTTACTGCCATGGTGACCGACCTTCAAGATATCCGCCTGCAACTGCGGAAATGTTCTCAAAAGTTCCCTCTCCCCTTCTTCTCCCATATCGCCGGTCAATAACCATGACACTCCGCCAAGCTCCGTGAATAGAACGATGGATGAATCATTCTTATCTTCCTCTTGCTTAAATGGACTTAGCACAGCAAACCGCACTCCGCCCGCCACCCATTGGTCCCCCCTTTTCAGGACGGTCATTTTCACTTTTTTCTCTCTCGCCACGGCTACAAGATCCATATCCCTATATTGCTCTTCACTCCAGCCTCCAATGATGATCTCCGCAACTTTAAAATGATCTATTAATTCTTTTGCACTTCCCATATGATCTGCATCCGGATGGGTTAAAATCAATTTGTCCAATTGGTGGATTCCTTTACTTTTCAATAATGGAATAATGATATCATCCGCCGTGTTGAACTTCTTTCGCTTTATCGCCCATGCATCGATTGGAAATGTAATTTGCCCGCCCGTATCAATTAAATAATTACCGCGATTGAAAGGCAGGGAAATGAAAATGGAGTCACCTTGTCCTACGTCGATTATTTGCACTTCACCGAAAGGCGAGAACCTTTGTAAGTTATACTGCAAAAGTAAAAGGACGATTATCATTCCGCACCAGATTTTACTTTTTTCAAAGGATACTTCCCAAGTCAGGCATAACCCTATAAGGGAAATAACAAGTAGTAACATCATGAGGAAAGGCGGCTTTCCAAACGGTATGGAAGCGAGCGGCAATTCCGATGCTGCATCTGCGGCTTTATTGCAGAGTACGAAGGTGAAATTCAATAATGATATGAGAGGTTGACCAAAGGAAGGAAGTAATAAATGAATGAGGAGGGAAATCAGTGAAAATGGCAGCAATATGATGGAATAAAGCGGAACATACAATACGTTCAGAAACACTCCAAGTAAAGATACTTCAAAAAAGTGAAAAAGCAAAATCGGAAGGGCTGCCAGTTGGCAGATGGAACTGAGGATGAATAGCTGCATCGATTTCTTCGGGTATTGCAAGAAGATGCTTGTAGACATGATAATGGAGAATGTGACCGCGAATGAAAGCTGAAAACCTATATCATAGAGCATATTAGGCCGAAAAAACAAAAGTGCCAAATAAGTCGATCCAATTGCGGCACCCGCTGAAATCCGCTTCTTGAATAGCAGGAGTAGAAAGAAAAGCATAGCCATTGAACAGGATCGCACCACTGATGGACTGGCACCTGAAAGTAACATGTAAACCGGAAGGAAGAGTAAGATGGCCATCATCATTCTTTCCCGTGTAATCCCGACCCTGATGCCGATGTAAAATAACATCCCCGTTAAAAAACTGACATGAAGGCCGGAAATCGCCAGTAAATGAACCAACCCCAACCGCTGATAATTAGTAAGGTCCCCTTCATCTATATATCTCTGGTCACCGAATATGAGCGCTGTGACAAAACCGCTCGACTCTTCAGGAAAGTGTTCTCTAATATATGCAATCCCCTTCAGGCGCAAATTACGAATCGAAACCAGAATCGAGTTTCCACCTTCTTTGCATTCTTGAAATGAAATGGAATCCGCTTTGAATATCCAATGGGTGCCGTGGCGGAAAAGATAACGCTGGTAATCGAAACTGTTTTCATTCCTGTTTTTCTCGGGAATTTGCAATGTCCCTTCAGCCGGACAAGATAAACCGATTCGCAGAAACTGACTAAGCTTTTCCTGTTCCAATTTGGACGTGATTTTATAACGAAGCAATAGCCGTTCGCCTTTCTCACTGCCAATGAATCCTTTTAATGAATTTCCATCTATATTCGGTTGGTCGGTAAATGTGATGATAAATTGGCTTTCCGTTCCATGATAGGCAGTTTTGTTTCGGTGATCGGAGAAGGAGGCGGCCCCTAAAAATATCCCCATGATCACCAAATGAAAACTAAGGGCCTTCACACTTAAGCCCACCGAATAATAAAGGAAACAGAGAAAAATTAGGATAATGATCAGCAGCCTTACATTTAAAAGAGAATGGGCCGTAACACCAAATGTAGCTGAAACGGCCAGTAAGATAAGATGTCTGGCCATGCCTGCCCCCCGTCCTATTTAATTTTCGAACATCTGATTGGCCTGCTTTTCCAGTTCCAATAAATCTTCTTTTCCCAGACCGTTTTGTTCAAGTTGAGCTAGCAATGAGAATACAAAGTCCTTTTTTTGTTTTCCATTCACATCGATGGCCCCTTTTGCTTCAACCTTCTCGGTCTTGACACCCGCCTGTCTGAATAATTCGAGGGCATATGGATGATTTTTGTAATCCTCGGCATAATAAACGGCCTTTATGCCAGCTTGGATGAGTGATTTACAGCACTGAAGACACGGAAAATGCGTCACATATATTTCCGCCTGATCAGTCGGCACCCCAAATTTCGCACATTGTAAAAGTGCATTCATTTCTGCATGTATCGTTCTGACACAATGGTTATCAATTACATAACAGCCGTCATCAATACAATGCGTCCCTCCCGCAATGGACCCATTATATCCCCCAGCAATGATTCGATTGTCCCTGACGATGGTCGCCCCTACAGTGAGGCGTGTACATGTGCTTCTTAAAGCTAATAAATGGCTTTGTGCCATGAAATATTGATCCCAACTAATTCTGTTCATGTTGTATCCCCTTACCCCTAGAATGATTTTCTTCAATTTTACCCTCTTCCTGTCCATTTGTGTAGCATTCATTTCACCGAAATGGAATCCCGTAACCTTTCAAACGTTTTATCGCCGATTCCCGTAACCTGCTTCAATTCATCGACCTCCTTGAATTTCCCTATCGTCTCCCTGTATTCCAGGATCGCATTCGCTTTGGAGGGTCCAATTCCCGTCAAGGTTTGCAAATCTTCCTGTGTAGCAGTATTCAAGTTCACCAGCCCTCCTGACGTACCCTTAGTGACGGCATCACCAGACGTCCCGACTTGTATATTCTCCAAGTTCCCTTTGTCTTCTTCACCTATTTCCGGAACATAAATGACCATTTGATCTTCGATGATTTGAGCAAAATTCACTTTATCCGTGTCAGCCTTTTCCGTAAAACTGCCCGCAGCGGAAATCAAATCAATCACCCGGTCACCTGCCTGTGCAGTAAAGATGCCCGGGGATTTGACCGCTCCTTTAACATCCACTTTAATGATCTCAGGCTCGGCAGCCGATTCATTTACACTTTGTTCCATTTCAGCTTCTTTTGCAGTAACGGAAAATATATCTTCCGTATCAGCCGGATCCTCCCCTTGTTGAGAAAAAAAGTAAATGCCCCCTGCCACAAATGCCACGGCAACGGTAATCATCGTCATTTTCCTTTTTAAAATCCCTTCCATTTCTTTACCTCCTTATTGGTTTCGCACGATACATTGTCATAGGACAGATTAAAAATACATAGTGTTTTTAGGAGAATCAATCGCTTTAAGCGAGAGGAGTTGATCGGAATTGAAGAAAATCGGTGTTATCGGAACCGGAAATATGGGTACCATTTTAATCGAGGCATGGCTGGAGGCAAAAATATTGAATCCGGCAGATCTAATCATTACAAATCGCACACTTTCCAAAGCATTGGTGCTGAAAGAGAAACATCCGGGTATAAAGGTTGCGGAAAGCGCAGCCGAAATCGTCGAACAAGCGGACTTTATCTTTCTCTGTGTAAAACCATTGCAAATTAACAGCCTATTACAAGGCATCAAACAGCATATAAAAAGGGATCAGCTGGTTATTTCCATCACAAGCCCGCTTTCCGTCTCCCAGCTCGAATCGGCAGTGAATGCACCCTGTGCCCGCTTTATCCCGAGTATAACGAACCGTGTGGGTTCAGGCGTATCGTTACTGAGTTTCAGCGAGAGCTGCAGTAAGGAGAAAGTGTCAGCTTTATTTGATTTGGCCTCCGCCATATCGGCACCGGTCATCATTGAAAATGATATCACCCGGGTAGCTTCCGATATTGTCAGCTGCGGCCCTGCCTTCTTCAGCTATTTAGCTCAAGCTTTCATTGACGCGGCTTGCCAAACGACGAAGATAGATAAAGAAACGGCTACGACTTTGACTGAGAATATGCTGGTCGGCTTAGGGGAATTGCTCGGTAAAGGGGTTTATACATTACCGACCTTACAGGAAAAGGTTTGTGTAAAAGGTGGAATAACAGGTGAGGGGATCAAGGTTTTAGAAGCTGAAACCGGGGAAATGTTCCATCATCTTTTTCAGGCGACACATGAAAAGTTTGCAGAGGATCTTCACGAAGTTGAAAAACAGTTCGGCCATCCTTATTAATATTCGTAATCAAGATCTCAATCCCTTCTAAAAGTAAAAAAAAGAAGAGGTCAGACCTCCTATCGTCCTAGTACGAACGGAGATCTTGACCTCTTTATCATTTACTGGCTACAAACAAGATTCTTTCGGTTTCCGTTACAAGCGGTGCTTCTTCAAGATCCGCCAGAATTTCTGAAACCGTGAAACCTGCTTGCTCCAGCCACTTTTTATATTGTTCAACCGGATAGGTCCGTTGATAATGCAACTCATCAAAACGGTCATAAAGACCGCTTTCATCATCCCTTACGAAAAAACTTAAATCATGTTCCACACTGTAAGGTTCTTCACCCGGGAAGCAATCCCATATATAGGATACTTCTTCACCATTGACAGCAAACGTATGATCACTAAAGATTTCTTCCATTTTATATAGGGAATGGATATCAAACATGAATAATCCGCCATCCTTCAAATGCTCATGAACCCGGCTGAACGTCTTGACGATATCCTCTTCGTCACGAAGGTAGTTCAGCGAATCACAAAAAATCGTGACACAATCAAATTGGCCAAGTCCTTCGAGTTCTGCCATATTCTGCTGGAAAAGCGGAATCGATAATCCAAGCTTAACCGCTTTTTCATTAGCTACAAGAAGCATTTCATCAGATAAATCCACGCCGGTGACTTCGAATCCGTGCTGCGCCAATTCAACGGTCATTTCCCCGGTTCCACATGCTAAATCCAGGACTTTCCTTCCACCAATTCCATACTGTTCCAGCTTCGCCGTAAGGATCATCAGCCATTTTTCATAAGGTGCGTCCTTCATCAATTCATCGTATACATAGGCAAAGCGTTCGTAAGTCATGAAGTCAGTTCACTCTCTAGATCTTCAAAAGGTGCATCTCCCCATAGACGTTCAAGGTTATAATAGTTTCTTTCATCTTTATGGAAAATGTGGGCCACTACATCGCCAAGATCCACAAGCACCCATTTCGCCTCGTCAAAACCTTCAAGACGCTTTACATTGATTCCTGATTCATCAGCTTTGCTCTTCATTTCACGAGCTATTGCTTGTACTTGTTTTTCAGAATTACCGTGGCAGATCAAAAAGTAATCCGCTACAAGGGAAATACCTTGCATGTTCAATGCCACGATATCCTCTGCTCTTTTATCATCCGCCGCTTTTGCTGCAATTACAAGAAGTTCACGTTCAGTCATTACATCTTCTCCTTCAAATTCATGATCAAATCATTATATGTCTTAAATGTGTCAGGGTAAATTGCCTGATTTCTTTTCATTAAAAAAACAACTGTATTCCTTAAAGCCTGGATGACAGCATGATCCAAATTTTGCTTTGCTGTCTGCCTGACTTCGTCGACACCGGGAAAAGAACGCCCCGGCTCGATATAATCAGCAAGGTATACGACTTTATCCAAAAGGCTCATGCCAACCCTGCCAGACGTGTGATAGGCAATCGCATCCAAGATTTCAGCGTCCTGAATGCCTGCTTCCTTATTCACCAGATAAGCCCCGACAGGAGCGTGCCACAGCTCCATATTATATTCAAGTAACGCCGGGTCCATTTTTTCAGCGATTATTATTTGCTCCATTTCTTCTTTAGGACGAAATTTTGCATAATCATGGAAAATGGCTGCAAGTTCCGCTTTTTTGACGTCGGCACCATATCGTTCAGCAAGTTCAATCGCTGACTCGACCACACCCAAGGTATGAATGTACCTGCGCTCGGTGATTTGTTCTTTGACCAGCGCCAATGCTTTCTCACGATTCATATAAACCATTCCCTTTAATATACTTCACCACTGGATCTGCTATTAAATACTTCACGGTTTTCCCTGTTCTTAACTTCCTTCGTATCATGGAAGACGAAATGAACATCTGCGGGACTTTCACCATCGTGATCGGGTATAAGGTATTCTCATTATATCCAGGGCGCTTCACCCCGACGAAATTGACCATATGCACCAGCTCGTCGATACGATGCCAATTCGGTAAGTACTCAATCATATCTGCGCCAATTATGAAATAGAACTCATTGGCTGGCTCAAGTTCTTTAAGCAATTTTATCGTGTCATACGTATAAGATGTGCCTTTTCTTTCTATTTCAATACCCTCAATATAAAAAGATGGGTTTCCGGCTATCGCGTTTTCCAACATGGCCAGCCTGTCCATATCGGTTACTTCCTCCGATTTTTCCTTATGTGGAGGAACGTGATTTGGCATGAACCTGATTTCATCTAGCTCAAGGGCATCCAGCACTTCATTAGCTATAATTAAATGCCCGATATGCGGAGGATTGAATGTACCGCCAAGAATTCCAATTTTTTTCATAGATAGGTTCCTTAAGGTAATTTAAGTTGTTTGTTTTCTTTTGATTCTTTATACAGCACAATTGTGTTGCCGATAATCTGAACCAATTCAGCCCGTGCACCTTTTGATAAAGTAAGCCCCACATCATTGCGGTCTTCTTCACAGTTTTGCAGGATGCTGACCTTGATCAATTCACGTACTTCAAGCGCCTCACCAATTTGCTTGATGAGATTATCATTGACTCCGCCTTTACCAACTTGAAAAATTGGATTGAGGTGATGGGCCTTTGATCGTAAAAATCTTTTTTGTTTTCCTGTTAACATGTGTTACCTCCTAGTTTGTTCAAGACAATATCTGTCATTCTTGCTGTATCCGGCATAATGCCTGTCCATATCTCAAAGGCAAGCGCAGCCTGGTTGATGAACATTCCCAGACCATTTTGCGTTTCCGCCCCTTTTTCCCCAGCTTCACGCAGCAGCTTGGTTTTTAGAGGGTTATAGATGATATCACTGACAATTGCACCGGTTTTAAGCTGGTCGACCTTTAACGGCGAATGATCCAGTTCAGGACTCATTCCAGAAGAAGTCGTTTGGATGATTAAATCATATTGTGATAAGCTTTCTTCCGCTTCGATAATCGAGAGTGCCTTCGATACTTTATCATAAGGGCAATCAGAAACAAGCTGGGCCGCTCTTTCCTTTGTCCGGTTTGCAATATCTACTTGCTTTACCCCTTCTTTCACGAGGGTAAAATAAATCGCACGCGCAGCACCGCCCGCTCCGATCACTAACGTTTTTTTAGCCTTGATGTCACCTGATATTTCATCGCATAAAGATTTAAAAAATCCTTTTCCGTCTGTATTATACCCTATAAACCGACCATTTTTGTTAACAACCGTATTTACAGCCCCGATTGCCAGGGCCAGTTCATCCACTTCATCAAGGAAAGGGATGATTGAAGTCTTATGAGGGATCGTGATGTTAAACCCTTCTATACCAAGGGCTTTCATGCCTTTCACGGCATCGTTCAAACCTTCTTTCGTCACATGAAAATGGTGATAAACCGCTTCTATATTTTCTTTTTCAAATGCATCATTATGAATGTCTGGTGACATCGAATGTGCAATTGGATCTCCCATTACCCCATATATCTTTTTCATAGACTAGACGACCCCTATATTTAGATTAATGATTTGCGAACGATCACATTGACGCCCTTTGGAACATGTGCAACGATTTTCGCCCCTGGCTCATTGACCGTCACCCAGCCAAGACCAGAAAACACAATATCCATTTTACCATCTTTCAAGGAAAATTCATGTGGAATCAGCTTCGGAAATTCCTCGATTTGTTCCGGCCGTGGGGGAGTCAGTAATTCCCCGGCATGGTTTTTATACAATTCATCGGCATTTTCCAGTTTCGTACGGTGAATATTCAATTCGTTCGAAAGGTAGCAAGTCAATGAACGCCTTCCGCCTGAAACATAGTCCAACCTGGCCAACCCTCCGAAAAATAGCGTCTGCCCTTCATTCAGTTGGTACACTCTCGGCTTGATTTCCTTTTTCGGCATAATCACCTTGAAGTCCCGTTTGTCCACATAGTGAGCCATTTGATGATGATTAATGATTCCAGGTGTATCGATCAATGCCTGTTCATCATCCAAAGGAATTTCAATCATATCCAAGGTAGTCCCAGGGAAGTGGGAAGTCGTGATGATATCACTTTCACCGCTCACTTCTTTTATAAGACGGTTGATGAAAGTCGATTTTCCTACATTCGTACAGCCCACCACATAGACATCTTTTCCTCTGCGATACCGCTCGATCGCATCCGCCGCTTCAAGTATGTGCTTTCCCTTTTCCGCACTGACAAGCAGGACATCGATCGGATTAAGACCCAATTCCTTCGACGATTGCTTCATCCAATTGATCAACTTGTTCGGTTTTACCGATTTAGGCAATAAATCGACCTTATTTCCGATCAAAAGAACATCATTTCTTCCTACAAATCGATGAAGGCCAGGCAGCCAGCTTCCATTGAAATCAAAAATATCGACGATTTTGACGATTAAAGAGTCGGTTTCGCCTACTTTATTCAAGATTTTCAAGAAGTCATCGTCTGTTAAGGATACATCCTGAACTTCGTTATAATGTTTCAATTTAAAGCAGCGCTGACAAACGATGCTCTCTTTTTCCAGAGCCGATTTAGGGGCAAAGCCCAACTCCTTCGGATCTTCAGTCTGGACCTTCACACCGCAGCCGATGCACACTAATTCTTGATGATTGTTCAATTGTGATCCTCCCATTCTATCATTCCTTTTCGTTTAAAAAACGCCATGATCTTTCTTTCAAAATAACGATTGATCCTTGTTCTGAATTCGTCGGTTTGTGCGACAGGAACCACTAAGATCGTATGAAACCCGCCTCTGTTCCCTCCCAATACATCCGTCAATAACTGATCGCCGATTACCACCGTTTCTTCTAATTTCAACCCCATTGTCTTACGGGCTTTATGGAAAGCCCTTGCCATCGGTTTTCTGGCCTGGAAGATAAATGGAATGTGAAGCGGATCGGAAAAAGCCCGAACCCGATTTTCATTATTATTGGACACAATCGTCACTAAAATCCCATGATCCCGCATATTGTCGAACCATTTGATTAAATCGGGGGTAGCAGTCGGCCTGTCCCATTCAACGAGAGTATTATCCAAATCGGTAATGACGCCCTTAATCCCTCTTTTTTTCAATTCTTGAGGATCTATATTAAAAATGCTTTTAACATGTTCACTCGGCAAAAATAATTTAAGCATATTGACACCTCTATATTTTCATTAAAATTTACCGTTTCCATCATATCGAATTTTCAGCCCACTTTCAAAAAAAATTAGGAAAGAATGGCTGACGGTAAAGAAACATCATAATGTATGTTTTCTGATATGGAAAGGCATTTTTCATTAAATAATGGGAAATTTGCGGGCAGACCAGAACCAAAGAACTAATTATTCATAAAAGATTTCGACAAAAAATTCATTTATTCAACCTGTGGATAACTTTACTAACATTTTCCATACTGATGGGCACCATTTCGTTCACTTTGCAAACAACTTAACCACAGGTTATCCACTTTCATCTGTGGATAACAGAACGATTGTTCTCCAAGTTTATTTCTGATACAGTAGGGGTACATCAAGGAAGACTTATCAATATATGCAGGTAAACACCAAATTATTCCTCGCAATCCCTACTGGAGGTGAGCAGCCCTTAAGTGGCGTTCTGATGCAAAAACTATCTGATGACCTGTTGCTTGAATCCTATTTTAAAGCACAGAATTTAAAGTTGAGTACCGATTTCATCCGCCTCATAGAAACGGAAATTCATCGAAGGTCCCTAACACATAAAATCCGGTCCATATTTTAATATGAAATACATAGGCTGACATCAAATGTCAGCCTCTTATTTTATATTTGAAGTTAGACCGCTCTCATGAATCCGATTGTTTCACCTACACGGACATCTGCGGGAATGGATATGTTTCCTTCAAGTTCAAAACTTCCTTTTTCAAAAAGAAGCACAACTGTGGACCCAAAGCTGAAATAAGAAAACTCCTGCCCTTTTTCCAATTGATCCGAATCATCAGTAATGACGATCGAATTTATGAACATGGCCCCGACTTTCACCATTGCCAGATTTCCCGCCTCATTTTGTAGTTCAGTTATTGTCCGGTAATTTTTTGATAAAGGCTCTTTTCCATATTTCATCCCCCATTTATTAACGGGGTATGATTTCCTTCCAAGCGTCCATCGCTTGACCACGGAACCCTTGATAGGCGCATGGATCCTATGGTAATGACTCGGGCTTAAGTATAACACGAGATATTTGCCGCCTAAGTACTTTTCCAATAAAAGCTCATCCCCGAGCATTTCCTCCATTGAATATACCTTTCCCTTAACGACGATCTTTTTATCAGCGTGTATCTCCCCTGAGTCCTCAAGAACACCGTCCACGGGACAAGCTACAGCAGATGGAACTGCCGTAATTGGCCTCGCGTCAGCCTTTAACTGCCTTGTAAATAGCTCGTGCAAATTGGTATATGCTTTTAACTCCTTACCAAATTCCTGTGTATTAAGCTTGAATGTTTTTACATAAAGTAAAATTAAGGGCCTGCTCCAACGAGATTGGCTAAAGTGTTTTAATAAACCTGATGAATACTGACCATTCGTCAGTTCAATAAGAACGCGATACAAAGACTGAAACAAAATATAACCACTCCAAATTGTAAAATTGTAAAATTATTCTAAAAACCTCTTGCATAAATTGTATTAAATAAAATATTATTATATAATAAATACTTATGTTTACTATATTTTGTTTTAATTTGTTTCACTTGAAAGGAGTGAAAAGATGTTTTTATTACACGCCCTAGATCAAACCATTAAAAAAGTGAAAGCACAAACAGCAAATATACTTACCTTAATTAATTTATCCCTTGGTGGATTTGCGATAATTGCCGTGATGCACGGTCAATTGAATTTAAGCTTGCTTTTAATCTTCCTGGCTGCCCTTGCAGATCGCTTTGACGGTATGGTTGCACGGAAATTCAACATTGAATCGGAATTGGGTAAGCAACTTGATTCCATGTGTGACATCATATCCTTTGGCGTCGCACCGGCTCTATTATTATACCAAGGAATATTGATAGAATTCGGAGCACCTGGCACACTCTTCACGGTTTTCTATATTGGCTGTGGCGCGTTTCGTCTCGCCCGCTTCAATATAAGTGAAAGCAATGGATATTTTACAGGAGTGCCCATTACGGTTGCGGGCTGCATCGCCACTTTAAGTTATTTAGCCATTCCGTATTTCCATCCGGTCTTTTTCTTATCCCTCATGATTATATTATCATTACTCATGGTCAGTCCATTTAAACTGAAGAAAGTTTAATAAGAAAAGCGGATGTCCTAAACCGGACATCCGCTTTCTTTTGTTCCTATTCCACCTAAACCCATCTTATGCTTTTCGGACTAATGGGTCGGTCAAACGCATGAATTCTTCTACATCCTCCATGCAGGCATTGACTGCTTCCTCCCAAAAATCCCGGGTCTTTAAATCGACGCCTAAATGTTTCTCCGCCAAATCCTCGACCTTCATGGAACCGGTATCCTTTAATAGAGCGATATATTTTTCTTCGAATCCTTCAGGTTCTTTCAGAGCATTCGCGTATATGCCTAATGAGAATAAGTAACCGAATGTGTACGGAAAATTATAAAATGGTACACCCGTAATATAAAAATGGAGCTTTGAAGCCCAGAAAGTTGGATTATAATCACTTAAAGCATCGCCATAAGCTTCTTTTTGTGCATCGACCATCAGTTCATTCAACCGTTCGGCACTGACATATCCTTGCTTCCTCTCGTCATAAAACCTAGTTTCGAATAAGTAACGCGCGTGGATATTCATCAATAATGCCACGGAACGCTGAATTTTATCTTCTAAAAGCACCAGCTTTTCTTCCTCACTGGCTGCTTCCTTAACAGCTGCATCCGCTACGACCATTTCAGCAAAAGTGGAAGCGGTTTCCGCCACATTCATTGCATATGACCGATTCAATGGATGGATATCCCTCATCGCATAAGAATGGAATGCATGTCCCAATTCATGAGCCAATGTCGATACATTGGACGGTGTGCCCGAATACGTCATGAAAATTCTTGACTGCTTATTCAATGGAAAGCCGGTGCAAAAACCGCCTGGTCTCTTACCTGGTCTGTCCTCAGCTTCAATCCAGCTGTCTTCAAAAGCTTTTTGGGTGAAGTTCGCTAATTGAGAGCCGAATTTAGCGAATTGCTGGATGATGAAGTCTGCACCTTCTTGATAATCCATTACTTTGGATTCTGCCGTAGCAGCGAGCGGTGCATCCAAATCCGCCCAACTTAATTTATCCAAATCCAGTAACTCCGCTTTCCTTTTTAAAAATCTCACAAGCGGCTCTTTATGATCGGCAATTACATTCCACATGCTTTCGAGGGTTTCTTTTTTCATCCTTCCTATTTCAAGAGGCTCTTTCAAAATATCATCCCAGCCCCTTTTTTCATTCACACTGAGACGAAAGCCAGCCAAGTGGTTCAAAGTCCGGGCAAACAGGTCACTTTTTTCCTCCCAAGCCTGTTCCCACGCAGTAAATAATTCTTTCCGGGTCCTTTCATCAGGATCAGAAAATTTATTCGCCGCTTGGCCTACAGAAAGCTTTTCACCCTTATAAGGGATGGTCATTGAACCGACGATCGTATCATACATTTGGCTCCAACCTTCAAAACCGTCCATGGCCAATTGGGTGATTAATGATTCTTCCTTCACGGAAAGCTTTTCCTTTGCCTTTTCCCGACGTTCATTCAATACGAATTTCAATTCATTCAATGGTTCTTTTTCGAGGATTTTCATGAAAAATGCATCATCAAGCTGTATCAACTTTTCATCCAGCTTGCTTAACACCATTTTTAGTGAAGCGACTATCTTCATTTGTTTGATCCGCAGCTGACCAGCCTTCTTATCCTGCGCATTTTGAGCTTCCAGGCATCCAATGAAAGCACCTGCCTGCGAAGATTTCATATTTGTATTTTTAAAAAGATCAAATGCCTGGATTAAACTGAATTCATCATTTCTTACCGGATTGATATTGCTTACAAGCCTGTCTAATTCTTTTACCTCTTCGTTGAATTCATCTAAAAAAATCAGGAACTCCTTAGAAGAGCTTCCCCCTTTAAAAAAGATATCCAAATCCCATGTCATAGAATATCCCATACTAAATTGCCCCCTTTTTATCACTAACCCCATTATAGAGGTTCATTCAATATTTTTCTAATTAAAAGGAATTTTCAGTATTTTTCAGAACATTTTTCTATATCCCAGATTAAAAGCATGTTATGATGAATATAATCTTGGGAAAGGGGTGGTTGATTCATATGAAATTCTTTATTCACATGTCTGCCATCATCCTGCTCCTTTGGACACTGCCCATACAGTTCCACCATCATGCACAGCAGCTAACCATTGAAGAACATACCGATGTTCACCATTGGGATAAGGCCGACAAGAAACAGCCTTTCGTGCCGTCCTTTAGTTCATGGCAGTCACTTATCGTCATACTCATTTTCGAATTTACCATTTTGGGCTTTCTTTATTTTCCCTCGAATCTTCGACGGCGATATCTCAGTCCCGTTTTTTATCAGGCGAATTACGTAGCCTCACGCTCTGACATTTTATAAAAAATAAAATGGAGGAGTGATTCATATGTGGTTTCGACTAATTATGGTAGGGGTCTTTTCTTTAACCGCTTCACGTCTGTTCCTTTTTCAGGGAATCGAGATTTATCATGCATTTACAGATTTGATCAGAAATAAATATTAAAAAAAGAGTGCGGGGAATTTCCCCGCACTCTCTTTGTTTACCATTCCTATCCTTTAGCTTTCTTTTCCTTCTCTTTTTCTGCCCTGTAAAATTCATGGAACATCTTCATCAAAGCACGTTTTTCGATCCTTGATACATAACTGCGGGAAATGCCAAGCTCTTTAGCGATTTCCCTCTGGGTTTTCTCCTTTTTCAAATCCAGTCCAAACCTGCCTACAATGACTTCCTTTTCGCGTTCATCCAAAATATCAATATACTTTTTCACTTTTTCAATTTCCATATTGAGCTGAATCGTATCGATGACATCTTCCGATTCCGATTTCAGTACATCGATTAAACTGATTTCATTTCCTTCTTTATCCTGACCGATCGGATCATGCAGGGAAATATCTTTCTTTGTTTTCTTTGTCGCTCGTAAATGCATCAAGATCTCATTCTCAATGCATCTCGCCGCATATGTGGCAAGCTTCGTACCCTTCCCATCCGAATAACTCTCAATGGCCTTTATCAAACCAATTGTCCCAATCGAAATCAAATCCTCTGTATCTTCGCCCGTATTCTCGAATTTCTTGACGATATGGGCAACAAGCCTGAGATTATGCTCGATCAGGATGTTACGGGCATCACCGTCCCCCTCACTCATAAGCTTCAGATATTTCTTTTCATCCTGAGATGACAAGGGCTGGGGAAAAGCATTGTTTTTCACATAGGAAACGAATAAGTAAAATTCTTTGATAATATAACCGACAACTGTAAGTATTCCGGGCATTGGCTTCATCCCCCGTTTCTTTGGCTTCCCTATTCATACCTATGCAACAGTGGGCTTGTTCGTGCCTGTCCCGCTAAAAGAAATCGTGAAAGTGTTAAATGTTCAAACCAGCCTGGATGAATTCCCAAACGAACGAAGGCAAATGTTCATATAATGATAGGGAATTTTTTAGGGAAAGGGGGTTTTTGCGATGGGATATAACTATGGACCATACGGATGCAGCTATGGTTATCCGGCTCCTGCGCCTTGTTATTCAGGGTCCGGTTACGGCTTTGGTTATGGCCTGTTTATTGTCCTCCTGATTTTATTGCTCATCTTCGGGTTTTGGTGGTTGCCGGGATGTGGATTTGGTTATGGTGGGTCAGGTCCGTGCTGCTGATTCAGGCAAAAAAAAACTCGGCCATCAGGCCGAGTTTTCCCATTTTACCTATTCATATCTAACGTTGGCGTTCCGAGTTGATCAGCGTCATGACCATCTTGATCAACATCTCTTCAATTCATCACGTTTCCAATGGCATTTTCCGCTGTTCTTATACATACAAACCATGACAATGCTGGCCATGCACCGGCAAACACGTTAGCCGGTATCCTTCTCCTGCCAATAGCAACGCTTCTCTCCTTTTACGTAAAACAAGTTCAACATATTAACCTCCACCTTTCTTTATTTTTTTAAGAACGGAATACCTACCTCATATGTTTTTAGAAAAAAGGACGATGCTTCAACGCTTTATCTAGATGTTCTTCTCGAATCTTGTGGATTCTCTCCTGTTGCAAACATTCCTCGGCAGTCATTTTTTTCATTTTAATCGTGATTGTGAAAAAAAGCATATTCAGTGTCATACTATCACCTCCTTTAAGGGAGCGGCCCAACAAAAAGGCATAAAAAGGCCGCAGAAAGTTACGTCCTCCTGCGGGCTTTTTTAGAGAATATAAAAAGACCGCAGGATAAAACACTTCTCCCTGCGGCCGCTATGTCTGAATGATTAATAAAGCCAAATTGCTTTAGAAATATTCCGCTTGGCACAGGTCGAATGTTATGTGATTGTCATTTGAAACGGACCGGCTGATTGCGACGACTCCATGTAGATACAATGTCATTTTCTTCGACCTCCTTTGGAATATTTTTTATTACTTGGTAAGTATATCCACAAATTCGATATTTGTAAACGGCTTTTGCCTATTTTTTTGAAAATTTCAATCTTTCTACCCATTTTCATGAGCTATTATTACCTAAAGGAGGTAATTTGTATGTTAAATCTGCCCCTTAATGGGCTACAACACTAGAAAAATAAAAAACCTGATTCTTTAAAAGAATCAGGTTTGCTTCTATTGTTGTAGAGTGTCCTGGTCATCCATTTCGGCCAAGATCTTCTTATATTTCTTTGATAATGAGAAAAATACTATGGATATGCCCAGGAACATGATTGTCGCTCCCATATAGACATATGTGTCAATCATCGCTTTTTCGCCAGTGGGAAGGATGGTTCCTATATAGAAGAACGAACCCACACATAACAAAGTGATCGCAAATTGTTTAAAATCGACCATTTTCGAACGCAGCATTGCCGCCGTTTGTTTTTTGCGGTTTTTCATGCCATTCCACCTTCTTTCAAGCTAATAAGATATCGATATCTCATTCTACCATATTTATTCCAAATGACAGGGTGTAAATAATGGCAGTCAGCTATGAATTTCGGGTCCCTAAACGATTATCCTTGCAGCGCTTGTTCCAAGTCTTCCAATAAGTCTTCAACATCTTCCAGACCTACTGAAATACGAATCAACCCATCCGTTATCCCAAGTTCTGCACGACGCTCAGCCGGAATGGAAGCATGTGTCATCAAAGCCGGAATGGAAATCAAGCTCTCCACTGCCCCCAGACTTTCCGCAAGTGTAAAGTATCTCACTTTGTTCAAAACGGACTCGGCCTTTTCCGCACTGCCGACATCAAATGAAACCATACCGCCGAATCCACGCGATTGTTTTTTGGCAATATCATGATTTGGGTGGTTTTCAAGACCTGGGTAATAGATTTTCGAAACGCCTTCATGCCCGGATAGGAAACGAACGATTTGAGATGTGTTTTTTTCATGTTCTTCCATCCTGATTCCCAGCGTTTTAATGCCTCGCATCAGCAACCATGAATCCTGGGGCCCTAGCACGCCTCCTGTGGAGTTCTGGATGAAATGAAGGTCATTGCCAATCTTTTCATCATTCACCACGACAAGACCCGCTACAACATCGCTGTGTCCCCCCAGATACTTCGTTGCACTATGAAGCACGATATCGGCTCCAAGTGAAAGCGGATTTTGCCAGTAAGGCGTACTGAAGGTATTGTCCACAATGGTGAGGATGCCGTTTTCTTTTGCTATTTTTGATACTTCTTCCAAATCGGTGATTTTCAATAATGGATTCGTCGGAGTTTCAATGAACAGTGCTTTCGTATTGTCCTTTATCTCTTTTTCGATCGAGTGTATGTCACTCGTATTGATGAACGTAGCTTCCACCCCGAAGCGGTTTAGCACTTTAGTGATGACCCGGAAAGAACCTCCATAAACATCATCTGTCATCAATACATGATCACCATGACTGAACAGCATCATAACCGCAGTCATCGCTGCCATTCCTGATCCGAAGGCGAAACCTCTTTTTCCTTCCTCGAGATCCTTGATCAATTCTTCGAGGGCATGGCGGGTCGGGTTGCCTGTACGGGAATATTCATAGCCCCGATGATTCCCCGGACCATCCTGTTTATAGGTGCTCACTTGATAAATCGGCACCGAAACCGCTCCTGTTTGTTCATCCCCAAAAATGCCGCCATGGATCAATTGTGTTTTTTTTCTCATTTTACATTCCTCCCTGATAAATTTTTTTACTTAAGTAACGTTCACTTGAATCCGGGAATATGACGACGATATTCGCCCCCGGGGAAGCCTTGGCCGCTTCTTTCATGGCCGCTGCAAATGCCGCACCGGAAGAACTGCCGACAAGAAGGCCTTCTTTAATCGCCAATTCCTTCACCATATCGAAAGCGTCACGATCGCTTATCGTATGGATTGCGTCAAAATACGTTTCATCCATATAGGCGGGTAGAAATTCCATCCCGATCCCCTCTGTTTTATGGGGTCCGGCTTTTCCGCCGTTTAAAATCGATCCTTCTGGTTCGACAATGACCGTTTTGACAGCAGCGTTCTTTTCTTTCAAATATCGCGATGTTCCCATGAATGTCCCGCCCGTCCCGGCACCGGCAACAAACACATCCACATCGCCTTCCATCTGTTCCCATATTTCAGGTCCCAGCGTTTTATAATAGGCATCAGGATTGGAAGGGTTGGCGAACTGCTGGGGACAATATGATCCCGGAATTTCAGCCAGCAGCGCCTTAGCCTTGGCGATTGCTCCTGTCATCCCTTCCTCTGTCGGGGTTTGGATCACATTCGCTCCAAGGGCACGCATCAATTCCTGTTTCTCGGTACTGAATTTCTCCGGAACGCAAAATATCACGTCCACCCCACTGTTTACCGCAGCCAACGCCAAGCCAATCCCGGTATTCCCGGCAGTCGGTTCGATGATCGTCCCGCCCTTTTTCACCTTCCCTGTCTGCAGCGCTGTGGCTAACAGTTCTTGACCAAGCCGATCCTTCACACTGCCTCCCGGATTGAAGTATTCCAGTTTGGCAAAGATACGGACTTCATCCGGAAGCGGGAAATGGGTGATTTCCATCATCGGCGTTTCCCCTATCAGCTCATGAATATTTTTAAAGACTTTCATATTCGGACATCCTTTCATAGTTATCCTACCAATTTAATAAGGATTATGCAATAAAGAATGATCAGCAGAAAAGCTTCCGCTGATCACTTACCATTCATTTCATTTTTTCAACCATTTTCAAAATCAGTGCCGCTGAATGAAGAGCCGCAGTTTCCAGGAATTTATCAAAGGAAATATTGGACTCCTTACCTGCGATATCCGAAAGGGAACGAATGATGACAAACGGTGTTTTGAATTGGAAGGCTACCTGTGCAATGGCTGCCGCTTCCATTTCCACCGCGTATAAATCAGAGAATTTCCCTCTGACGAATTCAACCCTGTCAGGATCATTCATGAAAGAATCCCCCGTCACGATCAACCCTTTCGCCACTTGTATATCCTCGATTTCTTTTGCTGCTTCTTCTGCGATTGCAAAAAGCTTTTCATCCGGTGTAAAAGCTGCAGGCAGCTGAGGGACTTGACCGTATTCATATCCAAAAATCGTCACATCGACATCATGGTGCCGCACTTCCGTGGATATGACCACATCCCCTACGTTCAGATCTGGATGATAACCGCCGGCAGAGCCAGTATTGATGACCGCATCCGGTTTGAATTTTTCTAACAGGATTGCAGTGGACATTGCCGCATTCACTTTACCGATACCCGATTTAAGTAAAATGACCTCGATACCATTCAGTGTGCCTGTATTGAACTCGGAACCGGCAATGGTCACCTGCTCCAACCCTTCCAATTTATCACGTAAAATCGTAACTTCTTCTTCCATTGCTCCGATTATGGCTACCTTCATTAGTAAAAACCTCTTCCTATAATTTTTCCGCCTCCATGATCCAGACGAATTGATTGCAGCGCTCGAAGTTCACTTTATATCCATTTGCTTCAAGCACTTTTTCCAAAAAAGGAATCGTAGTATAATATTCCGTTTGCAAATCGTTCGCCAAATTATGAAAGCCTGCCTGCCTTGCATCTTGAATCGCTCGTTCATGAGCTTCCTTTGATTGATACATTGTGTCAGCAAACACTATTTTACCACCAGTATTCAGTAACTTTCCATAGTTGGCTATCGCTTTTTCTTTTTCTTCATCGGTTAAATGATGAAACGCGTACGTACTCACAATCGAATCAACTTGTTCCGGCTTCGGAAAATCGATAAAATCACCATCTACAATTTCTGTTTTTCCGCTCAGCTTGCTTTCCGCTATTTCCCTCATCGCAGGAGAAGGTTCTATTCCCGATACCTTTAGGCCCTTCTTCAAAAGTCTTTCCGTCAAATTCCCGGTACCCACCCCGAACTCCAGCACATGACCAAAAGCCCGATTGGTGACGCTGTCCAATATGCCATCATAATGTTTAAAAACCTCTTGATACTCAATATCGTGTCCACCAACCGTATCATCATACGATTTCGACCATTCTTCAAATAAATCGATAAATTCTCTGCCCATTTTTAATCACCTTTTATAATAAGATAATAAAACCTATAAGCATAATATGAAATAAACAGAGAAACAGTTCTTGTTTTTAGGCAAATTCATTAGGTTCAGATTCGGACAAAATGGTGTTAAACTAACAGTATCTGAATGTTGGAGGGGAATAGTCATGAGTTTTCAACTCGACTTAAACTTATTCGAAGATAAAATAGAATTTTTCGAGGCAGAAAGCATCAAGAATCTTGAAGAAAAAATCCAAGCACAAATTGAAATCAATAAAGCGATCATGCTTCAGGTGGAATCCGTGTCACACCAAATGTATGTAAGTGAAGAAGGCAGACGTTTTTATAGTGCAGTCGTCCACTTTAAAGCTAAAAAATGATCACCATGAAAAACCCCCGAAAAGCGGAATACCTTTCGGGGGTTTTTCGTATATACATTTTTTCTGAACATTATCTTTTATCGTTTGTCTTCAGCTCTTCGACTTTTACAGGTTTCCAACCTGATCCGTCCACCCATTCAATATAAACCCGGAATGTTTTAGGGTTGTCTCCTTCAGAAACCGTACCGATTGCCGTGGTCGACGAACCGCCGTTTTGCAGCCACCATAGCTTCATATTGCCTTCATCGATTCCAGCTCCGCTTGCTATCGCTTTACTCATTTCATTCCAATCGACCGAGCCCTTTTCGAAGCTGGTAGTGTGCTCCCCGGATTGCTCCGTTCCTACTGGTTTCCAACTCTCACTTGTATATGTAGACGCAACATTGCCATCGCCGCTGCCTTCCACTTCCACAAGTTGGGCATCTCCTGCTTTTTCTGAATCTGCATCATCTTCAGCCTTCTCTTCTGCATCTTCCTCTGTTGCTTTACTATCTTCTTTTTCGGCATCCTCTTTTGTTGCTTCACTATCACCTACTGCGTCTTCCTTCTCTGAATCCGTTTCTTCCTCTTTGCCAGAAGGTTTGTCCACTACTTTCCCTTTTTCTGTCTCGGCGACTTGCTTTGGTTCAGTCGTGGCTTTTTTTGTTTCGGTGCCACCATCACTTAAGAAAATCGAGACTGCGACAATGACGATTAAAATGGAAACGATGGTGATTGCAATATTATATATTTTATTTACTTTTCTTTTTTGATCTCTCTGATTGAAACGTGAGCCCAAGGTCCATTCCTCCCCTTACCATTTCTTACTGCCTCATTTTAACATGATTTAGCCAGAGATAGAAGGGAAGGGTTTCCTACACTTTTCGTCAATTCTCGCTAATGTCCTGGTCCTTCGAGTACAGGACTTTTACAATATCTGAAAAAAGAGGCGTCATGCTGGAACTGTTTTCCTTCGTTTCAAAACTTACGGTAACAAGAGCATATTTGGGATCTTTATAGGGAAAGTAGCCTGCAAACCATTTATTGAGCTCCCCTTTTTCGATATTGGTCTGAGCTGTCCCGGACTTGCCGGCGACCTCCACAGGCAAATCTCTCAAGGAGGCGCCCGTCCCTTTCTCTTCCGTCACGACCTTCCTAAGAAGATGCTGCATCTTCATCGCTGTATATGGAGACAGTTTCTCGCCGCCAATGCTTTGATTGGGAAAATCGACTACGGTCGTACTATTGTTAAATTCGACCTTGGAAACGGCTTTGACCTGTTCCTTCTTGCCGCCGCGGGCAATCGTTGCCATCATATTCGCGATCGCGAGCGGCGTCGTTTGGACATCCTGCTGGCCAATTGCCGTTTTGGCAACCATTTTGGGATCTTTTTTTAAATCGTCATCATACCAGACCTTTCCTGTTTGCTCATGATGCAGCTGAGTGACTTCCGTGTGATATACGTCCCCTTGCCAGCCCGTTTCACCAACCAGCCCTAACATTTTTGCATATTTGTCCAAAAAGTCCGGATCCTTCTCCGCTATTTCCTGTGACAATTCGGCAAACGTCCTATTACAGCTTTGGGCAAAGCTATTTTCAAAATTAAGTACGCCCAGTTCCCTCTGTTTATCCGTTTTGCCGTCTATCGTCAAATTACAGTTAAATGTCCTGGTGGGACTTGCCGCTTCATAATCGATGGCCGCTGCTGCCGTGACCGTTTTAAAGACGGAACCCGGCGTTTTTTGAGTCAGCATCATGTTGACGGCCCCTTCGCCATTTGGATCTTTTATATTAAGCGCCGGACGTGATACCATGGCGACGATTTCACTTTTTTCGATATCGATCAGGACGAGACCGCCTTTTTTTATCCCGCGTTCATCGACGAGCTTCTCCGCTTTCTCCTGAATTTCTTTATCGATCGTCGTCATGACCTTCACCGGGTAAAGCGGATTTGCTGGTTCCACATATTTAACATCGACACCGAACATCGGTCCTCCGCTGGCGTCCACGTGAAAAACGAGCTTCGATTCCCCAGCGGAAAGCAAGAACTCATCGAAGGTCCTTTGCAGTCCCGTATTGCCTATTTTCGTTTCAGGAGATAAATTCATGTCCGGGTAACGTTTTTTCTTCTCCGCATCAGATATATTCGTCGTTCCGATCAATTGTGCTGCAGGCATTCGATCATGATATAATTTCTCATTCACGGCAAAGACCCCGGGAATCTTCAATTCATTGATTGCCTTCGACTGGCTGGACGTCAACTCTATCGGTTCATCCCCGCCAAATACGAATGGTTCATCCGCTTCTTCTATCGCCCTTTTTAACTCCGCTTCCGATTTCCCTATTATCGAGGCCACTTCATCTATGGGCCAAGTCATTTTTTTTAGAAAGGGAAAAAGGACGAGCGTCGGGATTTCTTCATGTGCCAGCGGTTCTCCATTTCTGTCATAGAACTTTCCGCGTCCATCATCAATCTTTAATATTTGTGAACGCTGATTCACGCTTGCTTCCAACAGGTTCACATCATGCTTTGAAAAAGATTCTGTCGATACAAGTTGGATGTAGGCAAGCCTGCCTATGAGCATCAGCATGAAAGTGGTCAAAAAAAGTGCCAGCAACCTCATTCGTTTCTTTTTCATAAAATACACCTCGATAACCATTGTTGACGAGGTGCGAATTTTTAAACAATTATGAACAAATTTAACGCGTCACTTTTCCATAAGGCTCTTTTCGTAAAGATTGTTTTTAAATGAAACTATTTAAGGTTGATTGGAGCGGAAGTGCGAGACTCCTGCGGGAGCAGCGGGACAGGTGAGACCCCACAGGCGTTTACGCCGAGGAGGCTCACCGCCCGCACCAAGGAAAGCGAGCTTCTTGAGGGGAAATCAACCACAACTCACTACTGGTAAATAGCAACAAAGTATGTGAAAACAGCCTTACATAAAAAAAGGATGCCCCGATGGACATCCCTTTTGCATTTTATTTAGTCGATGGATACAATCTTGACGCTCATTTCGCCGCCAGGTGTCATGATCGATACCTTGTCGCCGACCCTTTTTCCTATCAGGCTTTTCGCGATCGGGGAATCATTGGAGATTTTTCCTTCGAATGGGTCCGCTTCAACGCTTCCTACGATGGAATATGTTTCTTCGTCACCATTTGGAAGTTCCACGAAGGTTACCGATTTTCCAAGTGAAACTGTATCTGTATTCGAATCATTGCCTTCAATGATTTTTGCATTGCGGATCATGTTTTCGATCGTTGTAATACGTCCTTCAACGAAAGCCTGCTCTTCTTTTGCGGAATCGTATTCTGAGTTCTCGGAAAGGTCGCCAAAACTGCGGGCGATTTTGATTCTTTCCACCACTTCTTTACGTTTAACCGTTTTTAACTGTTCCAGTTCCTGTTCAAGCTTTAACTTACCTTCTTTAGTCATTGGATATTCTTTTTCAATTGCCAAAACCCTTCACTCCTTCTAATTCTTTACAGCAAGCATTCGCTGTGACAAGTTTATGTACTATATCGTGCTTAACCCTAAATCGAGTCAAAAAATATATAATTGCGCGACTTAAAAAGTCGCGCTTCGATACTAAGAAACAATCCGTTCCTTAGTATATAAACCGACTGCGGTGAGCAGCCGGTTCGTTCTGTATCAAGAATAGAGTATTGCGTTTTCCAACATTTGTCCAGTCTTTCCCAATAAATAAATGGGATTTTTAAATAAACGAAGGAAAATGGCACCTATCATTATTTATGCTATGTTATTACAAAAAAGACTTTTGTTCAAGGATTGTTTGAATTTTTGTCACCATAAGGTCAATCGCCACATGGTTTTGGCCGCCTTCTGGTATGATGATGTCGGCATAACGCTTCGTCGGTTCTATGAACTGATTATGCATCGGACGGACGACACTGATGTATTGTTCGATGACGGAATCTATGGAACGGCCGCGTTCTTTAATATCACGGGTCATCCGGCGAAGGATCCGCAGGTCTGCGTCCGTATCGACATATAGCTTCATATCCATCAGGTCTCGCAGGCGCTCATCCTCCAGTACAAGAATCCCTTCAAGGATGATGACATCCTGTGGCTCAACTGTGATGACTTCTTCCGAGCGCGTATGGATAGAATAATCATAAACCGGTTTTTCTATCGTTTCATAGCGCAGCAATGCGTTAATGTGATCGATTAACAAATCATTATCAAATGCAAGCGGATGATCATAGTTCGTTTTCAGGCGCTCTTCAAAAGGCAGATGACTTTGATCTTTATAATAATAATCTTGTTCGATCATCAAGATGGAATGTCCTTGGAAGAATTCAAAAATGGAACGGGTAACACTTGTTTTACCTGATCCCGACCCTCCGGTAACTCCGATGACCACTGGTTTCTTTCTTGTCATATCAATTCTCCTTCCGCATCATATTGTTCACATAAACTCTATTATCTACTTGAATGCGGACAATTTGAAGCGGATGGCGGGCTGCCTCCAGCTCCTTACCTGACTCATCCCAGATCGTACCGATTTTTTGAGTGAAGTTTTCGATTTCCGGTCCAAAAAACTCCACTTCATCCCCAGGCTTGAAGAAATTACGTTGCTGCATGGTGACGATTTTAGTTTCCTCGTTGTAATCAAGCACCAATCCTGCGAAGTCGAAGCGAGTCTTTACGGTATGATTCCCGAACATTTGCTGTTTATACCCAGGAATTTCCCCTTCCATGAACGATGATGCCGTCTCACGGTTCGCACACTTATCAAGCTCTTCCAGCCATTCTTGTTTAATCTTGAAATTGTCGGGATCGGCACAATACGCATCAATCACTTTACGATACACGCTAACAACCGTTGCAATATAATGAATCGATTTCATTCTTCCTTCAACTTTTAAGCTGTCTATGCCAATTTCAATCATGCCAGGCAGTGATTCAATCAGCTTCAAGTCTTTTGGACTCATTGCGAATGGAGCATCTTCTTTATCGAATAAAGCCTTTTCCCCATCTTGATCCAACTCATATAAATCATAATCCCAACGGCAAGACTGACAGCAGCCGCCGCGGTTCGAATCACGCGCCGTCATATGGTTCGAAAGGGTGCAGCGTCCAGAATAGGCAATGCACATGGCCCCATGAACGAAAGCCTCGATTTCGATATCGACCTTTTCCTTCATTTCACGGATTTCATCAGCACTCGTCTCACGTGCCAAAACAACACGCTCCAAGCCTTCCTCTTTCCAATACTGAACAGCCTTCCAGTTCGATAGCGATTGCTGTGTGCTTAAATGGATCTCGACTTTCGGAGCGACCCTTTTACAGGTTTCGATGATTAATGGGTCGGCGACGATGATACCATGGACCCCTGCCTCCTGAAGACCTTCCAGATATTCATCAAGACCATCGATATTTTCATTATGTGCGAAGATATTTGTAGTTACATATACTTTGGCACCATACTTATTAGCGAATTCGACGCCTTCCTTCATTTCCTCAAACGTGAAGTTACCGGCATTGGAACGAAGGCCATATTCCTGACCGCCAATGAACACGGCATCTGCGCCGTAATGGACGGCAATTTTTAATTTTTCCAGGTTGCCGGCCGGAGCCAGCAATTCCGGTTTTTTTACAATGACTCTCTTTCCATCAACGATCTTGGAAATTTTATCAGCAATAGCATTCAAGGCTATTCCTCCTCTTTCTCTTACCCTTTTCTTTAATAAACCGATTCTTTAAAGAAGAACCCAGTATCCAACTCACGGTTATCCGGCTGAACCGCTTTGACTTTTTCAAAAAGTTCCAATTTGATATCATCATAGCGGTCAGGGTCTTCAGCACATACGTCAATCGCTTCCCGATATAACCTTGTCATTTCAATGACATATTCCGGAGTTTGTAGTAACCCTTCGATTTTCAGTGAATCAATTTCCGCTTCAATCAATTCCTGAAGTTCATCAATCATGCACATATCATTCGGACTCATGATATGTGTACCATTTTCATCTTCATAAATCGGGTATTTATTTTCGCGTTCCTTATCATGCAAGAACATATTTCTATGTTCCTTCCGATTTTCCACTTCCAATGCCTTGCCTTGGTATTCAAAGTAATTACCTAGGAGCGTTCGCTTCGATTGGAACATGCATGTCATGCCATGCACTTGCACTTCAATCTCCACTTCGGCATTTTCCTTCATTTCCACGATCTCGTCCAGACTTATCTCACGGGCAGCAACGGCACGGACAGCACCGCGTTTTCCCCAGTAATTACATGTGTACCAGTTCGTTACCGTCATCTCTGTATTCCAGTGCAGGGGCATATCAGGTGCCACGGCACGGACAGCCATCAAGACTGCGGGATCACCGAAAATGATCCGGTCGGCACCAGCCTCTTTAAGGAATGTAACATACCCTTCAAGCTCGTCCACTTTTTCATTATGAAAAATGGCGTTCATGGATACGTACACTTTCTTGCCCGCAGCATGTGCAAGTTCAATTGCCTTCTCTACATCTTCACGATTGAACTCCCCTGCCAGCCTTAGTGCATAACGTTGTTCGCCAATGACAAAGGCATCAGCGCCAGCATCGATGAGTTCTGTTATATGATCGACATTTGTCGGAGTCACGAGTAATTCAGGCTTTTTCATTTTTGTCACCTCTATGTTTACTAATGGCCACACCATCACCAATCGGCAAAATTACAGTATCGAAATGGGGATGGTCATGTAACCAGATGTTAAAGTCTCTGATTTTTTTGATAAGAGCTCGCTTTCTTCTCGTCATTTCCATTTCTTCAATGTTTTCGGCAACCAAGCCTTTGAATAAAACATTGTCAGTAATGATGATGCCAGCATCAGCAAGGAATGGTTCAAACAGTTCAAAGAATCGCTTGTACTGCCCTTTAGCTGCATCAACGAAGATGATATCGAACGGGCCATGCTCCATCACTTTCGGTCCCGCTTCAAGGGCATCCCCTTCAATGAGGGTGATCCTTTCCGACAGTCCCGCCTTCTTGAAGTTAGCCCTTGCCTGCTCAATGCGGGCTTCATTCCGTTCAAGTGTGACGATTTCTGCTTCCGGAAGGGTCTCAGCCATCCTTATGGCCGAATAGCCAATTGCCGAACCTACTTCCAATATCGCTTTTGGCTGATGAAGCCTTAAAATCTGAAGCAGCACTTCAATTCCTTCGGGCTCCATGATCGGCACATTATTTTCCATCGCAAAATCTTCCAACTCCTTAAGCAAACCCGTACGCTCCGGAATTAAGGAATGAAGATATTGTTCTATTTTTCCGTTCAAAACGTTTCCTCCATTTATAAGGAAAACAAAAGCGCTTGGTCAGTAACATGAAAAAATTGATTGAACAATTTCTTCACAAGGAGCTGAAACAAGTATGCTTGACGATCTACATTTCCTTATCTTTCAAAATAAAACCCGGCATTCGCCGAGTTACGTCACCGATAAGAATCGGATCAAAAATTCACTTGTACTATTCTATCATAAAAACAAGGGGAAAGTAATATCTCTCCCCCCTCGGTGTCCTTGCATTTTTTTATTTATTTATTGGAAATATGCTCTGCCTTTTTGTTATTGTGGTCATCCAAGGTCTTGGAGTAAAGGACTTCCCCTTCAGGTGTTGCCAAAAAGTACAGGTAATCCGTTTTCTCAGGTTTCAATACCGCATCGATCGATGTCGTTCCGGCATTTGCAATCGGCCCTGGCGGAAGCCCCTTGTTCTTATACGTATTATAAGGGGATTTCACCTCAAGGTCTTTATAATACACCCTGCTCTTATGTGAACCCTTCGCATACAAAACGGTCGGATCCGTTTGAAGCGGCATACCTTCCTTAATACGATTGTAAAAGACGGAAGCTATCTTTCCGCGATCGACTTGTGCCGTCGCCTCTTCTTCGACAAGCGAAGCGAAGGTCAGCATCTCGTGTACGGAATAATCGTTCTTATCCATTTGGCCCTCGTAAGCCTGCAAAGTCTCTTCGGTTTTCTTCAGCATCTCGATGACGATTGACTCCAGGGTCGGCTTTTCTTCATAAAAGTCATAAGTAGCTGGGAAAAGGTACCCTTCCAGCGGATATAAAACCTTTTCATTTTCAATTTCCGAGGTCAATAGCTGCGGAAATTGCTCTTGCATGGAATTAACGAACTTCTTATCATTCAATTTCTTGAAGACCTTTTTCGGATCTTCACCCGTCTTCCCCGCGATGATATCGGCAATTTGGCTTAGCTGCTTCCCTTCAGGAATCGTTATCTTCATTGCCGCTTCCTTCATGAGTTTCCCGGTTTTGATGCTTGTGACAATATCTTCAATCGGCATCGAAGGTGATAATTTATACTCCCCTGCCTGAAAACCGGATTCATTGCGGAATTTAATATAATATTTGAATACGCGTGCGTCCTTGATTATTCCCTGCTCTTCAAGCAGCGTTGAAATTCCGTTAACGGATGAACCGATCGGGATTTTCACTTTCTTGATGGTGTCATCATCCGGATCGACTGGTTTCATGGCTGAGTTGATATATAAAAAGCCCACAAGACCAACTATCCCAATTAGTAAAATAAGCGAAGCGATCGTAATCATGATGATTTTACGAACCAGCTTGGCTTCTCCTTGCTGTTCTAACAATTTCATTTGGATATGTTCCTTTTTAGATAGATTTTTATCTTTTTCATCCATGTTTATTCCCCCTGCAAACTCACACCAACTACAGATTGGTTTCTAGATGATGCTTTTCTCTAATTAATCTTTGCTTCGAACATTATACTAAAATCAACAAATAATTACATGTTTTTTGCAAAACTACATTCATCAATACTCTATTTATGGCAAAAATGCACTAGTTTTGTCAATATACAGGTATTATTTAATAGGAAAATGGTGATATCTTTGTCTACAGTTTTTTTGAGGGCATATTGATTTCCGCTCGAGGCATTCCCTTTGACGCGTTTTTCCCGCAGAGACCCGCTACCTTACTCCCCAATCAACTATTTATTAACTTAGAAACCATACTCGAGGAGTTGATGGTGCTGCTTGGGGTCAGTTGGTTCGGGAACATCATTTGATGAAAGATATGTTTCCGAACTCCTTTTGCCCACAGTCTTTTTATGGCTTGTACAATTTAGACGTTGATTTACGCTCCAGGGACTCGCTTTCCGCGGGCGGTCCGCCCTCGGCGCTTTTGCGCCTGTGGGGTCTCCCTTGGACACGTATTCCCGCAGGACTCTCGCACACCCGCTCCAATCAACTTTGTTTTAATTATTTACTCAGCTTAAAAATTTGTTCCCTGCATGTATTAGGCATTTCAAGAAATAGCAGGAATATTCATATAGGAATGCCATAATGATTTGAGGAAAAGGAAAGGTGTGGAGGAGTTGGATCAGTATTATTTTGTAGGTTGGGGGACATTGGCACTCATAAACGCCGGACTTGCTCAAGGGAAAAATAGAACGGCGCTGAACTGGTTCTTGCTATCATTATTTTTGGGTCCGTTCGCTACTTTTATGCTTTTATTCGCAAAGAAAAGATAAGGGGTTACTGGTACAAAAATGAAAAAACGATCTTCATGTCCACAGTTTATTATGGGTTTGTACAATTTGAACGTGATTTCCACTCCAGGTACTCGCTTTCCGCGGGCGGTGGTCCGCCCTCGGCGTAGACTCCTGTGGGGTCTCACCTGTCCCGCTGCTCCCGCAGGAGTCTCGCACTTCCGCTTCAATCAACCTAAAATAGTTTCGTTTTAAAAACAACAATCTTTACGAAAAGAGCCAAGAAAAAAACCGACCTTTAGGGGCCGGTTTTTTTCTTTTATTCTTCTTCCGCTTCTTCTTGGTCTAGGAATGTATTTAACATTTCTTCGACAAGATCCCACTCTTCTTCTGTTTCGATCGGTGTAAGTTCACCATCTTTATTATCTTCGCTCGGTACGAATGATGAAGCGTGGATTTCAATTTCTTCCTCTTCATCTTCTGCAGACATCGGATAGTAAAGTACATAAGATTTGTTGAATTTATCTGAGTCGAATGTGAAAAGGATTTCGCAAAGCTGCTCGTTTCCGTTTTCATCTACTACTGTAATGTTGTTTTCGCCGTGTTCCATTTGTATTCACCTCATATTGAATTTGTTTGTCTGTCCAAGAATCCTTGCAGAATCATGACAGCTGCCATTTTATCAATGACTTTCTTGCGTTTGCTTCGGCTCACGTCCGCCTCAAGAAGGACACGTTCAGCCGCCATAGTTGTCAACCGTTCATCCCAGAGAAACACCGGCAGCTTGAATTTGTTTTCTAATCGTTTAGCGAAATCTTGGCTGATCTCGCCTCGCGGTCCAACAGTCCCATTCATGTTCTTAGGTAAACCGAGGACAATTTTAGAAACATCATGCTCTTTTATAATTTCATTGAGGCGTTTAAAGCCGAAGTCATTTCCAGCTTCATTAATTTTGATCGTTTCCAATCCTTGTGCAGTCCAGCCCATCGCGTCGCTCAAGGCGACGCCGATGGTTTTTGAACCTAAATCAAGTCCCATTGTGCGCATTAGTATTCCTCTCGATGGTTCTTAAGATACGATTTAACCAATTCTTCGATGATTTCATCGCGTTCAAGCTTACGAATAATGTTTCGAGCATCCATATGGCGCGGGATGTAGGCCGGGTCACCAGATAATAGATAACCGACAATCTGGTTTATCGGGTTATAACCTTTTTCCTGAAGTGCAACATACACTTGAGACAATACTTCTTGTACATCTCTTTCGAATGGTTCTTCGGGAAAATTAAATTTCATCGTTTTATCAAAGGAACTCATTAACATGCACCTCTCCTCAGCGTCCAAATCCACTATTACCTACATTGTACAACACTTTCCATTGATTATGAAATCGATAAGACCCATTCTTCAACAAAATTAAGTGCTGCATCCAATTTTTCAGGGTCTTTTCCGCCGGCTTGGGCCATATCTGGACGTCCGCCACCGCCACCGCCGCAACGGGAAGCAACTTCTTTGACCAATTTACCAGCATGGAAACCGCGGTCGATGTAATCCTTCGTCACCCCGGCAATCAAATTGACTTTATCGCCTTGGGCAGAGCCTAATACGATAATGACAGAATCGAGCTTTTGTTTCAAATCATCCGCCATGGCACGCAGATTATTCATGTCGGTAGCTTGAACCTTCGCCACCAATACTTGAACCCCATTTACGTCTTTTACGTTAGAAACAAGACTGCTTGCTTCAATATTACTTAATTTTGCAGTAAGGCTTTCATTCTCGCGATGAAGATCCTTCACTTCAGCCAGTACCGTTTCGATTCTTGAAGGTACGTCTTTCAAGTTCGTTTTCAATTTTGCAGCCGCGTCCTTCAGGACACCGATTTGATCGGTCATCAATTTGTACGCCCCAGCACCCGTTACCGCTTCTATACGGCGAGTTCCTGCACCGATGCCGCTTTCGGAAACGATTTTGAACAAGCCGATCACCGCTGTATTCGGAACGTGGACACCGCCGCAAAGTTCCAAGCTGTAATCGCCTATTTGAACGACACGTACAATCTTGCCGTATTTTTCGCCGAACAAGGCCATTGCGCCCATAGCCTTTGCTTCTTCGATGTTTTTATAATCCGTATTCACTTGTAAGCTTTGCCAAATCTTTTCATTTACAATCGTTTCGATTTGTTCAATCTCTTCCGCCGTTATCTGGCCAAAATGAGAGAAATCGAAGCGAAGGCGCTCAGCCTGTACGAGTGAACCCGCTTGGTTGACATGTGTACCAAGCACATCTTTCAACGCCTGATGCAAAAGGTGTGTCGCTGTATGGTTTTTCGTGATATGGATGCGATTTTCTTGATTTACCGCAGCAACGATATGGGAATCTGCTGTTAATGTGCCGGCAGTAACTGCTACACGGTGCAGATTTTGGCCATTAGGAGCTTTTTGGACATCAAGGACATCAACCTTCACCGATTCACTGGCCATCGTTCCTATATCGGCTATTTGTCCGCCGCTTTCCGCGTAGAAAGGAGTCTTGTCCAGTATCACTTGAACTTCTTCTCCTTCTTGTGCCTCCGTTACAAGCTCGCCATTTTGTATGATGGCAGCAACTTTGGCTTCAACAGCAACTTGATCATATCCGACAAATTCACTTTCAACTTTAATATCGCCCAATACCCCGCCTTGGATTTGCATGGAATCAACATCTTGACGCGCTGAACGGGCACGTTCACGTTGAGCATCCATCTCTTTTTCAAATCCAGCTTGATCGACCGCCATGCCTTCTTCTTCTGCATACTCTTCCGTTAACTCAATCGGGAAACCATATGTGTCATATAAACGGAATGCATCGCTGCCCGGAATGGTCGTATTGCCTTTTTCCTTTTCCTTTTTAATGACTTCAGAAAGGATGGACAGTCCATCATTCAGGGTTTCATGGAAACGTTCCTCTTCATTTTTGATTACTTTTGCAATGAATTCTTTATTCTTGAGGACTTCAGGATAGAAGTCTTTCATGATTTCACCAACGACCGTCACAAGCTCGAACATGAATGGTCGGTTGATGTTGATTTGCTTAGCATATCGAACCGCTCTGCGAAGTAAACGGCGCAATACATAACCGCGGCCTTCGTTGGATGGAAGAGCCCCGTCACCAACTGCAAAGGCTACCGTACGAATATGGTCGGCTATGACTTTGAATGCCACATCTTTTTCTGAATCAACACCATATTTCACATCGGATATCTCTTCGACTGCGCGGATGATTGGCATGAATAAATCTGTATCATAGTTCGTCGCCACATCTTGAACGACGGAAGCCATACGCTCAAGGCCCATCCCTGTATCGATATTTTTCTTTGGAAGCGGTGTGTAAGAACCGTCCGGATTATGGTTGAATTGAGAAAATACAAGATTCCATACTTCCAAATGACGTTCATTTTCCCCGCCTGGATATAGTTCCGGATCATTCGGATCATCGCCATATGCTGGTCCGCGGTCATAGAAAATCTCCGTATTCGGACCGCTTGGACCTTCCCCGATATCCCAGAAGTTTTCTTCCAGGCGAATGATCCTTTCAGCAGGTACACCGATTTTCTTATTCCAAAGTTCGAATGCTTCATCATCTTCAGGATGGATCGTCACAGCCAATTTATCTTTGTCGAACCCAATCCATTTTTCATCGGTCAAAAATTCCCATGCCCATGTAATGGCTTCTTCTTTGAAATATTCACCAATGGAGAAGTTTCCGAGCATTTCGAAAAACGTATGATGACGTGCCGTTTTCCCCACGTTTTCGATATCGTTTGTACGGATCGCCTTTTGAGCATTCGTAATCCTTGGATTTTCAGGAATCACCCGTCCATCAAAATATTTCTTTAACGTCGCCACCCCGGAATTGATCCAAAGCAATGATGGATCTTCATGAGGAACCAATGACGCACTTGGTTCGATGTTATGTCCTTTTTCACTAAAAAAGTCTAAATACATTTGGCGGATTTGAGCACCAGTTAAATACTTCATATATATATCCTCCTTTTAAAAATTATGTAATTTTGAGCACACAAAAAACCCCCATCCCAAAAACAGGGACGAGAGTTGACTCGCGGTACCACCCTGATTATGGACGCAGGAATTGATCCCAGGTCCATCACCTTCATAAAAGCCTTAACGCGGCGTGACGGCAGGTATTAGCTGCTCTCAGGACTAGCTTTCTGCTGCTCTTCACCTGGCAGTCCCTTTCAGCCTGGGGGACCCCTCTCTTTAGATGGACTTCAGCATACTTCATCCTTCAACGAATTATCTTATGTTATGGATTATATTCACAAGACTTTTATTTGTCAATAAGGGGCGGCTTCTTTCTAAAGTGAACGCGGGCATGAAGTACAAAAACTTTCAACACAGCCAAGATGGGAATCGAAACGACCATGCCGAAGATACCGCCTATTTCGCCTCCGGCTAATAATGCAAGCATGATGAACAGCGGATGCATATGAAGGCTTTTACCGACTATTAGCGGAGACAGAATATTTCCTTCGAGAAATTGAAGGACAAGCACGATGACCGCGATGATCAACACCATTTTCACTGACATTGTCGCGGCAATGACCACAGCAGGAATGGCCCCAATAATCGGTCCGAAATACGGAATCACATTCGTTATTCCGATTATCGCCCCCAAAAGAAGCGGATATTTCATTCCGGCTATCCAGAAGAGCAGCGAGGAAATCAAGCCGATCACGACACAGACGATGATTTGTCCGCGGATATAGCCTCCAAGCGATGCATCGACATCACGGACGAATGCCCGTCCCTGATTGCGCCATTTTTTCGGGGTCATATACCATGCCATTTTTTTTAAAACGGTGAAATCTTTCAGGATATAAAAAGCAATGAATGGAATCAACGCTATCAGGACGATGAAATCAATCATCTTCATTGCATACTCCATCGCCTTTTCCGGTATACGCTTCAGCCACCCTTCGAAAAGGGTGACACCCTCTTCGAATCTTTCATGAATTCCGAACGGCCAGGCCGCCGTTTGATGATTGAGCTTATCAATACTGCCCCGGTACTGTTCAACCAGTTCCGGCACGCTTTCCGACAGCTCGCGAACCTGGCTGACGATCACTGGAATCCCTTTATAAACGGCAAAACCGATCCCCCCGAAAAACAACAAATAGATGATCGTAATCGAAAGCCAGCGACGCATCCCTTTCTCATTCAAATATTCCACTACAGGGTGCAGCAAGTAACTGATGAACGCACCGACCAAAAAGGGCAGCAGCACCGTCACACATACAGTAACGGCAGGTCCCCACATGGGCTTAAGTTTCATAAAAATATAGATGACGAAAAATAAGAGCAATAAAAAACCCAGGCGATAAAACCACTTTAGCCGAATACTCACAATAAACACCCCCCGCTCATTTATTCTTCGAAAGGCGGAAGGTTTTCATACATAAAAAAGAGTGCCCTCATTATCAGGACACCCATTCCTGCTATAATAATGACTTTAATCTTTTGCGTATTTTCTTCATGTTCCGTTTGATCATCTTCGAGTTCATCAAGTCCGAACCCATATTCATTAGAGTATTGCGTGAACGTCTAGCCATTGCAAACACCTCTTCCGTTATTTACATACCGAAGCGGCGGTCATTTTCCTCAAACAAATCGTCCAATGAGCTTAAACTTCCATCTTCCTCGACTTGATGCGTATTGATGAGCCCTTCGGACAGAGTCATTTCAATAAAGCAATTCCAACAATAATATTGATTTACGCCAATCTTCCCAACATCTTTACTGCGGCAATTCGGACATTTAATTTCCAAAATGGACACCTCACTGTTCATAAACTGAAACAATGATGGTATCCTTCCCTAATGCAGGCGGCTGTTTTGATTCTATCACTGTCGACTCCGAGAAAAACCCATCCGTTGTTTCATACGCTATAATCGTGCCCATTTTTTCCTTGAAATATACATCCTGCAGTAAACCAAGTTCTTCGCCCATTTCTGAAAACAGCATGCGTCCCAATACTTCGTCCTTCGATAGGCAAATGGAATCCGCAGGCACTTTCCTTAAGGTTGAATCTTGGTGGCTGATGACGATCCCATCTGGACCGAATGAAGAAATATCGTCAAGTTTCAAATGAAAAGCTCTTTTGAACAATGCTTGCTGATGAACGACCAAGCCCGTTATCTGTCCCATTTCAGAAATTGATAAATCGTGGACCGTGCCGATTCTTTCTCCTTTGATTGTGAAAACCGGCATTCCTTTCAATAAAGAAAACGTCCGCAAGGTCATCCCGCCTTTCCGAACATTTTTATTATCTCTTTACTACTGAAAATAGATGTGCTGAAAGGTTTTCCATTGTTGGTCCGACACAGGGGCCATACATAAAAAAAGGCTGTTTTCACATACTTTGTTGCTATTTACCAGGTAGTGAGTTGTGGTTGATTTCCCCTCCAGATGCTCGCTTTCCTTGGTGCGGGCGGTGAGCCTCCTCGGCGTAAACGCCTGTGGGGTCTCACCTGTCCCGCTGCTCCCGCAGGAGTCTCGCACTTTCGCTCCAATCAACCTTAAATCGTTTCGTTTTAAAAACAACAATCTTTACGAAATGAGCCTAAAAAAAAGACCGGTTTCCCGGTCAGACCCACTGCTTTACCAGCCCCTGCTGGCACCTCCGCCCCCGGAACTTCCGCCGCCGCCGCCCCGTGGACCGCCGCTTCCGCCTCCACGGCCGCCGCCGCCGCGACTTATGAATATCAAAAGGATATTGATTAGCGTTTGAAGGAAAAACCCTTTAAAGAACTTGGCATCGAGGATGAATACGATGATGACGACGATGATAATGAGGAAAATCTGTAAACCAGATGGCTGAAAGGTTTCTGACTCGGGCTGAACGGAGAGATCTTGATAAAACTCGTCACCTAGGTTGTATTCTTTCGTGACGTCATTATATACAGCCTTATAGGTCTCCGTCAGGGCAACATCATATTTACCCTCTTTCAGCGCGGGGATAGCCACATCATCCAAAATCTGTCCAGATTTTATATCGGTGATGGCCCCTTCCAAACCGTACCCCACTTCAATACGGATTTTCTGTTCTTCCATGGCCAGCACGATGAGGACCCCATTGTTCAGCTCGGCATCACCAAGCTTGAATGATCTTAATGCCTCGACCGAGTACTCCTCGATCTCGGATCCTTCCATCGAATCAACCGTCAAAACGGAAATTTGTGCTTTTGTGGCATCATCCAATCGTTTCCCTAGTTCGATGAGTTCCGATTTTTCCTGATCATTCAGGACTCCGGCGAAGTCCTGAACATATATATCCCCCACTGGTTCAGGAATGTTAGGTTGTGCTGCGGCCACGTTTGCTAAACTGAACGTGAGAATGAAGAATAGCGCAAACACAGCGAGTTTTTTCATTATTTATCGCTCCCGAAATCAACCTTTGGCGTTTCTTTTTCTTGATCGGTCACTTCAAAATATGGTTTGGCATCGAACCCGAACGCTCCTGCCATCATATTCTTCGGAAAGCGTTTAATCATCTTATTATAGTTGGTAACTTCATCATTATAGTCTTTTCGTGCTACCGTCAGCCGATTTTCCGTGCCTTCCAAACTATCCATGAGGCCCTTAAAATTCTCATTGGCCTTTAAGTCCGGATAGTTCTCGACAACAACCAAAAGACGGCTCAAGGCCCCGCTCAATTCTTGATCGGCTTCAATTGCATCTTCGGTCGAATTGGCACCTGCCAGCTTCGAGCGTGCATCACTCACCGCTTTAATGGCTTCCGTTTCATGCGAGGCATAACCCTTCACCGTTTCAACAAGATTCGGAATCAAATCCGCTCTTCGTTTTAATTGGTTATCCACCTGTGACCATTTATTATCGACGTCTTCACTGGCACTAACAAGTCCGTTGTACGAAGATGCGCCATAAATGACCAGTAAAACGACAACGACTATCCCGATTATCCAACCTTTTTTCATCAAATCCCCCCTGCTTACATATAAGTTATATCCTTATTAGTTCCACCAAAACCATGAATTTTAAACAAAATCAATCAAAAAGTACCTACATAAAATCATATGGCGTGACATTCTCCATCCCGATCATCGGGTCAGCATGCATAAGAATATCAAGATAACTTGCCTCTTGATGCACCTCTCCCTTTTCAACCGGCATTTCTTCTTCACTCAAGATCTCCCTCAGCTTTTCACGCAAAGTCGTTTTCCGGCGCATCTCATCATTACGTTCGATCCCTAAACGGAATGCATCTTCTTCACCACATAGGATCAAGAAATTTTTACTGCGGGTAATCGCCGTATACAATAAATTACGGCGGAGCATCCGGTAATAACTTTTCACTACAGGTAAAATGACGATGGGGAATTCGCTTCCCTGCGACTTATGGATGGAGCAGCAATAGGCATGTGTGATCTGGTTCAAATCCTGCTTTGTGTAAGTCACTTCGATGCCTTCGAACGATATGATCACTTTATCGACAGAATCGGTATTTTCTTTAGCGAACAATATGGACACGATTTCCCCCATATCGCCATTAAAGACACCCTCCTCTGGCTGGTTCACCAGTTGAAGCACCTTATCTCCGGTTCTGTATATCACATCGCCGAATTTTATTTCCCGCCGCTTTTCATTCGCATTGCTATTGAACACTTCCTGAAGCATTTTATTCAGTGCATCAATTCCGGCAGGCCCTCTATACATGGGAGCCAGCACCTGTATATCTTTGGCCGTGAAGCCTTTCGTCCTGGCATTGGCAACCACTTTCTCGATCACTTGGGGGATTTGATTCGTTTGGCAGCGAATGAACGATCGATCTTCCTGCTGTTTCGTGACATCATCCGGAAGCCTTCCTTTTTTGATTTCATGGGCCAATTCAATGATCGATGACCCATCAGCTTGACGATATATATGTTCGAGACTGACAGTCGGTACACAATTCGATGCAAGCAAATCCTTTAAAACCTGCCCAGGTCCAACAGATGGCAGCTGATCTTCATCACCAACCAAAATCACCTGGACATTTTCCGGCAGAGCTTTAAACAATTGATGGGCCAGCCACGTATCCACCATCGAAACCTCATCGATGATCACGATACGGCCATCCAGCTGATTATCCTCATCATGGGAAAACCCGTCACTCCCGTTCCACCCCAGCAAACGGTGGATCGTGACTGCGGGGAGCCCCGTCGACTCGGCCATGCGTTTCGCGGCACGGCCAGTAGGAGCCGCAAGTACGAATGGAAAGGGATCGCTTCCTTCTTTTTTATAATCGTTAATGTCCATGGATACACCATGCAGCTCTGCATATAGCTCAACGATGCCTTTGATGACTGTCGTCTTACCGGTACCCGGTCCCCCAGTCAAGATTAACATCGGCGATTGCAAGGCTGTCTGGATCGCTTCCTTTTGGGCCGGGGCATAGGAAACATCCAGCCGCTCTTCCAGCTCCCCAAGTGCCAGCAAGAACTCCGATTCGGGGAACTGGTCCTCATACTCGGTTTGAGCAAGCAGCCGCTTGATGTTCATCACGATTCCCTTTTCCGAATAGAATAGCGAAGGCGGATAAATTCGTTGATCCTCGACAACGATTTTCCCCTCTTGCGTCAATTCGATTATTTCCGAGGAAATGTTGGTGAACTCAATGCGATCCCGTTTATTTTCCTCCAGCAGCCGTTTGACAGCTTCCAAAAGCTGCTCGGCTTCTATGTATATATTTCCGTCCTGGAGGCATTGGGATTCAAGCGTATACAAGCACGCAGCCTTGATTCGGTCGGGGTGGCTGCCGGAAATGCCCAGCTGATGCCCAAGCTCATCCGCCCGTCCAAACCCAATCCCTTCAATATCCTCTACGAGCTTATACGGATTACCCTGAACCATCGTGATCGTATCCTGCTTATACATTTGATAGATTTTCATCGACAGCTGCGGACCGAAGCCATATTGATTCAAGGCGATCATCACCTGCTCCAGACCTTGATGCTCGACTAATGTATCATAGAGGCCTTTTGCCTTTTCCCCTGATAGCTTCGGGATATCATCAAGCAGCGAAGGCTGAGCCAGAATTTTTGAAATGGCCTTATCACCCAGTGTCTCAACAATGCTTTCGGCTGTTTTTTTCCCAATGCCCTTGAAAAGGTCACCTGATAAATAACTGACGATGCCTTCCTTGGATTGAGGCAGATCCTTGCGAAAATGCTCTACATGGAATTGAAGGCCAAAACGCGGATGTTCCTTCATGGCCCCATAAAAAATATAGATCTCATCCTCATGCATCCTTGGAAAATAACCTGTTACGACCGCTTCCTTCTCTTCATAATCCAGATTCGTTTCATGCACACGAATTCTCACAACCGAGTACATATTTTCTTCATTATGAAAGATCGTCACTAAATGACTGCCTTTCATGAACTTTTTCTCTTCTGAAAACAAATCCAACGAATCTTGCTGGCTCAACTCTTCTCCCCACCTTTCCATGCATATGCTTTTTATTTACTCAGCATTCATTTCTTCCATCAGTTTCTTACCGTGCGCAGCAAGCATATGGTCAGGCTGTGCTTCCAAAGCCTTATCAAAATAACCCATCGCGGCTTTCGCATCCTCACGATACCCTGCAAACGCAACACCTAAATTATAATAAGCATCCGCATGGCCCGGATCCTGTTCCACAACTTTATTCAGCTGATCGATCAATTCATCATACAATTCCGCATTAGCAAGACATAACGCATATTGGAATCTTGCATCAACATCCTCAGGGCTCAGCTCCACCGTTCTCTGCAGATAAGGCATCGCCAATTTCGGTTGATCCAATGCCATCAATGTCAATCCAAGCATGAAGTAAGCATCGCTGTTATCCAGTCCCAGACGGATGGCCTTTTCAAACATATCCTTCGCTTCGACCAGTTTAGAATCGGATTCATAATATAAGTTTCCTAATGAATAGTACGCCGCTGCTGCATTTTCATCCAGCTCGATCGCCTTTTTGTAAAACTTGACCGCTTTATCCGTTTCACCAACGGCAGTCAATACATTCCCAAAGTTTATGTAAGCAACAGGCTCATTCGGATTTTCCTCGATCGCCTCATTAAAAACTTTCGCCGCTTCTTCGTATTTCCCTTGCTGCATAAATTCAATGCCTTGTTGATTCTTATCCATATCCATTCACACTCCATTTTTATATTAAAAAGTATAGCATAAGCCAGTGGTCGAATTCAGGCGGTCACCCGCAATCCAAAAGAAGTCCCCAACCGCAAACACAGCTGGGGACATGATTATTTTACCCTACGTAAGTCAGTTTTTCACCTTTTTTAAATACTTCATCAATCGTACCGCCGCCAAGGCACACTTCACCATCATAGAAGACGACTGCTTGTCCAGGTGTGATCGCACGGACTGGCTCGTCAAAGATGACTTCGACATCACCATTGTCCAAGACCTTCACCTTAACACCGCTATCGTCCTGACGGTACCTGAATTTTGCCGTGCATGTGAATTCATCGGCAGGCGCATGTTCCGCTACCCAGCTGACATTGACTGCACGAAGGGAATTGGAATAAAGCACATCATTATCAAAGCCTTGACACACATACAGTATATTGCGCTTCAAGTCTTTTCCCGCAACAAACCAAGGATCGCCGCTGCCGCCAATTCCCAGACCGTGACGCTGACCGATCGTGTAATACATCAATCCGTCATGCTTGCCCATTACCTTGCCATCCATCGTGACCATATCACCCGGCTGAGCTGGGAGGTAATTGCTTAAAAACTCTTTAAAATTGCGTTCACCGATAAAACAGATTCCTGTAGAATCTTTTTTCGTTGCCGTGGCAAGACCCGCTTCTTTCGCAATTTCACGGACTTCCTTCTTATCAATATGTCCAAGCGGAAACATGACTTTTTCCAACTGTTCTTGAGTAAGCTGGTTCAAGAAGTACGTTTGATCTTTATTATTATCGACACCGCGCAGCATTTTGTATTCGCCATCCCGGTATTCAACCTGTGCGTAATGACCTGTAGCCACATAGTCGGCACCAAGGCTTACCGCATGTTCAAGAAAAGCCTTGAACTTGATTTCCTTATTGCACATTACATCCGGATTCGGGGTACGGCCCGCTTTATACTCATCCAGGAAATAAGTGAAAACTTTATCCCAATACTGCTTCTCGAAATTGACCGCATAATAAGGGATGCCGATTTGATTACAAACGGCAATTACATCATTGTAATCTTCGGTTGCCGTACAGACTCCGTTTTCATCTGTATCATCCCAGTTCTTCATGAAAATCCCGACCACATCATAGCCTTGATTCTTCAATAGCAGGGCTGACACAGAAGAATCCACGCCTCCTGACATACCCACGACGACGCGGGTGTCCTGTGGTGCTTTTCTCATTCTGTCACCTCATTTATTTTAAAGTAAGAATTATCTTCTCACTAATCTATTAACGATTTTAACGGTGGTTTCTGCCGCCCGCCTTACTTCCTCTTCCGTGTTGTTCAGACCGAAGCTGAAACGGATCGAATTCTTCGTCCGCTCCGAATCTTTCCCGAACATCGCCACAAGCACATGCGACGGATCGATTGACCCGGCAGTACAAGCGGATCCGCTCGATACAGCAACACCTGCCAAGTCCATATTTACGAGCATCGATTCCACATTCGTACCCGGAAAACTAACATTCAGCAAATGCGGCAGCGACTGTTCCATGGATCCGTTAATTTCATATTGTACATCCGCCTCATCAAAGACGGCAAGCAATACGTCTTTGAAGCGCTTGTATTGCTCCTTTTTCTTTTCCATCGTGCTCTGTGCAATTGAAACAGCTTCTGAAAAACCGGCAATTGCCGGCACACTCTCCGTACCAGCACGGCGCTTGCGTTCTTGCTCCCCGCCATATAAATGCGGATTCAGCTTCAACCCTTCACGAATATAAAGAAAGCCAATTCCCTTGGGACCGTTGATTTTATGTGCGGATACACTCAGTAAATCCACACCCAGCTCACGAACGTCGATAGAGATCAAACCATATGCCTGAACCGCATCCGTATGGAAAATGGCTTGGTGATCTTTGAGCACCTGCCCTATTTCAGCAATCGGCTGGATCGTACCCACCTCATTATTGCCGAACATGACCGAAACCAAAATCGTGTCGTCCCTCAATGCCGCCTTTAAATCGGCAATTGAAATAAGCCCCGCCTCATTCACAGGTAAATATGTGACCTCAAAGCCAGACTTCTCAAGGTATTGGCAAGTATGCAAGACCGCATGATGCTCAATCTCCGTCGTAATGATGTGCTTCCCTTGTTCTTTATAAGCATTCGCAACACCAATGATCGCCGTATTATCAGCCTCGGTTCCACCGCTCGTGAAAATGATTTCATTCCGCCCGGCACCGATGCTCGCTGCAATACTCGAACGCGCCTCATCCAAAACATGCCGCGCCTCCCGTCCGAAAGCATGAATGCTCGACGGATTTCCGAAATCATTGCTCATGACCCTCATCATCACATCGATCACATTCGGATGCATCGGTGAAGTCGCAGCATGATCTAAATATATTCTGTCCACTTTTTTGTCGCCTCCATTAAAAAACGCAAGCGCCTACATAATAGGCGCATTGCTGATCAATTAAATATAGTACATATAAGAATCGATTTCACCCGTATCCTTGTAGCTCGCCAAATCCATAAGCGTCGTATTATCCAATACATCCTTCACGGCATCGCGAATCCTGATCCAAAGCTGACGCTTCACCGGCTCTTCATCCTCGATACCCTCAACAGGCGTAATCGGCCCTTCCAATACACGAATGACATCACCTGAAGTAATCTCCTGAGGATCTTTGGACAGGACATACCCGCCATATGCACCGCGGACACTCTTCACCAACCCCGCATTACGAAGCGGCGCAATCAACTGCTCCAAATAATGCTCCGACAAATTATGCGTCTGGGCAATCGATTTCAAACTCTTCGGGCCTTCTCCATAATGTTTAGCAAGCTCGATCATGATCGTCAAACCATAACGGCCTTTAGTAGATATCTTCATACATATACACCTCAAATTATTTATCCGTTTCTAAATTCTTTTGAAATTATAGCATATTCCCGCCGGAAATGCATTCACCCGCCCTTCCTTTGTCAAATTATCCTAATTGGAGAGGTAGGATAAGTGGAAATAAAGAATGAAATGTAAACCGATCGAGGGGCAGGATCGAATTATTCGCTCGTGAGGCTAGGTCGATTGATAAACCCTACATCGCACATTAAATCCCCATAGAGACTGCCATAATGGGAGATCACCCTCTTTTTATAGCATAATCAGCGCATTTCCCCCATCAGTTGTGATACCTTATATAAAAAGGAGAGGTGCGCAATGAATATTAAACCGCTTGCTTTCCGGATGCGGCCTCGATCGATTGATGAGATCATCGGGCAGGAGCATCTGGTCGGTGAAGGAAAAATTATCGCAAGGATGGTCAAAGCCAAGCAGCTTTCTTCCATGATCCTGTATGGTCCCCCGGGAATTGGCAAGACATCGATCGCAAGTGCGATTGCCGGAAGCACGAAGTTTGCGTTCCGGACGCTGAACGCAGTGACTAATAATAAAAAGGATATGGAAATCGTGGCAGCCGAAGCTAAAATGTCCGGTAAAGTGATTCTGCTGCTTGATGAGGTTCATCGGCTCGATAAGGCGAAGCAGGATTTCCTATTGCCTTATCTTGAAAACGGGATGATCACCCTGATCGGTGCAACGACCAGCAATCCCTATCATGCCATCAATCCGGCCATCAGAAGCCGGTGCCAGATTTTCGAGCTCAAATCATTGGTAACCGAGGATATAACCAAAGCGCTGGAACGGGCACTTCATGATGAAGAGCGGGGACTTGGTGCATATGAAACCGAGGTCAGCTTTGATGCCCTTACCCATTTCGCGACTGCTTCGAACGGAGATGTCCGCAGTGCCCTTAACGCACTTGAGCTCGCCGTCATTTCCACAGAACCCGATGAGTCCGGAACCATTCATATAGATCTGCAAATTGCCGAGGAATGCATGCAGAAAAAAAGCTTCTCGCATGACAAGGATGGAGATGCCCATTATGATGTCCTGTCCGCTTTCCAAAAATCAATTCGCGGCAGTGATGTGAATGCAGCCCTTCATTATTTGGGTCGCTTAGTCGAAGCCGGCGATCTTGTAAGCATCGCCCGCCGCTTGGTAGTCATCGCTTACGAAGACATAGCTCTTGCCAATCCCCAGGCTGGCCCCAGGGCCCTCGCTGCAGTCGAAGCCGCTGAACGACTCGGTTTTCCTGAAGCCCGGATTCCACTTGCCAACTCAGTGATCGAGTTATGCCTATCACCTAAATCGAACACGGCCATTGTCGCAATCGATGCAGCCCTATCAGACATTCGCAGCGGCCATAGCGGCGATGTACCAGATCATCTTAAGGATGCCCATTACAAAGGGGCCACAGAACTTGGCCGCGGCATCGACTACCTTTATCCGCATGACTACGAAAATGGCTGGGTGAAACAGCAATACTTACCGGACAAACTGCGCAGCAAAAAATATTACAAACCGAAAAAGAGCGGGAAATTTGAACAAGCACTTGCCTCGGTCTATGAAAATATCGAGAAAAAGAAATAACTCCGGATCACTTCAAATCCGGAGTTTTTTTATTGTGGGAAATAAAAACATTTAACATGCCTCATGTTGACAAAACTGCCTCCCAGTTTATTGGTTTGTAAACAGAAAAGTGTACAGCCACATTCCACTTCTATTAAAATCCGAACTGCATGAATCTTTCCAAAGAGTTCCAGTTCAATATATTGGCCATTATCCCGCAAAAAACCACCAGTAAACCATTGTGTTTTAATCATCCATAGGCAATATGTACAATTGTCAGCCAAACACTCCGGCTAGGTCCTTTCTTAAGAAACCGCTTAAGCTAAATTCCCTTTGAATTGCCTTGCTTGGCCAATTTTTCCCGTATCTAGTAAATGGATTACAATCCTAGCGTCAATTATGAGTCTAGCGGCATGTCCCTTTACAAAAGAAGGCACAACAACTCTTTGGTTGCTGTACCTGTATGGTCAATCTTCGTCTTTATAGATACCCTTCGATGCTTTAATCATATTTTCCAGCCACATTTTCTTAAATACATTCACACGACGAGGAGTGCCATTTTCCTCTCCCTCAGCTGAATTTTCAGTTTCTTCTTCTGCAGCCTCGGAAAGGATTTCATTTGAACTGCTTTCATCTGATGAACTTTCCGTTGAACTGCTTTCATCTGATGAGCTTTCCGTTGAACTGCTTTCATCTGATGAGCTTTCCGTTGAACTGCTTTCATCTGATGAGCTTTCCGTTGAGCTGCTTTCATCTGATGAACTTTCCGGTGAATCACTTTCGTACGATGAGCTTTCCGTTGAATCACTTTCGTACGAGGAACTTTCCGGTGAATCACTTTCGTACGATGAGCTTTCCGTTGTATATTCCATTTATTCTTTAACCTCCAAAATTTATTTATCCTCTAGGGATATCCGTACTGCATATATATGTTCCTACTTTCTAATAGGGACTTTGCTTATCACCCATTTTTAAGTAAATCTCCGTTCTAATTTAACTAGTTGTTAAATCTGATTAGCTTTCAGTTGAACTACTTTCATCATCTGATTGGCTTTCCGTTAACTCACCCTCGTCTGATGAGCACACTCTCATACGATGAGCTTTCCGTTGAATCACTCTCGTACGATGAGCTTTCCGCTGAATCACTCTCGTACGATGAGCTTTCCGCTGAATCACTTTCGTATGATGAACTTTCAGTTGAATCACATTCGTAAGATGAACTTTCCGCTGAATCACTTTCGTATGATGAACTTTCAGTTGAATCACATTCGTAAGATGAGCTTTCCGCTGAATCACTTTCGTATGATGAACTTTCAGTTGATAATTCCATTTGTGCTTAGCCTCCAAGACTTATTTATTCTTTAAGGATATCGTATTGCATATATATGCGCCTTCTTTCTTGGAGGGACTTTGCTTATCACCAATTTTGAAGGAACACTCTCCATCCATTTTAAAAAATCCGGCCAATCCATTTTGACTGGTCCAATTCATTAGATTCATAGTTTTTCTCATTCCAAACAAAAAAAGTAACCACGGACTCTTTTCCGAAGCTACTTTATTATTTCTTCATATTAGTTATGATGTCCTTTTAGCCAACCGATCACTGATTTCCCACTAGATTCTCGAAGACCCTCGACACTTTCCTTAGAGATGATCTCGCCATCCTTAATCAGAATGACTTCATCAAGGATTTTATCAATTTCCTCGATTTCATGAGTCGCCATGATAACCATTTGCCTTTCAAAATCGATATAAGACAGCAAGCTCCGTACGATCGAATCCCGGACCATAACGTCCAACCCTGAGAATGGTTCATCCAATAACACGACAGGTGCCTCCCGAGACAAAGCTAGCACTAATTTAAGCCTTCCGCGATTACCTTTCGACATCGTACGGACCTTCTTCCGTACATCCAATTTCATGAATGCCAGCATTTCAATTGCCTTATCCCGATTAAAATCAGCAAACTGCGAGGCATGAAAATCAATATACTGACCTGCCGTAAAATGAGGATAAAAAAAATCAAGCTCTGTCAAATAAGAAACATGTGAAGCCGACCTCCTGCTTACCGGCACCCCATCGACCGTAACCTCTCCTTGATCCGGTTTGACGAGACCGGCAATCAGTTTGAGCAATGTTGACTTACCGCTTCCATTGGTCCCTAACACCCCATAAATCTTCCCCACTTCAAACGTGAGTGTTACACAATCAAGGGCAGCAATGCTGCCATACTTTTTAGATACATCATACAGCTCAACCGTCATTCCGCATCCCCCTGCTTCTTCAGAAATTGCTGTACCGCTGTAAGCATTTCTTCTTTCGACAAGCCGATTTCTTTCATGTTCTCAAAGAATGTCTCAATAACTTCCGTTTGAATCCTAGTACGCAATGAAGCAATCAGCGCAGGATCACTTTTAACGAATGTACCCTGCCCCCTTCTCGTCTCCACGATTCCATCCCTCTCAATCTCGGTATAAGTGCGTTGGATTGTATTCGGATTGACGCCCATCTGGACAGCCATTTCGCGAACCGATGGCAGCCTATTCCCACTCTTTATCTCACCGCGTAATATTGAATAACAAATTCGATCTGCAACCTGTAAATAAATCGGCTTTGATGCATGAAATTCCTCAGACATCATTTACACCTCAATCTTTCGGTCCAAGAGCCAACATGAAGCTAGGAACAATATCAATAATCCAATAACATCCAATCCGCTTGTCAAAAGCGAAATATTCCCTCCGCCTTCCAAATAAAACTCCAAATTGGTTTTAGATAAGCTAAACGATGACGAACCGCTAAATGCCGGAACAGTCCATATTTCATCCAGTTTCTGATATACCTTTGTATTTCCAACCCAATTTTTCAACAAAATCATTCCTATAAACAAAAAAAACACAAACAGCCAACGAATATTTTTAATAAGTTGAATCCTTGCGAGTGCATGATACACTACCCATAAAAACATCATAAGCACTGCAATGACAATACTGACCGCCGTCATAACCCCGCCTATCTGTAACACTCCACCTAATTCCGTTATATTTTCCACCTGAAAGTCTTGCTGAAAATAACTAGTCGGAACCTTAAGAGCCACAAAAACTAAACAGCTGGCAAATAAAATGGAAACCACTTGAAACAGCACACTTGACAATAATTTACTTCCAAGCAACATCGCTGCAGACTGGGGATTGTAAATCCACAATTGCGTCTTCCCATCAGAATTCAAACATCCAAAAATCAAAGAGAACATAATAAATGGCTGCAAGATCATGATTACCCATGTAGACATATAAAAAATACCTGCAACTTCCCAATACCTGGATACGAAAAAAGAAATAAACACAAATCCAACTTGCACAACCAACAACCACAAAAGTGTGGATTTCCCAATCAACCACTCCTTTAGCACTAAACCCTTAAATGAATTCAATTTTTCCAGCCCCTTAAAAATTGTTCTAGCTACATAGTACACAGTTACACTAAAATATGTCAAAGGTATTATAAAATAGTAAAATATACTATTCTTTTACTATGAAATTAAATATAATAGATGAAGTGGTTACAAAAAGAGGAAGGAAGTAAACTATGAGACATGAAAAAAAGAAGAAAAAGAAACGGACATGGCTGAAGGTAGTCGGGATAATTGTCCTACTTTTTATACTAGCTGGGGGAGCCTTTGCCTACTCCGTATGGAATTCACTGACTAAAACCGTTGACACGATGCATACACCAATAGACCGTACCACCGATAAACGAACGAAAGACCTTGCACTGTCAGATCAGGAGCCATTCTCGATGCTCATGCTTGGTGTCGATGAACGTGATGGCGACAAAGGCCGTTCAGATACAATGATTGTCTTGACAGTCAATCCACAAAAGAAATCAGTCAAAATGCTAAGCATTCCGCGTGATACACGGACCGAGATCGTCGGTCATGGGACACAGGATAAAATCAACCATGCATTTGCCTTCGGCGGCGCGAAAATGTCCATGGATACCGTTGAAAACTTCCTGGATATCCCAATCGACTATTATATGAAGATCAATATGGAAGGCTTTAAGGATATCGTTGACGCAGTCGGCGGCGTGACCGTTCAAAACGATTTGGACTTCACATCCGATGGCATTCATTTTGCAAAAGGTACGCATACCCTTAACGGGAAAGAAGCCCTTGCCTATTCAAGAATGAGACATGATGATCCTAGTGGTGATTTCGGCCGTCAATCCAGACAACGTGCCATCATCGAGGCCGTCATCAAGGAAGGCGCTAGCCTTTCATCATTGACGAAATACGATGAAGTCTTCGCTGCACTCGGTAATAATATCCAGACGAATTTGACGTTTGATGACATGATGGACATCCAAAAGAACTACAGGGACGCAAGCAAAAGCATTACCCAATCGTCCATAAATGGAAACGGAACGAAAATCGACGGCATCTACTATTATATTGTGTCAGATGAAGAAAAAGAAAAGGTTCAATCCGAATTAAAAGAACAATTATCCATAAAATAAGAAAAAATAAAAGAGCTGTCCGGACCCGCATCCTGACAGCTTTTTCATTTTCCCCGTCCAATATTCTGACAAAAAACGAACACCAAATGTAGAGATTTGTTGGAATTTTTGTTGTTTATTAGGCATGAAAAGACGGTATAATCTAATATGAGCTGACAATCCCATCTTCCCCTTGCCCCTTTCATCACTTGACACTATTATTCTTTGGACCCGGAATTCCATCAACCGTCATTCATCAACTATAATAAATGATCCTAAACAAAAGGAGTGGATTTAAATGAAAATCAAAGCAGGCAGCTGGGCTATGCTAAGCAAACAGGACAAAATGTTTATTCTGAAAGCCATCAGTGACCGTTCAAGAATGAAATATGTTTCATGAGAAGTAGATCTTTTCGGCATTATATGAGAGCAGCGCCTCTCCCTTTTCAATAAAACGAACTTGAGCCTGAAAAAGGAGAGGAATCTATTCAAATTGATAATCCCATAACAAACGCCATTCGCCTTTTTCTTTGACGACATAGCAATTTTGTTCCAAAGTAAACATTCCAAAGCGAGAATTGAAGACCTGTGTAACTGGAATTTCATAGGCCGTTTTATGCAGCCTTCCACTCTTATCCAACTTCCAGTTCTTCACTTTCTTAGAATGGCCTACATCATACTGAAAGGACTCCACATCCATATGCTGTAAAAATACATGTGACCGATTTTGCACATAATCTGCCCGATTCGGAAACCGCTGCTTCATTTCAGAACTTAACAATTCCCAGGACTTCCCGAACTCCGCTTCACTTTCATACTCATAGAAATCTTCACCCACCCTTTTTGATCCGTTGGGAAAAAGAAAAATGATACAGGCCCCTACAGCTAAAACCACGAGAATAGCCGTCAATACTCCTATTGGAATCTTACTGAGTCTCCTCACCCTCATCACCCTCACAGGTTATCATTCATTTATATATATATATGTGAAAACGATAAAAAAGAAGCATGTTGTTAGACATGCTCCTAAAGTATATGTAGCTGAAATGATTTTCTTAGTTTCATTGACGCCTTCTCCATCGATAAAAGAAAAGAAGATGACCATCGCCCATAAAACGAGCAAAATGGGGAAAAGGTATCTACGGATCATATACTATCAGGTTGTTCAATGATCCCGCTTAATTTCTCCTTAATCTCTTCCACAAGTTCATTTACAGTAACATCTTGTCCAGACTCACCCTTGGCAAAAGTGTCTTTTAAAATATCAAAAAAATCCATGCGAAATTTCCACTCCAATATATAATTGAGCCACCATTTCATACTGTTGTCCTATTATTTTTTCAAAAATAAGGAATATAGCTCATGTATTTGATAATCACATATAAAGCGGGAATTGGCAAGCAGAAACTAGTTTAAAAACCAAAAATTTACCCAATTTTAACATTTCTGAAATATCCCTTAGGAATGAATACTAGTAAGTTATAAGGTAGATAGTTTGGGTATAAAAAACAAAAAAGGACCGATTCCTCAGCCCCTTCGATAACATAAATTATGCTTGTCCCATTAAATAAGTCATTAATGATATCAAAACTAAAGTAATTGTAATATAAGTCCCAATAAAAATTTTCTTGCTTCTTTGTTTCTTTTCATAAACTTCCTCGAACGTAATGAATTTATTTTTTGTCATCAAATAATCTCCTTATATTTTGATGGCAGCTATCTGACATCGCCTTTTGCGAGGTCCCTTTGCTTAATCTCTATAATGTAGTATCGGCATATAACCAAAAATATTTAGGTATTATTAACTATTTTTTTCATAGGCAATATTTCTTAAATGTGTAGAAGGTTAAGACTAACGCATTATGTACAATAACTAAATTCTATGATGATCATGTTAAATCCTGCCTAGGCATCCGTTTAATTAAGCGCTTACTTTATGACATTCATTATTATTTTTATCCAACCTAAAAATGACAACCATAACGGTACACTGAATAAAGTTCCCCAGATTAATCCCTTTATAAAAGCATTAAGTACATCCATAATAAAAATCCCTCTCAATTAGGTTACATTTTTATTATTATCGCCATGTTCTTTATTCTGGATACCTTTTACGTTAATGAAAACAAAAAAAGAAGACTGTATAACAGCCTCCTCTAACATAATTTTTATCCCCTGATTTGCGTTTTCCATTTCATTTTCCTTTTATGAACTTCCGCACATCTTCAATAGATAATCCTAGATTTTTAGCCTCTAAAATTAGATAAACCCATTCTTCCCGTTCATTGTTAGCTTCCATGATAAATCCCACCCAACTTGTGGTAATACAGCCGTCTTAGCATTTAGCCTTAGACCTGTAATTTTGCGTCCCTACTTTTCAATAGGTTTGCCCTTCTCAATAATATTTCACATTAATTTTCTTAAAAATTAATAAATCTCTAGAATCCCTGTTTCCATGGTAATAAATAAACCATCTTGCCCTAAAACATTTCCCCTTAATTAAAACTATATTAATGTTAATTATACTTAAAAACGTAATAATAGCTCATAATACTATTCGTTTTTTTACGTCATTTTTCAACATCATTCATCAAAAAGTGACATTACAATGGAAAAACATTGGTATAATGCGTTTTATATAAAACACTTTTATTGAAAATAGAGATATAATCGCAATTAAATTTTCATATTTGCTATTTCACAAAAATGATATTTTGAACCATTAATTCAGTTTTAATTAATTTCCCCTAAGAAAAAAGCCAGCATTACAAACCATAATATGGCTGTAACCTGACTGTTCGTGACTCTATAAATATTTACACACCTGATTCCATTTGGGTACATAAGGAGAACTCCCTGCATATTTTCTAATTCACCTTCTTAACACAAAAAATGGACTGATTTCTCAGCCCTATTTAACACCCGTTATGATTTACCAAGAAAAAAAGTCAATAATGAAATCAAGATTAAAATAATAGTAATATAAGACCCAATAAAAATTTTCTTACTTCTTTCTTTCTTTTCATAAGCTTCTTCGAACGTAATAAATTTGTTTTTTGTCATCAAATATTCTCCTTATTTTTGATGGCAGCTATCTGACAGCGCTTTCTGCGAAGTCACTTTGCTTGATCTTCATATTAAAGTATCGTCAAATCGACAAAAATATTAACTGTATTATTCACTATTTTTATAATGGGCTAGTTTTTATAAATTAATATCTGTTCTTTACTATATAGTTTACTATAAATCAAACAAAATACATTTATTCAATATATTCCATTATACCCAAAAGTCTTTCATACCAAGATAATAATGCTAAGCAATTATCCCTACCTATTCCATAGAGCTGTTTTATGGCTGCAATTAGTTTAATCCATATCCATTTACCGATTAGTAAATAAAAAGGATAGAAATTCACCATTTGCCAAAAATAAGAATAATGGCATTAAGGGGAGGAAGAGAAAAATGGATTCAGAAATGCAGGAGAAATGCGGGGTATTTGGAGTGTTTAATCACCCCAAAGCAGCCGAATTAACTTATTACGGACTTCATGCACTTCAACACCGTGGTCAGGAGAGTGCAGGAATTGTGGCTAGTGATGGGAAATCATTCAGGAATCACAGGGGAATGGGATTAGTTACCCAAGTATTTTCACGGGACATCCTTGATGGATTAAGCGGAAATATGGCCATTGGTCATGTACGATATTCAACTTCTGGTGAAAGTTTACTGCAAAACGCACAACCCCTCGTTTTTAAATATAGCGAGGGGGACTTGGCTGTTGCTCATAATGGCAACCTCGTAAATGCAAGGATAGAACGGGATGTGTTACAACAGCAGGGAAGCATATTTCAAACAACAACCGATACTGAAATTATTGCTCACTTAATAGCTCGTTCAAGTAAAAAGCATTTCGCAGAAAGCGCACCTGATATGCTTAAACGGATCGACGGTTCCTTTGCCTTGATTATTATGACTGAAAAACAAATGCTAATTGCCCTGGATCGTCATGGGTTACGTCCGCTTAGCCTTGGAAAAATTGGTGAATCAATCATCGCCTCCTCAGAAACATGCGCTTTAACTGCGGTTGATGCTAAGTTCTGGCGGGAAGTTGAACCGGGTGAATGGCTTCTTATAGATGAAAATGGTATTCAAACTGGAAGATTTGCGGAAAAAGGCAAGGTTTCCCTTTGTTCCTTTGAATTTGTCTATTTTGCCCGTCCGGATAGCGTTATTCAAGGAAGAAGTGTCTTAACAATCCGGAAGGAATTAGGTGAAATTCTATCAAAAGAACATCCGACACAAGCTGATGTTGTCGTTGCCGTTCCCGAATCAAGCGTCCCTGCCGCCATTGGTTTTTCCCAACAATCAGGAATTCCATATGAAATGGGAATTATTAAAAACCCTTATGCTGGTCGTTCATTTATTGAGCCCACGCAAGAATTGCGCGACTTAGCTGTTCGACTGAAATTGAGCGCTGTGCGAGAAATTTTGGAAGGAAAAAGGGTGGTATTAGTCGATGATTCGATTGTTAGGGGAACGACAAGCAAGCGCATTGTCGAATTGATTCGGCAAGCAGGTGCCAAGGAAGTCCATGTAAGAATTAGTTCACCTATGGTTAGAAACCCTTGTTTTTATGGAGTAGATATGCCAACTAAGGAAGAACTATTTGCCAACAAACACGAACACGAACGAGCTATGGGAAAAGTTATCGGGGCAGATTCATTAGCCTTTTTAAGCACCGATGGGTTATTAGAGGCAGTAGATGTGGATCTTGGAGAAACTAGCAGTCGCTGTATAGCCTGTTTTAGTGGTGCCTACCCAACTAATATTTGAAGTGCATACAGCTTAAGTAGGATAAAAATGGAAGGCACCACACAAAGACAGTTGTTTTTGTGTGGTGCCTTCCATTTTCATAATATTAACTTGGAATTTGTCACTGTTTTCTCCTACCACTCACAATTACTTACCACTCTCTTTCTTTCTCTCTACAAATGGATGGGCTACACTTATCTATACAACTTTTTTAAGGTGTTCAAGTTTATGCTGAACCGGGATTTAAGAGATTCGTGTTACTAGGCTTCTTCACCCTACTCCAAAACCAATACTGATCCACATTACGACTTGTAAAATTCATTATAATTTTACTCGTACCAAAAAATGACAACCACAATGGTAAACTGAATAATGTGCTCTTCAATAGTCCCCTCACAAAATTGTTAGGTTTATTTATAATAAAATATCCCTCATTTAAATGTTTTTTTATTATTGTGAACTTGTTCCAATTAATTCTATTTAAACAAAAGGAATAGAAACAGTTTGTGGTTGATTAGAAAACAGTTCATAAAAAAAGAAGGCTGATTAACAGCCTTCCTCATGTATACATATTCTTGACTTTTCAAGTTCTGTTCTCTCCTAATGAAGTCACGAATGATAATCCTGAATTTTTTCCCTTTATACATACCATTCTTTTACTCTGTACCTATTACCATACAAAATACCTTTCCTTAAATGATCTGAAGTTTGTATTTTTATGACAGGTGCTTTCACCGATTTTCTTCATACCCATGTGTCCCCATAGACACCTTTTATCATAATATTACTTCGCTTACACATATCAGAATGGATCTTTAAAACCACGCATACTAAGGAGCCTAAAACTTTTTTATTTTTGGCTCTCAATAAACAAACTAATGACTTTTATTTAACACGCTGGATACTATGCTAAAGTGGTTCTCCTAACACTTTGGAGGTACATTTAGGTTAATACTCCTTATAACAAAACAAATTACTTTAACCTTCTTCGATGTTGGTTAAAAACCTTGATGAAAATACTACTATCATCTGATTTAAAAAACTTAACTCCAACTAATTTTAAGGGTGTCCATATTTCTCTCATTTGGTATAAAGGCATTTTAAAAAAATTCATCCTTTCATCTATAACTCATTAATTGAGCTTTTGCTTTTAATAGGTATATATATAAATAGTAGAATTTATTATTTTACATTTTTGTACTCCATTTTATGTCTTGAGATAAAATTTACAGGTTACTTCATAACCCTTAACGAACAAGCCGTTCTTTATAAAGAATAATTAAGTTGAACCTACCCTCTTTACATTATTATTATGTCAATTGGTTTCATTATTAAATCTATTAGCATATCTAGTAATTTGTTTCCCTCATTACAGGAATAATAAACATCACCTGAATGCCTAATCCTTAACTTACTAGCTGATCCCCAAACTTCCATATCTTAAGTAAATTTAGGTATGTGGAACAGGATTTATCCATTGGCCAATGGCCTGAAATCTCTTATTAGGGCATGATGTGTTCCGGCTTTCAACTATTCTCCTTTTATTTATTGCAAATAGTTTTTATTCACCCATTAAACATTTCATAAGAGTATAAAAATTGGTATATTGTGGTTTATTTTGTATTTTTCTGTCTATTCTTGTATGTTTTAAAGAACTAACTATACTTTATTGAGAACAAGTGCTATATTATAAAAAAAAAGGTTCTTATGGAGGAGGATATGACTAGATATAAGGAATTCGACTCATTAAGGGGTTTAGCCGCTCTCATTGTATTAATCGGGCATTATTTGATGATATACCCTTCATATGCTAATTATCAGTATGATTCAAACAGCACCTACATGATTTATTTGTTCAAGGAAACTCCTCTACGCCTTTTTTTCAGTAGTGGAAATGAATCTGTCATTCTATTCTTTATATTGAGTGGTTTTGTTTTGTATTTATCAATTAATAGTGCTAAATTCCACTATTCTACATACTTAATAAAACGAGTGTTTCGAATTTATATACCATACCTAGTAGCAATAAGCGTGGCTATATTGGCTAAAATGCTTTTAAGCCATATTGATTTGCCCTTTATCACCAACTGGTTTAGTAAATCTTGGACAGACCTTGATACTCCTTCCTTATTAATAGAACATCTTTTGTTTATTGGGCAGTACAATACAGATGCCTATAACAATGTGATATGGTCCCTTGTACACGAAATGAGAATTTCGATTATATTTCCTGTACTGCTTTTTTTGTTTGTACGAAAAAAGCTTAAATACTCTTTATTATGGCTTTTTGTTTTAATTTTTTCATCGACTTTATGTTTATATTTAGTTGGTTCCAGTGTGGATATTACCAACATTCTTTTAAGTTTCCACTATAGTACTCTTTTTTTAATGGGAGCAATAATAGCAAAATATCGACATGAACTTATTGCCTATACCTTGAAAATGAATAAACCTGTAAAAGTCGCATTGTTTTTGGGGGCAATTATCTGTTTTATGTACGAAGGCATCATTGGCGAAGTGGACTTTTTAAACAATTATATTTTCAGGGATTATGTGGTCTCGTTCGGTGTTTGCATTTTTATCCTCATGAGCGTATGTTCCAAAAGAATTTCGACGGTCTTAAGGTCTAGATTGCTAACTCTTCTCGGGAAAATTTCATATAGTTTGTATTTGTACCATCTCATATCCTTATTCTCATTGATGTATCTATTCTATAACAAGCTGCCTACCGGTTTAGTATTGACTTTTTCATTTTTCTTATCTTTTTTACTCTCTTCAGCGTCCTATCTACTCGTGGAAAAACCATCCATGAGGCTCGGATCGTATTTCACAAGAAATAAACAAGAAAAAGTAATATCCAAAGATCACATAGCTTTAAAACGCAAAATAGGATAATTGATTATTATTCTTTTGAACGTATTCTTACTATCTCTAAAAAAGTGGTGAAATCGATGAATGAAAAAGTAAAAATTAAAGATTTTATACGAATCTTAAAAAAGCGAATATTTATCATTATTCTATCTACCCTTTGTATTACTGGTTTCATTATTTTCTCGTCCATGTACCTTATGAAACCAACCTATCAGTATTCCACTCAAGTTCTGGCAGGATCTTTAAGCATGGATGAAAAGGAAGCTTCCATAAACAAAGTTCAGGAGAACAGACAGCTTGCCCTTTCGTATATGGACATCATTAAAAGTCCGCAAATCATGATAGGAGTTAAAGAGGAATTGAAACTTAAGGCTTCAAGCTATGACTTACTTAAGCAAGTTTCCATTACAAATAGAGATAATTCCCAAATCATCACGATAACCGTCAAGGATTCGAATCCTGAATCCGCTAAGGACATTGCCCAGACTGTCGCGAGGCATTCCATATCTAATTTTAAAGACCTAACAAACGTTAAACAGATTAGTATTCTCAATGATAATAAAATGGAACAAGCAGAACTTCTTTTCCCAAAACCGAAATTCATCATAGCCATTTCAATCGTAATAGGCTTTTTCGCTGGAATAGGTTTAGCACTTCTTAGAGAACACTTTGATGATTCGACCTACTCCGATAGGGAGCTTGAGCTCCTTGGAATTCCATTATTAGGGAGGCTTGATTTGAATACCAAAAGAATAAACAGAAAACGTAAAACAACTTATAAAACCTTACCTTCCACAAAACGAGGTGAATATAGTGAGTATTAAATTCACAAGGAAACAATCCTTTTACCTAAATGAAATCAATAAAGAGCAATTTTATTCTATTTGTACCAATATCGAGTCGCATCTTCAAAAAGGCGATTCTACATTGATGATTACCTCACTTTCACAATCACAGAATATTTCAAATGCTACCGCGTACTTAGCACTTGCCTTTTCTGAGCAACGTAAACGGGTGCTTGTAGTGGATGCTAATCTGCGACAACCTACGCTGCATCAAGTGTTTAATATTGATAATTCATTCGGTTTGACTAACCTGCTTTTAAATGAGACGCCCATTAACGAACATGCTATACATATTAAGGGTCATCTATTCTGTATCCCTACAAGCGAAGCCATTTATGAACCAGCAACATTATTAACATTAGAGACCCTTCCGACTCTGATTGAAGAGTGGAAGAAGGATTTTGACATCATTTTATTCCATACATCAGACAGTTTAAATAAACCTGATGCAAATATCATTGCTAAATATTGTGATGGCATAATTTTAGCGATACAAGAAGGAAGAGATAAGTTAGAGAAAATTGCCGGTGTGAAAATGCAATTTGAAAGGGCAAATCTTGAAATTTCAGGATCAATGATCATTTCTTAATTCAGGGAGGATAACCAGTGGATTCGAAAGTCAGAGTCGATAGGCAGGAAGAAATCCTGACAAAACCACTATCGACATCATCTAATTTTAATATAAAGCGCACTATGGATTTAATCATCTCGTTTTTTATGCTTATACTTACAGCACCTATTTTACTTTTATTCTGCATTCTTATCCCTATTGATTCAACTGGCTCCCCTTTTTTTTATCAGCAAAGACTAGGCCTGGATGGGAAGCCCTTCAACATGATTAAATTGCGTTCCATGGGCATCGATGCCGAAAAAAATGGTCCTAAGTGGGCAAGTGCAAATGATTCCAGGGTGACTAGAATAGGAGCCTTTATACGAAAAACACGGATTGATGAAATCCCTCAACTTATTAATGTTTTAAAAGGAGATATGTCACTCATCGGGCCAAGACCTGAAAGAGAATATTTCTATAAAGAATTTGAAAAGTTTTTGCCTGGCTTTAAAAACCGTTTATATGTAAAACCTGGAATTACTGGATGGGCACAAGTAAATGGGGGCTATGATTTATCACCAAAAGAAAAGCTGCATTATGACCTATATTATATTCAACACCGCTCATTTGCTATGGAAATCAAGATTTTGTTCCGAACATTGACCATAGTCTTTACTGGTAATGGAGCTAGATAATCTAAAAAAGGGGTAGTGAAAAATGAAAAAAGTACTAGTAACTGGGGGCTTTGGATTTATTGGTTCTCATATAGTTGATACATTAATCCGTAATAATTATGAAGTGGCTATATATGATAACCTCTCCACCGGATCCATCGGAAATGTCCAGGCCAAAGTCACTCCCTTCTTTGGAAATGTTGAAGATGAGGTCCTGCTTGAAAATGCGATGGAGACGTTTAGGCCTGACTATGTCATTCATCAAGCTGCACAAGTTAGTGTACAACAATCCATTTCGGATATTACGAATGATGCAAGGATCAATATCATGGGAACGATAAACATCGCTAAGCTTTCTCACAAGTATGCCGTTAAAAAAATCGTGTTTGCCTCATCAGCAGCTGTATATGGAGATGCTGATGTCATGCCAATCACATTATCACATCTTACCTCTCCATTATCACCATATGGTGCATCAAAAAAAACGGCAGAGGATTATCTAAAGCTTGCTAAAGAATTATACGATTTAAATTATGTAAATCTTCGATACAGCAATGTATATGGACCAAGACAGACAGCTAGTGGCGAAGGCGGTGTTATATCAATCTTCACTAATCTTGTCATAAAAAATGAGCGGCCCGTCATTTATGGAGACGGCACTCAAACAAGGGATTTCATCTATGTAAAGGATGTAGCCGATGCCAATCTGAAAGCGTTGGAATATGAAGAAAGCGGCACCTTAAATGTCTCATCAACAACCAGTACAAGCATCAATCAATTATTCTCGATTATTCAATCCTTTGGCAGTAATGATTTATCTCCTATTTATCAGCCAGCGAAAAATGGGGATATCAAAGAAAGCATACTCTGTAATAAAACGACACTTCAAAAATTGGATTGGCACCCCGCTCATTCACTTGAACAAGGCCTTACGAGCACATATGAATATTATTTAAACCAAAATCAGCATTCTTTAACCAGCAAGACAATTCATTCACCTGCACCTCTACTCAAGCCAACGACTTTATCGTCATAAAATCGGGAGCGAATAAAGTGAATACTAAGAAGAACTCTATTTTAAAAAATATTGTCCATTTATTTTACAGTACCATTCTATCCAATGTTCTTAATGCGGCCACGCTCATTCTATTAGCAAATTATTTTAACTCAAAAAACTATGGAATTTTCAGTGTGGCATTGGCTCTCGCCATGGTCATGAACTTTTTTACAGATCTCGGTACAAGTAATACTTTTTTAAGGGAAGGATCAAAAAAGGAAAACCTAGGAAGAACATTTTCTTCCTATATTAAGATTCGGATTGTTTGCTCCCTTTTGACCTTTTTTGTTTTTTTTGCCGGCATTCATATTCTTTATCAAGAACAACAAATTCTTTATATGATCTATAGCTTAATGATCCCAATGGTCATTGGCCTGGCGATGCAAAGTATTGGAATAACCTATTTTCAATTAACTGAAAGGATGCAATTCATCGCGTCGATAAAAATCTTCTCTTCCTTTGCGTTGATACTTTCAACCACGGTGAGTATGGGATTAAAAGTGGATGTTCATCTGGCAGCCTTTTTATATGGATTCTCTTATTTAGCTGGTGGATTTTACAGCCTTTATTTACTGCTGAAAAAAGCGGAAATAAAATGGAAGTCTCCTTTTGAAAAACAATTATTAACGAATATTAGTCCGTTTTTAATCAGTGGGTTATTTATTATGCTAACCCCACAATTGGGTCCATTGGTGCTGGAAAAAACACTGCCTTTAGCGCTTGTCGGCCTCTTTGCAGTAGCCTATCGGATTCCTTCTGCTTTATACCAAATACCAGGGGTCATCGCAGGCGCTTTTTTTCCGCTTTTATTTAAGCGATATAACCAAGGGGAGCTTGCAGAACACACAAGATTGAATATCCTGCAAATGAAAATCATGTCCTATATCGGCATGTGCATGACTATAACCTTATTCTACTTGGCCACCTATCTCGTTACCATTTTATTTGGACCCGAGTGGGGATCTGCGGTTCAGCCTTTAAAAATATTGGCTTTTATAATCGTTCTGCAAGGCTTTAACATTGCCATTGCTGACGGTCTCACTACAAGGGGATTACAGAACCGGCGTACAATTGTCCAGTTTATAACCATCACCGTTGGTTTAGTTTCCTTCTATTTTATGAGCGTTAACTATGCAGTGGCTGGCTCAGCTTTTGCCGTCCTTACCATGGAAATCGTCTCATTCATTGGCTATGTCGCTGCCAATCCAGAAAAAAGAGCGGTACTTTTCAAGGTCATCCTGCCGTATGGTACTTTCTTTTGCATTAGTTTCATCCTAATGCAAAACTTATTATCCAAGTATCCTTTTATAGCCATGATTTCTACCATCATTTTCGTCACTGCTCTAATTTTGCTGCTCGATAAGAGCATCAAGCAATTAATCGTTGGCTTTATTAAAAAGAAACATGCTACCGAACATTTACAAGATGGGAGACAAAAAGAGAATGGAAAGATTGCTAATTAATAAAAACACCTCTATCTGGTCAGTCTTTCTCTTGTTATTTTTTATTACGCTCAGTAAATATAATATCTCCATTGGTTTTTCATTAAAAATTTACATGATTTTTCTAGCCATTTTCTTTTGCATTCATTTTCGGGACTTTTATTTCCATACCCTTTATCATTATGAAATCCTTTTGCTCTTATTTTATTTCACCTATTGTCTGAGCGGCGCTTTTTCTCAGTATCCTGAATCGAGCATTCGGGTCATTCTAGGAGTGATACTCGTACTTGGCTGTTATTTCATCATGAGATATGTATTGGAGCTAACTTCGTTAAGTGCGATTGAGAAATCGATTGCAAATGTCGGAATCATCTTTAACGTCATTAGCCTATTATTGTACTTCATCGGCATAAAGGTGACAGGAAGATTTCCAACAGGTGTTGAGATTACATCATATGGATTATTATTGGACCGGGATTATCCAAGATTAATCGGTTTGCTGGATGACCCCAACATCTTCATTTTTTTTAACACAATCTTTTTTTCCTATTATTTAACCAATTTAAAGGGATTCAAGCATTCAATCGGGTTCCTCCTATGTATGATTACTTCCCTCCTTACATTTTCTAGAGGCGGTGTTTTAGCGCTTGTACTGGTGGTCTTTTTGTACATGCTGTTAGCTAATTTCTCAAAAAAAATTAAAATGTTAGCTGTTTCCTTATTATTTTTAGGGGTGATATATGTTGCTGGATCTCTTATCAATATAGATCTCAATGAAATCGTCACGAGCCGCATTTCTGACTTTTCAACTGATGGGGGCAGCGGAAGGTTTGAATTATGGGGGCAGGCGATCAACTACTTTATGTCAAATCCCCTTTTTGGCATTGGCGCTTTTAATTTTTCCGATTATTACGCTTTTGAGCATAATGAAAAGCTTTATGTTCACAATACATATCTTGAGGTTTTAGTAGAGTCTGGAATCATTGGTTTTCTTTTTTACCTTTCCTTTTTATTAATGCTTATCATCACTTTATTCAAGACTAAATTACATAAAGAAAAACCGTTCATTGTGCTAACTCTTTTTGCTTTCTTAATACAGATGATGTCCCTTTCACTCATGATAAATGAAGCATTTTTTTCCTTTTTAGCACTAACTTTAAAATATATTTCGGTATATGAGAAAAAAGAGGTGGAATGTAATGACCTACAGCAAAAAGGATGATAGACCTTTAGTTTCCGTGATAACTCCTTCGTATAACTGCTCGTCTTTTATCCCTGAAACGATAAAAACTGTCCAGAATCAAACCTATTTTAACTGGGAGATGATCATTGTAGATGATCAATCAAAGGATGATTCTGTTTCTATCATTAAAACCTTTGCAGAGCACGATTCACGGATCAGACTTATTCCCTTATCCAAGAATGTCGGAGCTGCCTGCGCAAGAAATATAGCCATTAAAGAAGCCAACGGAAAATATATCGCGTTTCTTGATAGTGATGATTTATGGCTCCCAACTAAATTGGAAGAACAAGTCGCATTTATGAAACAGGGAAATCTCGCTTTCTCTTTCACCTCCTATTCTTTAATAGATGAAGAAGGTAAGTCTCTTGATGTTGAAGTAAAGGCACCTATTGAGGTGGATTATAAGCATCTGATTGGAAATACAACAATTGGCTGTTTAACCGTGATGCTGGATAGGCTGCAATTCAAGCATATCGAAATGCCCGATATTCAGCCTGAGGATACTGCATTATGGCTGTTACTGTTACGACAAGGATATAAAGCACATGGCTTACCGAGAGTGTTATCCAAATATCGGATTGTAAGTAACTCTACATCAAGAAATAAAATTAAGGCTGCTTACCGATATTGGAAGCTGTTACGAAGCCAGGAAAAATTAAATTTCGTAAAAGCTAACTTCTATTTTAGCAAGTACGCCTATAACGCATACAACAAAAACAGAGGTTCACAGCCTGCCTCTTTACTAAATGGAGGGAAATAAGGTATATGAACAATGTCCTGCTACTTACAGATAAACTCATAACAGGCGGAGCTGAGATGTATTTTTGCAAATTGGAAAACCATCTCCAGGATGAAAACATGAAGTTTTACTCTGCTGCTGCGACGGGGGAATTGTACAAGCAAATTCATAACAAACAACAATTCATTCCTTTAAGCTTAAAGAATCACCTTGCCAACCTTAAAATACTGACTAAAGAAGTCAGCTTAAAACACATCGATGTCATTCATGCCAATAGTTTACGAATGCTGCTATATTCGATCGCCATCAAGAAGCTGACCAGAAGAAATATCAAGCTGGTGTATACCAAGCATAATGTAACCATCCTAGAAAAAAAGATGCCCTTTCTATTTAAAAGAGTGCTGAATCAGTATGTGGAAGAAATTATCGCAATTAGTAATTTTGAACGAGATAACTTACTTCAGCTTGGTGTTAGGAATGAGCTTATTCGGACGATTTACAACGGCGTAGATGTTGAACACTTTTCATTTAAACAACTACAGCCTAAAGAAACCTTTAATGTGGGAATCTTAGCCCGCTTATCAAAAGAGAAAAATCATGAACTTTTCTTAAAAATCGTTAATGAGTTAAAGGATGTTCCTAATGTGATGTTTTATATTGCTGGTGATGGACCGGAGCGGGCATTTGTAGAAAAGATGATTAAAGACTTAAAGCTAAGTCATAAAGTGATGCTCCTAGGCAATGCCTCCAATCCGTATGAATTTATATGCAATATGGACGTACTTCTTTTAACATCACTTAGAGAAGTTTTTCCGATGGTCGTCCTGGAAGCAATGGCAGCAGGAACACCAATCATGTCAGTCGATGTAGGCGGCATTAAAGAGGCGGTTGTGGACCATGAAACCGGGATTCTCATTTCACACCATTCAGAACAGGAATTTGCCAAACAAATTAAAACACTTCAAGATAATGTGGATTTAAGACAACGCTTGGGAAGCAAAGCAAGACAAAAAGTAGAAGAATCCTTCTCCCTCTCGAATATGATTCATTCAACACTGAAAACCTATCAATGAACAAAAAACAAACGATGACCTCGTTTGTTTTTTGTTTTTTATACCTATACATACTTTTTGGACAAGCATATGCTATATAACATCACCATAAAAGGAGTGTTATATATGGCAGACCCACTCAACCTCCCTGAGGATTGCCAGAACAGGAATGTCGCTAATATAGATTGTTTTGGAGCCGATCCCAATCTAGCGGATAATTCACCAGCCATTCAAGCAGCGATTGATTATTGTGTAGATAATAACTACTCTAAAGTTGTCATTACAGGGAAGAAACAATATACCCTCTCCTCCCCCATTATCATTAAGCAAAATGTCCATCTAGAAATTGATCCGACGATAACATTAATAATTAAAGGTAATTTCCAGGTTTTTGAACTGCAAAAGGATGCTTCCCTCTCCGGCGGGACGATTGAAGTAGTCGATACCAGCTTCAATTCATCCGTCATTTTCCTTTCGGGGGCGCAGCAAATAGAAATCCATAATCATACAGCTATATCGAATATCAATATTATTAACCGTACTACAACATATCAAGGTATAGCCATCCATCTATACTGCAACAAAGCATGGGATTTCATCAGTTTCTTTAAGGCAAGCTCCCTCCAAATTACAAACTTCCATACAGCTCTCTATTTAAAAACTGAAAAACTATCAAATGTAGATACCCCATGCTGGATTAATGCCAACTCCTTCGATTCCATTTTTATAGATGGCTGTCAGTACGGTATCGAGATTGTAGGAAACAGTGATTTACCTTACGAAATTTCCGGAAATATGTTTACCGGAATCCAAGTTCAATGCCGGAGCCAAACAAAGAAAGTCATCCGTTGTTCGGGTGCCTATAATATTTTTGAAGGAGTTATATGGGATACCTATCGTATGGATGCTCCTCCTCTGGTCATCGAATTCTCTTCTACATCTCATCACAACTACCTCTTTTCGAACCAAGTAGCTACATCAATTCTAGACCGTGGCCAATACAATCGGTGCACATCTCCTCATGAAGAATCGCTCCAAGTAATTCCACCTCTTGCCTTAGGAAAAGCCCATCTGGTCGGGAATCAAGACGATATCCTCGTAAACACAAACGTTCGCTACGCAGTACGTCAGCTTTCTGGAAAAGCTCCTTATGGAGGAAATATCAATAACTGTTTCAATTTACTCGATGAGCAAAGTGTAAATTACCTTGATGTCCCTAGTTCCCAACCGGTTGTGATTGAATTGGATTTTACCAAACAGCCTATTAAAATGCTAAATTGTTTTGGTATTTATTTTGGATGGAATGAAAGTCCCAGCCGAGTATTAATTGAATATCAACAAAGCTTAAATGGACCTTGGACAGTTGCAAAAAATCTCCCTTTTAATGCCGGTAATACTGTAATCTCAGAATCTAGAGCAGAAACGCTGTACAAAATTAGACTGACGTTAAGCGGCTATACACAAGAGCACAAACGATTCCGGATCAATCGGATCTTCGCAAGATCATCGTTACAGCAAGGTGCAGCTTGGTTGCCGACTACAGGCGGAACATTGTATGGAGATTTAGAACTTCAAAAAGGGAAAGCTGTGACAATGGCTTCACCAAACGGAACTAAGTGGAAAGTGACTATTAATGATCAAGGTCAAATTATCACTACAAAGCTATGACCATTAAATATAAAAAAACTGGCATATATACTCTTTATCCAAAGAGGAAAGGATTATTCCCCAGTGATAAAGAACAATAGTACCAGTTGATTAATGGTTATTAATGTTATCTCCAATTACATTACAGGGTGTGTGCCTATCCATTAGCTGCTAATCACCCTTTTCAATTTTATTATTGATTCAAGATATTGGCTTGGCCTCTGTCGATGATTCGGCTCATAGGCAAGGATGGGATATCAATGGTAGTGCCCATGCTATGTTCATTAAGTTCAATAACATCGTTTTGAAGTGTGATTTTGTCCAAATCCCAAACCATGCCCTCAAATTTATTGTATTGCCCACTTACCTTCAAAATGCTCTTCGTTTTGCCTGAAGGCTGTATCTGTAAGTTGGTAAATTGATTACCACTTACCTCATTCGGTATAGTAGAATGACTATCTATGTAAATCATATTTACACAATCTTCTAAGGATAGATTCAAAAAACGATTAGCATTAATCCATGCCTTACCAGAAGACGGTTCTTTAGCTATTAACTTTACTCCAGTCTCCATCCCAGCAACCTTGACATTTTCAAAGTTCACGAAAGAAATCTCATGTTCCTTACCGCCAGCATATAAAGATATCCCTGTACCCTGATTACTCTCAGACCAGTTAATAATATTGACATCCTTCACTTGCGTTTTGTTCCAGGTATTATAATATTTATATTTACCATCTAAGTAAATGACCTCTGAATTAAATTCAGCATCATTTATCACTACATAAGCACCTTCAATGGAAGCATTCTGCTCAAGCTCAAGCACCCGGAAGTTACCCTCAACAATGAACTTCGTTCCGTACCCGAAAAGCAGCTTAACACCTTTCCTAACTTTGATCGGTGATGAAATCGTATACTCCCTATCATCCAGCATAACCGTCTTTAACTTATTGTTTTTTGCATGATCAATGGCAGACTGAATCTTCGCAGAATCATTGGCCCCTTTAAAATCTTCAACGTATATCTTTTCTTTATGGTTAGATAGAGAATGTTTCTGCTGAAAAATGAAAAATACAATAAGCACTATACATATAGATAAACCGATGATTTTTTTCATGAAACACTTCCCTATTTAGTTTTTTTTAGTATTGTTGGAGTACAAATTTGAAGTTGCTGTCAATGAATTCTCTTTCAGGAGATAAGAATCTCCTCATCAGTATTATTGCATAATACTCTTGTTTCAGTTACTGTCAAAGCTAATAAAATGTTTCGATTTTACAAATTATGACTGAAATGTTTGTGTAGAAGCAAGTGTAGGTTAAAACGAAGTATTTATAATAGTAGAAGAATCCCTCATCCAAGTTTAATAAAAAAGACAAAGAGCTTTCAAAGACTCTCTGTCTGTATTAATCTTTAGTGAAATTCTTAGTTTTGACAGGCATCGAAAAAAGGTTTTCATCGCCATTTATCTGTATACTGTTCTTACTTTTTATTATAATATTCCACATACCAATTTACGAATTTTTGCAAACCCTCTTCTATCGAAGTTTCCGGCTTAAATCCAACAGCCTTCTGCAGCAAATCAGTAGAAGCATAAGTTGCAGGTACATCTCCAGGTTTAATTGGTTCAAAAACCTTATCAAATTCTATTTCTTTACCTAGAGCATTACTTAAACATTTCTCCAAAGCTCCAATGAAAGCCATCAACTTTTCAGGATTGTTATTTCCAATGTTAAATACTTTGTGTGGAACGCTATGATCTCCTACTGAAGGGTTGGATAGAAGACGTTCTATTCCCTCGACAATGTCGTCAATGAAGGTGAAGTCTCTATATAAGTCATTTTCAAAATCACCATTATTAAAGATCTTAATTGGTTCACCAGCAAAATACTTATCCGTAAATCCAAAGTAGGCCATATCCGGTCGCCCCATAGGGCCATAAACCGTAAAGAAGCGGAGTCCTGTTGCAGGAATATTATATAGATGACTGTAAGTATGGGCCATCAATTCATTTGATTTCTTAGTCGATGCATATAGAGATACAGGGTTGTCCACAAAATCTGTTTCTTCAAATGGAACCTTTTTGTTAGCTCCATAAACTGAACTGGAAGAAGCATAGACAAGATGGTCGACAGGATAGTGCCTGCAAGCTTCAAGTATGTTGTAAAAACCAATGATATTACTTTGAATGTACACATCTGGATTCTCGATCGAGTATCGTACTCCCGCTTGTGCAGCCAGATTTACTACAATATTAGGTTTATACTCTTTGAAGATATTGGAGATCATCGCTTTGTCAGAAATATCACCTTTGATAAAGGTAAATTTCTCATAAGGTTTAAGTTGCTCCAACCGAGCATATTTAAGCTTCACATCATAGTAATCATTTATATTGTCAACACCGATCACATTACAGCCCTGTTCTAAAAGTTTCCTTGATAAGAAAAACCCGATGAAACCTGCCGCCCCAGTGATCAGGTATGTTTTATTAGAATCTAGGGATTTGTAATTCAACGTGTCTCGACTCCTTTATGCCTTCCCTACTTGCAGGTTTTCTTCCAATGGAGTGATACTCTACCCCTGATTCCTGCATTTCTTCAACATTATAGATATTTCTGCCGTCATATACTAAAGGAGTCCTCATCAAGGTCTTATATGTCTCAGGCGTTAAGGCTTTCACTTCTCCCCATTCAGTAAAAATAAAACAGACATTTGCACTTTCTAAGGCATGTTCTATATTCGAAACATACGTGATACTACCTTTGCCATTCTTACCTTCTGGATACACTCTAGCAAAATTCTCTGCTCCAACAGGATCAAAAGCATAGATATCGGCACCTTGCTCTAATAATAAAGGCACGTTTTCAAGTGATGCAGCTTCTCTTAAATCATCAGTACCAGGCTTAAAAGTCAACCCTAGTACCGCTACTTTCAGTCCGTTAAACGTAATGAGTCTTTTACTAGCTTTTTTATATAGCATCGTCTTTTGATCCTTGTTCACATCAATGGCTGCTTTGACGGTTTTAAGCTCATAACCGTTTTGTCTTGCCAGGTACTCCAAAGCTTTAGTATCCTTAGGAAAACACGAACCGCCATAGCCTATACCTGCATTTAAAAACTTGCTTCCGATACGATTATCGAAGCTCATCCCTCTAGCTACATCCTGAATATCCGCGCCAACAAGTTCACAAAGATTGGCGATATCATTCATATAAGAGATTTTTAGAGCAAGAAAATCATTGGAGGCATACTTGATCATTTCTGCGGATCTTCTATTGACTGAAACAACAGGTAAATGAAATGGCTCATAGATATTCTGCATGAGTTCTTCAGCCCATTTACTTTCCGTTCCGATAATAATCCGTTCGGCATGCAGTGTATCATGCACAGCAGAACCTTGTGCCAAGAATTCCGGGTTCGATACAACTTCCACTTTTACATCATTAACTAAAAAGTCTTGGATAAACTGCTCGACTTTATCATTTGTTCCAACTGGGACCGTTGATTTCACAACGACTAAACAGTCCTTTTCCACCGATTCAGCAATTTGCCTAGCCACTGTTGCGATGTATGAAAGATTTGCAGAACCATCTGCCTGCTCTGGAGTACCGACTCCGATAAAGATTGCATCTGCATCCCTGTAAGCTGTTTTATAATCTGTCGTATAATCTATTCTCCCAGCGGCATAATTCTTTTGCATCAAATCTTCTAGATCAGCTTCATAGATAGGAGAAACTCCAGACTTCATTACCTTTACTTTATTTTCATCTATATCAACACAGGTTACTTGATGGCCAACTTCTGCAAAACATACACCTGCCACTAAACCAACATAACCTGTTCCTGCTACTGCTATTTTATTCATAGTTGAGCCTTCCTTATCTATTATATTTTGTTGGTAACAACCTCTCTGATACCCTATTCAAATTTCTATTATTTAAACATTTATTATGGCATTTATAAATTTTAATACCTAACATTATCTTCAATAAAAAAAGGAAGAATCACGAGTAGGCTGATAAAACTCACCCCACTCCTTTTTTAATAGATTTGTTAGTCCCTTTTAGTCGATATATATTTATAGATTCCAATAATCATAGCCTTTTTTCTCTATCGCTGACTTATCTAAGATACCCTTAACATCAATTATCACTTTCTCTTTGTTATCAAATCTTCCAAATAAGGAGTCAATTTGTTCCAATTCCATATTAATAAATGTATCATGTGCAACTGCAAAAACTATACAATCAGCATTTTTGACATCTTTTATGTTAACAATATCTATCCCATATTCATGTTTAGCTTCTGACGCATTTGCTTCAGGATCTACTACAATTGGTTCAATACCGTATTCTTTTAAACTTTTTATAATGTCTATTATCTTTGAATTTCTTGTATCAGGTGTATTTTCCTTAAATGTAATACCAAGAATTATAACTTTAGATTGCTTTACTATTTTATTAGCAAGTATTAATTTTTTAATAATTGCATCTGCTACGAATTTTCCCATACCATCATTAATTTTTCGTCCAGATAATACAATCTGACTATGGTATCCTAATCTTTCTGCTTCGTAAACAAAATAATACGGATCTACTCCAATACAATGACCACCCACTAATCCCGGATAAAACTTTAACGCATTCCATTTTGTGTTCATTGCATCAATAACTTCTTTTGTGTCTATACCCATACGGTCAAATACCATCGCTAGCTCATTCATAAAGGCTATGTTAATATCTCGTTGACTATTCTCAACAACTTTTGCGGCTTCAGCTACTTTTATCGAACTAGCTCTATGCACTCCTGCTTCAATTATTAATTCATATAATTTCGCAATTTCTTTTAAACTTTCCTCATCCATGCCAGATACTATTTTGATGATATTTTCCAATCGATGCACTTTATCACCTGGATTAATTCTTTCCGGAGAGTATCCGATTTTGAAATCAACACCACATTTAAGGCCTGATTCCTTTTCTAGAATGGGAATACAAATATCCTCAGTAACACCTGGATATACTGTTGATTCATATACTACAATAGATCCTCTAGTCAAGTTTCTTCCAATGATTGAACTGGCTCCCTCTACAGGAGAAAGATCAGGAGTTTTATCTGAATTGATTGGAGTAGGTACGGCTACGATATGAAACTTAGCTTCTTTTAATTTTGATTCATCAAAAGTAAAATCAACCATAGTATTTTTAATAGCCTCACTCCCTACTTCATTAGTAGGATCAACACCAGATTTATATAACTCAATTTTTGATTTATTAAGATCAAAACCAATTACATCTACTTTTTTTGCAAAGGCAACTGCTAATGGCATTCCTACATATCCTAATCCCACAACCGAGACCCTTTCTTCTTTAGATATTATTTTTTCATATAGTGACATAATCGATTCCTCTATTCATTTTATTTAATTACTTTCTTTCTCCATATGCATATTTCATCACAAACAAGTAGTAAATTATATAAATTAATGAAAATACAACTGTAATGGACATCAAATATTGATTTATATTTAAAGCCATTGACTTGGCAATTATGAAACAACTTATTGATGCAATAATAAACAATAGTTGAAGACCTAGTTCAAGGTGTTGTTTCTTTACCACTTGTAATCCAAATGCTACTGTATTTACAATTAATCGTATTCCAAACATGGGTGCAAGGATTTGCACATACACCCCTGCCTGACTCCAACCAGACCCAAAGACAATTTCAAATACAATAGGTGCCAGAAAATACAAAGATAATACCATCGGTATCGCTATTAAAAATAGAATAATACTTGTCTTTTTGAAACTGTTAATAAATTTACCAGTTTCATCATATTCTCTAGAGGCCTCTTGAAAAAATACTTTTGCTATATTATTACTCATTACTGTAAGAGGTAGTCCTAATACTTTGTAAGATATTGAGTAAAAACCTAAAGCAGTTAATCCAAATAACGATTCTACAAAAAGCATTATTGAAGCATATGAAAACCGATTAGCAAACATTGCCGGAGCTGAATATAATGGTTGACGATAATGACTTTTCATTACTGCAACCATTTCACTCTTACTTGATGCCCATATTTCATTAAGATGAGGCTTGATTGTTGTCGATTGCTTTTTAAATCCAAAAAACATTCCAGCAGTATGTGATATTAACATACCGAAAACACCAAATTTTAAAAAACCCAAAATAACAGTTCCAAAATTCTGTACTGAAGTTCTTAAAACATATACCGACGTCATAACTTTGTATTCTTTATATCTGTTGTTATAGGCTTCTAGAATCCTAATTAATCCATTCAGTACTAACATTACAAATATAAATATAATTGCATAGGAATAGCTTCTATACTCTTCTTTCATAACAAAGTAAAAAAAACCATATCCCAGAGAAGCTATGATACTAAAAATAATTGTAATTAAAACAGATAGCTTAATTATAGGATAAATATTTTTTTTATCTGGTTCAGAAACAATAGTAGCGTCATATCTCCCACAAATAATACTTCCAAACAAACTTTCTGCAGTCAGTATCAATGCATACACGCCTAATTCCGTAGGAGTAAAAATTCTTGTCAAAATTGGAGATACTAAAATTGTTATTGCTTGAGCAACTAACGATCCGGATATTAGAGTAATAATTGCTTTACCAAATCCATCATTTAAACGACCTTTTATTTTAAGCATCTGTTACTTATCCTCCTGTATAACAGAGCATATATTAGAATAGTATTCTTTTGATAAAGAAACATCACTTAAAAGCCTAACAGTATTCTTTGCATTCTCTCTAATTCTCTTTTGTTCTATAGGACTTAATGTCATAACTTGATATAGTGTTTTGTAAATTTCTTCTTCATTATTAGAGTCTGTTAGAAAACCATTTTCACCGTCAACAATGATGCCATCTATTCCCTGCCCTCGGGTTCCAATAATTATACATCCGGCAGCCATGGCTTCTAAATATACTAAGCCCAATGTCTCCTTTTTACTAACCATTAAAAAAATATCTGCAGATTCCATTAAATGAAATGTCTTTTCCCTACTTACTTTACCGTGAAATATTAGTCTGTCAGCAACACCAATATTTTGCGCCAATTCTTCTATATGTTTTTTTTCTTCTCCTTCACCCACAATATTGAAAGAATACTGTATTTTTTCATCAATTCTATTTAATGCCAAAATACTCTTAGCAACATTTTTATTTTTGTCTAATCTTCCTGCATATATTATATTAATCTTATCAGTAATGTTATAACTTGCTTGAGTTAAATTAATAGATATAAAATTGTCTGGGATGCCAGATAAGCACATAAATGATTTTTCATAAATTCCTATAAGTTCTTCGAATTCTTTTTTTATTACAAAAGATCTGTAACCTATGGCATCAAACTTATTAAAATACTGCTTCCAAAAATTTATATTTGCCCTACTTTTAATATTTTTGATATCAAATGAATGAATTACCGCAATGGATTTGGGGAAAATATCAAACTTCCTTATGAAATCAACATAATATGTTGGAAAATGCACGACCCCTATCTCCGGATAAAAATTCTCATTTGTACAATATTGCTCTAATAGTCGAGCATACTTGTTACTAAAATAACTAAAGGTTTTTATAGATTTGGGGAATAACAATAAATTTTCAAAAAAGAGCAAATTATTTCCGTAATCATCAATATATAAGTAATCTTTATATTTCGATTTAATAGGAACCACTCTTTTTAATTGTTTCCAAGCAGATTTAAAACCGTGCATAAACGAATGTACAACAAGAATATCGTTATCATCTGCAAACTCTTTCAGTAAATAGTGTACAGCTTTAGTATCTTCAAATAAATCATTTCTATGTTTAATCGGATAAAACGGTGTAATGATTACAATTCTATTTTTCATGGCTTCCTCAGTCTAACCTTTTTAAAATTTTTGCAGGATTACCAGCTATTACACAATTACCTTCTGGAAAACTTTTAGTAACAACTGAACCTGCTCCAACTATTGTTTTATCTCCTAATATAATACCAGGCAATATTGTTGAATTCATGCCCACCCAACATTTCTCCCCTAGGATTATATCTTTTGCTTCTTCATGATTATCTAAATCACCAATTTTGTGATTTTGAGTAATTAATCCAACATTCGGTGCAATATATGTGCCATCACCTAATATTATTTTCCCGTGGAAATTCTGATAATAACAGCCGAAATTCTGAAAATTATTCATATCATTCGGATTAAAAATAAGATTTTTGTAGTTTCCAACATTATTACGATGCGAAACTGGAAAAGGAATTCTTCTATTGTAACCAACTATTTTTTGCATAAAAATGCAACGCCAGCACCAACGCCATCCTTTAGATGAATTATCGAACCATCGACCTTTTAAATATTGCTTATCGTACAAAGTAGACATAATTAACCTAGAAATTTCGATGAAAATTTTTATAGCTACTTTTTTCAAAACCAAATCCTCCTCAGCCTACTAGCTTTTTCATATCGGCTATGTTTCAATTATTAATATTTTTTTGAAACAGACTACATTTTGAAACGCTTCAATCAAGATTGTAAATGGGTTCCCTAGATTCTAAACAGCAATGATAAGGATGGATAAGGAAAGGAATAGATTAACAAAAATAAAGTGGCAGCATTAATCTAAAAAACTTTGAAAGATTTCCTGATCAAAATGGTCTGAAATAATGTACAACCTTTTTCTAAACTTAATACCATTCCCCCAACATCAAAAAAATTCATTACTATAATTTCTGTTTTAGTGATACCTTTAGCGATTTTTTGTAAATATAGATTATTATTAAAGCTAACAAAACAACATCTAGTCTATTTCGTACAATTGCAGAAATGTCAGCATTATTTAAAAAAGTTATCATTGAAAAGGAAATTCTATATAACACGATTTTAATAGCAAAATTATTATCAAAAAAAATAAAAATCTTATCCAATTTTCTTAAAATCCTCCCAATTACAAAACATATAGGTATCAATGTCAGAAAACCAAATTGATAATAATTATAAGTTAATAAATCTACGGGAATTCCTCCAGTTGGTGTTACTCCTAGGAATACCCCATAAGCTTCCGTATTGAGAGTCGACAACGCAATAAGAGACTCTTTGCTGAGGCCTACTAAATTTAATAATGAACTAGGAATCATTGTTAATGGCCAAATAAAATAATCATACATATAACGATAGCCATTAACGTCAATTAAATCGTTTCTTAATGAAAAATTCGTAAATGGATAGCTAAATTCACTTAAAAACCCTGTAATAAAGTTACCGTTTTTTTCTACCAAGTAATTTCCATACGCAAAATACTGAAATAATGCATCTAAATAATTAAGTAGAAACAATCCTACCACAAACATACCTACTAACCCTAAAAAGTTCTTCTTACTTCCTTTACTAATAGTGAAAAGAAAAGGTAAAAAGAAAATTATTAAAGGAGCACGTCCTTGGTTGTAGAATAAAAATAAAACAGAAAAGAGGAATGAAACTAAAAATTTTATAATAATAAACTTACTCTTTTTCATACGATATAAATAAAGATACAAATACGGTGTTACTAGAATAATTACTGAGAGAGTAACAAGTTGTAAATAACTTGACCTTATAAAATCAGTTGGGGATTTATCAAGACCTCTAGTCATAGCTCCTAACGATAAGTATGTTTTTAATGAACCAACCTCTGCAATTAAAAAAATCATACTTCCTAATCCAACTAAAAAAACCACATCAGTTATACGATTTATTTTCTTATATAATACATCTTTTCCTACAACATTTTGATTTATGCTGTCCTGAATAGGATTGCTGCCTTTTGACTTAAAGTTCAATTTGTACGAAAAAACAATTAAAAGTAAGCAAATACTGCTAATAAAAAGATTCAAGAAAATTTCTTCATCACTTAGTCGATTTAATAGCCTTGTAAAGAGTGAAGTATCATCTCTATATAACTTAAAAAAGGTTTGTATAAAAGGCACAACAAAATAAAACATACTGAATGATAAGATGAACATACTTAAGCCATTAAATCCCTTATATGATATAATCCTTTTAACATATCCATACACTAGTAAAAAGATTACAACATAAATAGCAAAGGACATATAGGAAAATATACTATTAAATACCATAAATATCTCCTATCAATTTATTATTCTCTTGTTAAATATTAAAACCATAACTCTTTTTAAACGTACGGCGATATGCCAAATGTAAAAAGTATCTAATAACATCCGCCACCCTTACATCCCTATTTTTCACCATTTGATATCCTGCATTAAAATTCTTTATTGTAATTACTCTATATCGAAATAGTTGAAGGTTAATAATTTTATAAAATTTACTTTTTTCTTCTTTAGATAATTCTTCAATATGTGATTTAAATGCGTTTAAATAATGGTCAGTAATTTGATCCATATCAAAAAATCTTTTCTCAGATGTTAAATGTCTATGATATATTAAGCCCATTTCATCAACATAAGCTAATTTGTATTTTTTTAGAAGTCTTACAGAAAACTCAATATCCTGATTTCTGTTAAAAGATTCATCAAAGCCACCTAATTCTTCAAAAACTGCTCTTCGTACCATTAGATTTGATCCTGCCTGAATGAAAAGATTTCTACAAAGCTCTTCAAAATATAAATTACCTTCTCTACTCTCTGCACACAAAGTATCGATTTTTCCATTTCTCAATCGTTTATATTTTGTATAACAAGCTCCCCAAGAATTGTCTCGTGTCTCCAAACAATTAACTTGTACCTCTACTTTACGAGGAAGAAACTCATCATCATCATCTAATAGCATGATATATTCACCTTTTGAGTTTCTAAATCCCGTATTTCTTGCTGCCGAACCATTTTTATTGCATTCATGTTTAATATATTTCACTTTTTGATTATCTCTATATTTCTTCATTAATTCTTCAGTTTCAGTTCTTCCAGGTGTATTGGGATTATTATCATCTACTACTACAACTTCAATACTAGAATAGGTTTGATTTAAAACTGAATCAATTGCCCTAGATAATTTTAAAGGCCTATTGTATGTTGGAATTATTACGCTAACCAATTTTCTCTCCATTTTAATTCCTTCCTTGATTCATAATCACATATTTTATTTCCTTTAAATACTCATTAATTACTATTTGTCTATTAAACTCATTCTCTACTTTCTTTCTACCTGCTAACCCCATCTGCCTTTTAGTTTTATAATCTAAGCTTAAGAATTTATCAATCTTCTCTATCAGATCTTTACTATTTTGTTGCATAACAATGTACCCATTTACATCATTGTCAACTATCTCGCGGCAACCACTCCTATTGGTGGTAATAATTGGTCTACCAGATGCAGCACTTTCAAGTAATACATTTGACATTCCTTCCGGATAATATGTAGGGTGAATTGTACAGTGAGAGATTTTGTGATATTCCCTTACATCACTTTGCATTCCATGATATTTGATAACATCTTTGGCTTGCATTTCTTTCAATTTATCTTCATATGCATCTTCACAAAATCCTAAGATATGAAACACAGTATTTGGGTACTTGACCCTAATATACTCAGCGGCTTCTAAATATTGATCGATACCTTTTTCTTTCATTACACGAGCAATAAACAAAAAATTGATTGTTTTATCTGATGGATAATCTAATAAAGAATAATAGTCAAGGTTAACGCCGGATCCTGGTATTAATCTATGATTTCCACTAATAATTTTCTTCTTAAGCATAAACTCTTCATTCTCTTTATTCTGAAAAAAAACACATTTTGCTTTCTTTAAAGATACCTTATACAAAAAAAGAGTGATCTTTTGCAATATCCCACCATTTTCTACTGCTGATCCAAGCCCTGTAATATTTGCAATACTAGTGATACCACTCATTCTACAAGCTAAACCACCATAAACGTTTGGTTTAATCGTGTATGTTAAAACCAAATCTGGTTTGATATCCTTAATAATTCTTCTATAATTTAATATCAATTTCAAATCAGTTATCGGATTAGTACCTCTCCTGTTAATTGCTGTGTCAATAAATTTACAACCCAACTCTATTAACTCAGAAATAAACTCACCATTAGGGAGGGATATATATACTTCATTTTCCTTAACTAATTCCTTTAATAGTTCTTTTCTAAATTTATATAAGCCCACATCGTTATTAGCCAATATTAGAATCTTTGACATTACAAACTCTCCCAGCTGGAATTCCTACATATATTCCCGATTCAGTTATTTCTTTAACAACTACAGCACCCGCACCGATTTTACAGTCTTTACTGATGTTTAAGTTATTACTTACTATACTTCCAATACCTAACCATGACCCATGTCCAACTTTCACTGTACCAGCTAAATGCGCACCTGGTGATATATGAACAAAATCTTCAATTGTATTGTCATGGTCTATCGTAGCACCAGTATTGATAATGCATCCCTTGCCGATTATTGTACAGCAATTAATCACTACTCCAGCCATCACCACTGTACCGGAAGCTAACTCAACTTTATCCCCGATAACAGCAGTAGGATGAATCAATGTGGGGATGATTACTCCCTTAGCTTCAAGTTTCCCATGCACCTTTTCTCGTGTGGAATTATCACCTATACCTACAAAGATATCGTAATCTTGTATATGATTAAATACATCAGTTGATTTACCGATCACTTCTATTCCCATTGAAGATTTAATATTTTCGTTATCATCTAAAAAAGCAAGACTTTGCCATTTATTCATTTTCAATGCGATATCAGCAACAACTTTTCCATGACCACTGGCACCGATTATAAGAAGTTTATTTTTCATAATTCTATTCTTTCCTTTTGATTGGACCCTTTGAATGGCTCCATCGTTGCAGCAACTTCTGAATTTATACCTTCCCTTATAAAGACCTTTTTAATAGTAAGAAAAATAATCTTCCAGTCCCCAATGAAGCTTACATTATCTACATACTCTACATCGAGATCAAATTTATTTTCCCAACTAATAGCATTTCTTCCGTTCACCTGAGCCAAACCGGACAATCCAGGTCTAACCTCATGCCGACGCTTTTGATGATCATTGTAAATTGGGAGATACTGAACCAGCAAAGGCCTTGGGCCCACAATCGACATATCTCCCCTAAGAATATTAAAAAGTTCTGGAAGTTCATCGAGGGACGTAGAGCGCAGTAACCTTCCAAACCTCGTCAACCTAACATTATCAGGAAGCAGCTCTCCAAGTTCATCTCTTTCATCCGTCATTGTTCTAAACTTATACATCATAAAAATATTCTCATTCAGTCCTGGCCTTTTTTGTTTAAACAACACTGGACTGCCCAACTTTACTCTTACAAGAAATGCAACAACCAGAAGGATAGGACTAAGGATAACAATTGCAAGCAAAGATAGTATGAAATCCATAGCTCTTTTTATAAATTTTCTATAAATACCATCCTTAGAAGATTTCATTATCTTTCCCACAACCCTTTAATAATTTCAACAACTCTCTCCAAATCCTCGTCCGTTAACTTTGTATCAGAAGGCAAGCAAATACCATTCTCAAACAATTTTTCCGATACATCCGTTCCAACAAAGTCATACTTCTCAAAAAATGGCTGAAGATGCATTGGCTTCCAAACCGGTCTTGATTCAATATTTTCTTTTTCAAGAGCTTCCATAACATCAATCGGTCTAACATTACCATTCAGAGTCATAGAACTTAACCAATAATTCGGTTTATCCCACTCATTACTAGGCATGAACTCTACACCGTCAAGTTCACCAAGTTCTCTCTTATAAAACTCAAGGATATAATTCTTCTTCTCAACTCTCTGATCTAATACCTTTAGCTGCCCTCTGCCAATCCCAGCAACTACATTGCTCATCCGATAATTAAATCCTAATTCACTATGCTGATAGTGCCTTGCTTGGTCCCTACTCTGAGTCGCCCAAAATCTTGTCTTAGCAATACGCTCTTCATTATTAGAAACTAGCATCCCACCGCCTGAAGTAGTGATAATCTTATTCCCATTAAAAGAGAAAATCCCATAATCACCAAAGGTCCCAGTATGTCTCCCTTTATAATAAGTACCTAAGCTTTCAGCAGCATCTTCTATTACTGCTACCTCATGCTTATTGCAAATCTCCATTATCTTATCCATATCTGCAGAAAGTCCGTAAAGATGAACTACAATTACGGCTTTCACTTCAGGGTATTTCTCAAAAGCATCTTCCAAAGCTTTAGGACACATATTCCAAGTCTCGTAATCACTATCTATAAAAACAGGAATGGCTTTTTGATAAATTACCGGGTTGACAGTTGCTGAGAATGTTAATGTAGGACAAAACACAATATCTCCTTCTTCAACTCCTGCTGCTTTAAGAGCTAAATGGATTGCGGCTGTGCCTGAAGATAGTGCTGCAGCAGCTTTAATTCCTACCTTATTTGCCAATTCTATTTCAAATTGATTTACATTTTCCCCAAGAGGAGCAATCCAGTTCGTATCAAAAGCTTCCTTTATATATTCCATTTCATAACCTTCATCACTCATATGTGGTGATGATAGGAATAATCGATCCTTCATCTCTAAAACTTCCTTCCTACAATAAGTCACTTTATATGTAGATATTTTTCAAACAAGTTCTTTCTCCATCTAGCCACTATTAAAATAGGGTTAAAGATGGTTAAAGAGTATCCAAGGAAGATGGGTATAAAGATATCCCTTGATGTTTCACTTGTTAAATCTTCCTTAGGTAAAACTATATGAATCATATTTCACGAAAAACATGAATATACCTATGCATTAATCTTTTCTGAGGAAATCTCCTTAACCATTTGTTCTAAAAACTCTACTAAATCATCCTTGATTTCTTCATTTTGCAAAGCAAACTCTATCGTCGTTTTCACAAACCCTAACTTCTCCCCAACATCATATCGTTTTCCTTCAAAATCATAAGCAAAAACTTGCTGTGTCTGGTTTAACTGTTGAATCGCATCTGTTAACTGAATTTCCCCGCCTGCACCAGCTTCTTGCTGATCAAGCATACTGAAGATTTCAGGAGTAAGGATATATCTTCCCATTATTGCCAAATTAGAAGGAGCTGTTCCTAAGGCTGGTTTTTCTACAAAGTTTTCAACTTGATATAGTCGTCCATCTTGAAAAGCGGGATCAATTATCCCATAGCGATTGGTTTCTTCCTTTGGTACAGTTTGAACTCCGATAATTGAATTATTTGTTTCCTCAAACTGATTCATTAACTGCTTTAAGCAAGGCGTTTCACTCTGGACAATATCATCACCTAAAAGTACGGCAAATGGCTCGTCCCCAATGAATTTACGTGCACACCATACAGCGTGACCTAATCCTTTTGGTTCCTTCTGTCTAATATAATGGATATTAGCAAGTTTTGAGGAATATTGTACCTTATTGAGCAACTCTACTTTTCCTTTTTCCAATAGGTTTTGTTCGAGTTCAGGAGCGTAATCAAAATGGTCCTCAATAGCACGTTTGCCTTTTCCAGTTACGATTATTATATCTTTTATTCCTGATGCAACAGCTTCCTCGACTATGTACTGAATCGTTGGCTTATCAACGATTGGTAGCATCTCCTTAGGCATAGCTTTTGTAGCAGGCAAAAACCGAGTGCCCAACCCTGCTGCCGGAATGATTGCTTTTGTGATTTTCTTCACTTTATAGTCCTCCTTATTACTTAACTGCTGAGAAAGTTCTGTTCTTTCTTCGATTTGCTAAATTTATAACGAAATCTTTAAGTTCTGTTATGGAAAAATCATCATAAGAGTTTAAAAGATACTGTATTTCCTCTTCCTGTTCCAGTACTGCTTTTCCTATAAAGATTTTAGGGAATACCGCTTCACTATGAACCTCTTTCTCCCCTAATAGTTCTTCATACATTTTCTCACCAGGACGAATCCCTGAGAATTCAATTCCAATTTCGTCTACCGAATAACCTGATAACTGGATAAGGTTTGTAGCTAATTCCACTATCTTAACTGGTTCACCCATATCAAGAACGAATATTTCTCCGCCACGAGCCAAAGAACTTGCCTGTATGACTAATCTGGATGCTTCAGGTATAGTCATAAAATACCTTGTCATGTCTGGATGTGTGACCGTTATTGGTCCACCTGCCTGGATTTGCTTTTTAAATAAAGGAATGACACTTCCCCTGCTGCCTAAAACATTTCCGAAGCGAACCGCAACAAATTTTGTTGTGCTATGTTTAGCTAATTGCTGTATGATCATTTCAGCAATCCGCTTTGTCGAACCCATGACGTTTGTTGGGTTAACGGCTTTATCAGAAGAAATCATTACAAACGCACCCACACCAAAAGTATCTGCTGCTTCTGCAACATTCTTTGTACCAAAAACATTATTCTTAACTGCTTCACGAGGATTGTATTCCATTAGCGGGACATGTTTGTGTGCAGCCGCATGGTAAACAACATCAGGTCGGTAGGTTTCCATCACTTCAAAAATTCTATCTCGATCTTGAATATCTGCGATGACTGGTATGATTTCAATTTGATTGGCATATAACTTTTTCAGTTCCATGTCAATCTGATAAATGCTATTTTCTCCATGTCCTAGTAATATCAGAGTTCCCGGAGAGAATCTGCATATCTGACGGCAAATCTCCGAACCAATAGATCCTCCAGCTCCAGTTACTAATATGGTCTTACCAGTTACATATTCAGAAATACTATTAATATCTAATTCAACAGGTTCTCTTCCTAAAAGATCTTCCACTTCCACTTCTTTAAACTGATTAACAGCTACTTTCCCTAACATAATATCTTCAAGCATCGGCATTATTTGTGTTTTTGCATTTGTTTTCACACATTCATCAAAAATGACCTTCAATTCTTTCTTACTTAATGAAGGAATCGCAATAACAATATTATCTATATGATATTTTCCAACCATTTCGGGGATATGTTTTGAGTTACCGACAACAGGTATTCCTAATATGTCTAGCTTTTCTTTTTTCGGATCATCATCAATGAACGCTACTGGTTTAAGTTCCGTATCATGATTATTGAGAAGCTGACGTACAACCATGGTTCCGGCAGATCCCGCACCGATTACCAATGTGTTTCTGGTTTCCTTTTGATTATTTATCAAACGGTCACGCAGCATTCTCCAAGAAAAGCGGGAACCCCCAATAAGGATAACATGCATCATCCAGGTCAATGCCATGGCTCTTACGTAAACATCTTGAAAAACAATTAACTGGATGGCGATAACAGTGATAACCGATAGGCTTACGGCTTTAACTATGGACAGTAACTCTCCAATACTTGCATACTCCCAGGCCTTCTTATACAGTTTATAAATAGAAGCAAAAAAATGATGGCTAATTAATAGAGAGACAGATGTGACCAAGAGCGTTGGTAATTTAAATATATTTAAATACGGATACAAGAATAAATAACTTACATAAATGGCCGATAATACTATTAATGAGTCTAATAGGGCCAGAAGTGTTAATCGTTTTCGGTAGGCCAACCACATTTCCCCCTTTAATATTGTTTGATTTACTCTCTTTTACATACTGTTTTAATGTATTGAATTCTATTTCACATGCTTTTCATTGTTAATATAAGAATGAAATATGCTTTACATGTTCCCATTTGCTATGTTTCTTTAATGCCCTTATTTACCATTTACCCTAAGGACCGTTTTGAATGATGAACAATGAACTTTCTAAATTCAAGGTGGTTTATCCACCTCCTCTATTGGTTGCTCCAGCAACAAAAGAACCTAAAACTTTACACGGAGGCAAAATTTTTTTATAATGATGAAAACGTTTCCTAACTTTCTGGTTTTCTAAAAGATCCCTAAGATTTTCTTTTTGAATGGAACGGGTTTTTCAATAGAAGGACTTTGTCCCTTTATTAGCTGTTCAGCATTTTCTTTAAAATAAAATGTACGTTGTATTCCGTATGTTTTAGTGATTGTTTCATAGGCTTGTTGTAACGTGAATCCTCTAGAACCTATATTATGAGCATCTGTTGCAACAAAATGAGCGAGATTATGTTCGATTATTTTTTTTGAAAATGATTTAACATTTTTCCCAAAGAGACCGATAATACTACCGGAGGTAAGTTGAGTTAACGCTCCCTCTTGAACCAACTCAAATAATAGTTTATGATTCTCGATCAATTCCTTATTTCTTTCCGGGTGTACGATAATAGGTTTTATTCCTTTCAGCTGCAGCTCGTAAATCACTGCTTTGGTGTATGTAGGGACGCTTCCCGACGGAAGCTCTAGTAGCAAATACCTTCCGTTATCGTCCAGAGTTAGGATTTCTTCTTTTTCAAGTGAAGTAAATATGTCCCGGTGTATTCTTACTTCTTGTCCGAGATGGATGGTAAGTGGAATATTGTTTTGGTGTAAATTCTCATTTAACATCACTGCCCGGTCAATGATGTAACTTTTAACATTTACATATTTCTCATTTAAGTGATGTGGCGTGGCAAAAATATGGGTGATTCCTGCTTCTACTGCTTTTCTTGCCATGTTCATGCTTTCATTCATGTCCGCAGATCCATCATCAATCCCTGGGAGAATGTGACAATGTATGTCAATCAAATTTCATACACTTCCTTTATAAAACAAATAGAAAAAAGCCCGACTTCTAAAAATAGGAATTATTACCCTGACTAATAGTAGCATATAAAACTGCCATTAAACAGGGTGTTATTTTGTCGAAAATTGTTTTATTTCGTTAGGATTGATAGTAATAATAATTGCTGTTATCCGTTTCCACGCCATTCAAAACGACTCCAAGCAAGGATGTATTAGCTTTCACTAAAAGCTCCTTTGCTTTCACTGCACTTTGTTTGTTTGTCTTGCCGCTCGCCACTACTATTATCACGCCATCACATTTATTGGAAACAATCTGGGAATCCGGCACTACCAGAACGGGCGGTGTATCCAAAATAATATAATCATACATTCCTTTTAGTTCATCAATCGCGGTTTCTATCGCTTTGGAATTTAATAACTCTGAAGGATTAGGTGGTATCGGCCCACTTGTTAAAATGTCTAAGTTTGAAACATTTGAATTCAAGATAGTTTTTCTTAAGTCCATTTTCTTTGTCAATACGCTAGTAAGTCCATGTATATTACTAAGGTTAAAAGCATAATGAACCGATGGTTTCCTTAAGTCCGCATCCACAAGTAATACTTTTTTCTCTTCTTGAGCAAGCACAATCGCTAGGTTGGCAGCTGTAGTCGATTTCCCATCATTAGGCTCCGATGAAGTAACCACAATCGTTTTGATTTCTTTATCCACTGAAGAGAATTGTATGTTTGTCCTAATTAATCGATATTGTTCAGTAATAGGCGATTTAGGATTAGTCTGCGCAATTAATTTCACTTGTTTTTCATCTTTACTTCTCAAAAATCCCACTTCCTTTCTTAATGTCACTGAATGTTTTTATTTATTTTGCGATATTTTTTGAATAGATCCAAGGATGGGTAATTCTAGGAGTCTCTCAATATCATCCTCGTCCTTGATCGTATTGTCCATATACTCTAGTAGGAATGCCAAGCCGACTCCAGCCATCAATCCAACCACAACTGCAATTGCGATATTCAATAGTGGATTAGGTTTTACAGGAGTAGGATTTTCCTTAACTTCTGCCTTAGCAAGAATGCTAACATTGTCGACTTTCATAATATCTTTGATTTCCTTTTGAAAAATTGAAGAAACCGTGTTGGCAATCTCTACTGCCTTGGCCGGATTACTATCTTGAACCGTTAATGAGAAGACTTGCGAATTTTCTTGACTGTTAATCGTAATTTTTTGACTAAGTTGATCTACGCTTTGGTCTAGTTCAAGTTCATCAATGACCTTCTCCAAAATGGCTGGGCTTTTTATGATCACACTATATGTATTGATCATGTCGATATTAGATCGGATTTGTGTAGAGTCCAATTGGTTTTCCGATTGTTTCTGATTAACGAGAATCTGTGTTGAAGATTGGTAAACTGGTGTTAATAAGAAATACGAAATTGATCCACTAATCAAAGCGGCAATTAATGTTAGCAGCATGATCAGCTTCCAACGTTTCTTTAATGTTTTAAAAATATCTTTAATACTAATAGTTTCTTCCATTTCATCCTCCTGATATGTTAAAAATGACCTATTACATTATACCATAATATTACCTACTTATATGTATTTTCAAGGAAATTTACATGAAAATTACAATCAAAGAATACTTTTCTAATGCAAAAGTAATTTTACAAAAAAGAAAACGTTAATACAAAGGAAAAAAAAAACAAATTTAAAATATTGTATTAATGACATCTAAATAACTCATTTTCCAGAATATTTGCGCCTGAAAATTTATTAAACCTAAGTATACACCCACTACCATATTTTGTTAGGTCTTTGCGTTTTTTAACAAAATTTACCATAATTAAACCTAACTAAATGCCTACCAAAACAGAAAAATCCATTTATACATATAATAATGTCAAGTATTTTAGTGCCTAGTTATCATTAAAATTGAAAGGAAAATGTGTAAACTGAAAGTGATAGTTTAATCAGTATATAATTTTCATATTAATGGTTAGGTGTGGTCAATATGATAGGTTACCGAGTTAAGTCGCTTAGGGAAGAAAGGAAAATGTCAATTAGTGAACTCTCCTCAAAATCCGGCGTTGCCAAATCCTATATAAGCTCACTGGAAAGAAACCTTCAAACAAACCCAACTATATTAGTTTTGGAAAAAATCGCTAAAATTCTTTGTATTAAGGTCGATTCTCTATTGAATGAACAAGCAGACAAGATCATGGATGAAGAGTGGATGGAGATCATGCAGGATGTTATGGGGTCAGGAATATCGAAAGAGGAAATGCGCGAGTTTATTCAAGATAGAAAATTGATGCCTTTAAGGATTGAGCAACTATGATACCGCTTTCTTTTGATGTAATGAGTAAAATTAAAGGGGGAAAAGTGGATATAGCCACTTTTCCCCCTTTTACATGTACTACTTTAACTTAAAATATTCCTGCATCACCTCGAACCATATGTAATGCCCTTAATCATTGGGATGGATATTAACATTCATTTATGAGCAATGAACCAGAGAATTTATTTCTATTTTCAAACCCCCACCAATGGGGGTTGCTGATCTTAAACTATCCTCTAACAAAATCATTATCCCCCTTTAAACTCAAAAAATTTTAATATGATAAATATATCATTTTGTGTAAATATTTCATATTTTGAGTTTTTTTACTCAGAGAATAAGGATTAAGTTTTTATTTATCACTTTTCATCTAATTGGAATTTACTTACTCATAACATATTTAAACCAAACATATACCTCTTGCAATCATGTCAGCCATTCATAACCCACTTTCCCCTGTTGTTCTTTCAGTTTATTAAGAAGATCAATATCTAATTCATATTTAGGAACCGGATTGTCTCCGGGATTAAATTTAATTTTAGATTCAATGAGTTTTATAAAATTAGTTCTAGCCATTGAATCTGCTTCCGATGAGAGTTAACAGCTGCTAAGAAAGAGATCCACCGGTCCTTGTCTCCTTTTTGAGCTTTGGCTTTAGCCTCGTTCTCTTAACTCAACATCAACAAATTCCCAAGGCTTTCTATAACTGGAGCTTTCAAAACCTCTGTACGACCTCACAAACTAGTAGAAAGAGCGAATAACAGTGTTTCAATTAATGTTACACCTCTTTGTTGCTGGTATGCCCGTTGCCTTTTTGACCAGGTTCAAGAACTTCATTATCCCTTGGGTTAACACGAAAGACTTTTTTATGTGGCTGATTAAACGATCGATATCATTTTCCTCTAGGACCACATCGTAAATATTTAAGCATGTCTTCAAACTTTTGAGATTTAAGTACATGCAGCTCTACATTACTTAAAACAGATAGTAATTCAAATGCCTTGTTTGGCAATTTCAGCATTAAAGGTTCAAATGAATTCACACCGTTTGTAATTCAAAATTGACTTGAGCAAGATCCATATAACGAACATCTGCATCAACAAATGTTGAAGCAAATAATCCTTTTAAAGATTCATCTTCATGAAGTTCTTTAATGAGTCTGTTTACTACTTTCATAACTCCTTCGAAAAATGGAACCCATTCAAAGATTCTATTTCAGGTTGTTTGGTAGTTGGATCGCCATTTTCGCCTTTAATATTCACATTAATAGTTGTTGTTATAAGTGTTTTCCTCCAATAAAATAAACACCCCGAAGGATGCCTTGATTTTTTATATTTTATTTTCCACTACCGCACAATTTGTTCCTACTACAAGGTTAAACAGTAGTTCTTGTAGCTTATTTTCAAGTGGTACTGTTCCACCTACCGGTTTGTTTAAAGTAGTGTCAAAATACCTATTCCTATATAAGTTGCCACAGGTCTAATAGTATTAGTGCCTTGACGGTCTTTTACGGTATAAAAATGTTATTTCTTATTCTTGAAGTACTATCTGTGAAACTAACATAGTTAGAAATACATAGAATGAAGATATTCCCGCTGAAAATACAACCCACTAGAGATTTACTTGAGCGTTTAATCCCTTCAACTGCCCCTGTTATTTTATTTCTCGAGATAATTAGATTTGCACTATTCCCCATTTCAATCCCAATTGTGGAAACTCCCGACATATTAATAGTGTTTTCTACTACATCGAAATTGATAGCTTGGCGAATGGCTATAGCTCCATCAGTTACAGATTCGAAAAAGTTATTAAATGCCTTGCCTGTATTACCTGTCAATCCGTACTTAGAAAACATGATATGGTTTTCAGACACCCACGCTTTCGAAGCATAAACACCTGTTTCACAGTTATCAATTTTATTTTGCCTAATGATAACGTTATCTGTTAAATTAAAGTTTGAAAAGAGTGTTCTGACTCCATAAGAATCAACTATACCTGATCCATATATTAGATTATTTGTGACGCAAACATTTTTACCTTTGCTGTTATCTCCAATATATACTCCCGAAGTCATTGTAGTTACTTCTTTTTTATAGTTAATCATGTTATTAGCAATAGTTAGATGAGATACTAAACAATCGGTATTATCAGTGATTTCTGTTGTTGAAATAATTATTCCTTCACCATTAACGCCACATTCCATTTTATTGTCTTTAATGCTTATATTTTCTAAAACGTGTGTACTTGTATCAAATCTAAACTTGATTAAATGTGCTCCCAATAGTCTTCCTGCTGCTATTGTCCCTGGCGATCCAATATAATTATTTCTTATATCCAAATTTTTGATAAATGTACCGCCACTAGAACTGAAATAAATGCCATGATGTCCTGTATCATATATCTCACAATCATGTATTTTAATATCTTCTATAGCACCTTGAGTAATGCCGGGGCCGGATGTATTATGAATACGCACTCTTTCAATGGTTAAGCGACTACAAGCGTGAATACCTCCATATGCTTGACTATCTTGTAATCCCCTTTCTTCTCTTTTATGATTCAATGTTAAGTCCGTTACGGCACTCCATTGGATTGAATTGTTTTGCGAAAACTCCAACATCCAGTTTAAAGTAGAATTATTTGTAGCCCAATGAATAAAAGTACGATTAATTCCTGCTCCTCTTACCGTAGTGTTAGGTGGTGCAACTAATTTAGCAGAAATAATATACGTTCCATCAGGAATAAAAAGTGTTCCACCAGATGTTAAGGAGTTCAGTGCATTTTGTATAGCTATTGAATCGTCCGTTAATCCATCACCTATAGCACCAAAATCTTTTTTTGCATCAACCCAATTGTTATTAAGATTTTTCTCAGTTTCGGACAACTCTCCACTTAAAACTCCAGTTTTTATATCGGAATTGCCAATTCTATAGCCAAAAATGAAATATAATATCCAAAGTGAAAAGCTTAATAAGAATTTTCTTCGATTCACATATTTCCTCCTTTCAACCCAGGTGAACCCGTTAAATCATATAATTTTGACTTCGTAAAATGATAAATGCCTTTAACTGTATTAATTAAATTATAGCCTTATTGCTTAGGGTTGGCTATACAGTTTCATTCTACAGTTCCGATTCTCTATAACAATTCATTCGCGAAAGGAAACTCACCTATATTAAATGTTGCTCCGCCTTCTAAAGAATACCCTGCTTCTAATCGATTATTGTAGGTATCCCCAACCTGAGTTTTTCCTTTCGAAATCAATTAATATAATTCTAACACCAAGGTATTCTCTATATAAGGTTTAATAGGGAGTGGACTTTCCATAATTTTTTTCTACTTTATGTTCGAGTATTAAGTGTTCTCCATGTTGAATTCGAAAATCAATTTCAATTTATAAATATTTGAATCTGGTTAGTTTTCCCCTATAGGGATAAAAAGGTCTTCGCCTTTTTCTACGACTGACAGCTAGAAAAGCCAGCATCATATCAAAATCCTGGTAAGATATATAAGATTGTTTTAATTTCATGAGAAAGCCGACTGATTCAACTTTTCTGCTTTCTCTTAAGGATTATATTGTAAAGTAATTGCTTCAAATGCCTCATATACAAAGAAAGCGCTTTCATTTATAATTATCACAAGAAAACCAAGCCGAGAGGTGTGTTCAATATGATAGGTGAAAATGAAGGGAATTTCTTTAAAGGACTTTTGTTTGGTACATCTTTGAGCATACCGTTATGGATTTCTTTTATTGGATGGATAAAATTGATCTTAAATAGTTTATTTTAGAGCCTTAGGGCTCTTTTTATTTTGTTGTAGTCAATATTACTTAGATTTAAGATGATCTCTTAATTTTTATAGATTGTTCTCCATAACTTTAGTAAAATGATAATGATAATTACTATCAATTGAGGAGAATAACTATTATGGGTGTACCTTTGTTAAAAGAAGAACTTCCGGTTGTTAATAAAATCTGGTCGCGTGATTTTATTATGATTTTCTTGGCTAACTTTTTTGTTTTTTTATCCTTTCAGATGACTTCCCCGACCCTTCCGCTTTTTGTAAAAGAGCTTGGCGGAAATGAACGGTATATTGGGTTAGTTGCTGGCATGTTTTTATTCTCTGCCCTGATTGTCCGCCCTTTCGCTGGACAGGCCTTGGAAACAAAAGGGAGACGCTTTGTTTTCTTGTTCGGTCTAGCCCTTTTGGCTGTAGCGATTGGTTCGTTTGGATTTATGATGAGTATTTTCCTTCTATGCGCCATAAGGATTGTACAAGGAATTGGCTGGGGATATACGACCACCGCATCAGGTACGATTGCCTCCGATCTTATCCCAGCAAGGCGTCGGGGTGAGGGAATGGGATACTTCACTTTATCGGGTAATTTGGCGATGGCCTTTGGTCCTTCATTCGGGCTTTTCTTAGCGGATGTTTTAACTTTTCAACATTTGTTTTTATTTGCGGTGTATTAAGCCTGGCAGCTTGGATCATGGCTTCAACAATTACTTATGAAAAAGTAGATCATGCATCTGCCCCAGTAAAAACTAATAGGTTTGACATTTATGAAAAAAGCGCTGTTGCTCCGTCCGTTCTTGTTTTTTTCATTACGGTAACTTTTGGCGGGACTGCTACCTTCTTACCGCTTTATACAATCGAAAAAGGTCTGACAGGTATTTAAGGATACTTTTTTCTTTACGCTTTAGCTCTTATTTTCACACGTATGTTTGCTGGAAAAATCTATGATCAAAAAGGACATCAAGCTGTCTTCATTCCGTCTACTCTTTTTATCGTAGTGGCGATGCTATTGCTAGCCTGGATGCCAAGTAACATGATTCTGTATTTGGCAGCTATTTTTTATGGCATTGGATTCGGTGCTGTCCAACCGGCTCTTCAAGCGTGGTCTCTTGAACACGCTGCCCGAAATCGAAAAGGCATGGCCAATGCCACGTTCTATTCCTTCTTTGATCTTGGAATCGGTTTCGGGGCCATCCTCTTCGGACAAATCGGCTATCTTTTCGGGTATATAAGCATTTACATAATGGCAGCAGTTTCTGTGGGGATTTCAATATTGGCTTACCTATGGATTTTTAGAAAAATGAAGTAATTACACATTAAAGGACATCTTTATGGATGTTCTTTTTTTAAGAAAACAGAAGTGATTTTGCAGAACAGTTTATCGCATTTGCATCAGCACATTTTTTAACCCTATGTAAAGTATGTTATGGTTTTATTTGTTTTAAGTAATGTTATTGTATTCCCTGTTTCCTTCTCTCTTTTTCGTTGTATGATAGAAAAAAAAGGAGTTTTGGGAATGATTATTCTGCAGTATATTGGAAAAGCTTTTTCATTCATGCATAAGGATATACCGGAAACTCATGTTAAATGCCATGTTTGTGCAGGTACAGGCGCCTACGATATTTATACAGATTGCCTTACCTGTAATGCAAAGGGATTAATCAGTAAAGTTGAGTATAATAGGAGGCTTGAAGAGGGTGAAATTTAAAGAATTTCATGAAGTCGATATATGTAATCAAAGAAGCAATATTGGCTATTGCTTCTTTTTTTGTCCCAAAACGGTATCGGTTGTCCCTCACAAAGGTATTTTTCTCTAATTTGAATGTTGATGTAAATGATCGCATATTCAAAAGACCACCATATGGTGGCCTTCTGCAAATATAACCTTTTTGTCCCCGATTGACGTTCCATTCAGAACAATCAAGAAGCAGAAGATTGCTTTTCAGAAATAGAAAATGCACTCTCTTCCTCTAAAGGGTTATGTTCATTTTCGGAAATTACGTTTTGAATGTAGTCATAGGTATTTTTAGTATTGTGACCACTTGTGCACTCCATTAGTTTTGAAAACTTTGCAGTATAGAAAGGAGTTTGTGGGTTATTGTAATTGTAAACAATTTCAGAGTGCAAATCTTTGAATCTCTCTACTATGCCGCCAAAAGCAATTTCTTTCTGAAGAATGTTTGGCGCGCCATATTCCACTTCTGCCAAAGCCTTGTCTTCCCAATAGAAGATTATATTACTTCCACCTGCAAACGCATAGAAAGTAATAGAAGAATAATCGGATATGACTACTTTACTGTTTAATAGCGCATCCTTTATGTCCCCTACATAAAACGATTCTTCGTATTTATCATATATATCCGGGAACTGTTCTTGAAGTATGATTCTTGATTTAGGATGGAGAATGACATTAATTTTTTTATCTTTGTAGAACTTCTCTTTGCGAATCAATTCCAAGAATGAGAAATACCGGTCCAAATAGCTTCCAACTTCAATGCTTCCTGTGAGATCCCATGGTCGCCATGTAAGCATGAATGTAATTTGTTTTTTTTCATTTTGTTGTTCCTTGACATATAAATCAATATTAGGCAGCCCTGTTACCATCAGTTCTTTATCTGTATAACCTGTATTTTTAAGGAACAAGTTTTTCTCGAAATTGGAATTTACGAGCATGTAATCTGGTGCAATCGGCACTTTACGGTTAAAGTAACCACGTTCGAAAATATTGGTCGCCATACATGGTCCATGCTGCAACATTATTTTTTTATCAGTTGAAAGTACCTTTTTCTTAATTAAGTAATCATTATCGTACAATCGGCGTTGTATATGGCCCACAAGATCGGAAGATTGAAAACTTCTGGCTAAAAAGATGTGATAGAAAGCAAGAAAACTATTTTTCCCAACTAGGGCTTTTCCGTATTGTTGCTTAAGATTTTGGAATTCGGGGTGGTCTTTTTCTAAGATATAAACGCATGAATCCCCCATCTTGAATGCATATTTAAACAGTTCAAAGGCCGATTCCGAAGCCCCTGCACTGAACTTTTCAAAATAGATATCGTATTTTTTTTTGTTTGGTGAAAATAGGCTGATCAGATAAGCAAATCTTTCTTTAATAAGAATGCTTTTGGCCATTATACTTGTCAATACAATAACGTATTGACCTGTTATTGACTTTCGAATAAAAAGTTCACTGTTCATCTGCCCCAAACGATAGGAACCGGTGTTGTACAGGTAATGATTTTTATCGTATTTGTGATTAGAGTCTGATTTAAAATTGTACCAATAATTATGATCAGCGTGACTGAGCTTGATAAAAATAGGTGTATTAATCTCGCTAGTTTTTACATAATGTTGATAAATTTCCTTCATTGGCACGAAAGACCAGTAAGTATGAATGAGAATCGATAGCTTCCCTGTCTTCATTGCAAATTTCTCTCTTATTTTGACTGGAAAGAGAAAATGGACTTTAAAATTTATACTTTTATCGTAGCCGAACGATAAGTATGCATCTTTGAACGAATAATTTCTGAAACGCATGACCCCAACAAAAAGGAAGTGAAAGAATAAAAGGAATACTAAACTTTTGAAAAACGGGCTTTTCTCTATCTTATCCAGTGTTTTGTCTATCTGCAGATTTTTTTGATGTGTTTTCACGAAGGATAGTTTGCAGTTTGTATCTACGAAGAAAATGATTCTTTCATTCTCTAATTTCCCCTCTTTATTAACTTGTCCTTTCGTTGAAGTGATCGTTTGTAAGATTGTCATTGGTTCAAATTCTGAGAGAGTAATCGTATTGTTCGTTTCTTGACTATATACGAAATACTTCATATTATTTTTTCTTTTTTTACTAATACTCTTTGTGCCATTGAAAAGGCAATATCCATCCGATAAAATAGGATTTCCATTTTCAAGACGACCAAAAACTGTTTCTTGTTTCAATTCTTTCCCTCCATGTTTTCCGGAACTTATAATCCTACGGCATATTTTGCCGGTACCTTTGTCACACCCTATATTTTGAAAAAAAGACAATATACCTATGATAGTATAAATAGTTAAACACTTCAATGTAATTATAATTTTTCTTTTGTTGGTACATCCTAATAGCCTTTGCGTAACTTTTCCCTATTGAAGCCATAAATATGATAAAATTGATGGCTAACTAAAGAAACAAGCAGTGAGGGGATTATCGCAACTATGAGGAAGATTACTATATTATTATTTTTTTCTTTTTTATTATATGGATGTAAAGCAACAGACGAGGAAATTAAGCCTGATTCTGAAAAAAAAGTCACACATTCAAACTCTGATGTGGCCACTGATTCTAACGAAAATTCTAATGGACTTTACGATTATCATTCAGATACTTTACATATACAAATCCAACCTGTAATTAAACCGAAACTGAAATATTGGGTCTCAACCATAAAAGTAAATAAGGCATCACAAGTAAAATCTGAATTTGCAGGCGGTAGCTTTAGTAGTAAAACAGAGGAAACATCAGAAATAGCAAAAAATAACAAAGCTGTGTTTGCAGTTAATGGAGGAGGTATTCAGTATAAATCCAGAAGCACTGTCATTAGAAATGGAAAAGTATATAGATCGGGTTTTGCACCACTGGAAGTCAGAAAAAATGGCACACTCTTTATTGGTGATGGAAGAAGAACGACAGATGACATGCTTAAACAAGGCGTATTACATACATTTGATTTTGGGCCGGAGTTACTGATCAATGGAAAGGTTCCTTCTTTTAAGAACCAAGATTGGTTTACAACAGTCCGTGCTCCTAGAACGGCGATAGGTCAAAGGAAACCATATGAATATATCATTATAACGGTAGATGGTCGTTCGTCTGAATCTAGTGGCATGACGTTTGCAGAGCTTGTAAAGGTATTTCAATCAAAGGGAGTAAAATGGGCTTACAATCTTGATGGAGGCGGCAGTACTACCTTATATTACTTGGATAACATTTTAAATCACCCTTCAGATGGCGAAGAAAGACCCATATCAGACATATTATATTTCACAGAATAGAATTGCTACAAACAATAATAAGCCCCTCTCAATTTTGAGAAGGGCTTATTCGGGGTAGCACAATAATAGAAACGTGATTAGTAAAAAGCGCTTAGGCTTACCACATATCAAATTAGCTCCTTATAAAATTTGTTAGTTTAACAAATGATAAGTCTAAGGAGTGATACATTTGAAAGTGGAAGGTGTATATACTTATTTATGTGAAAGTTGTTTAACACTATTTGGCGTAGTATCTCGTTTTTCTGTAATGGAAGATAGAATTGATACACTGACGTGTCCCAAGTGTTCTAAGAAAGTAGCAGTTTGCATGGGAGAAGGGCATATAACTTACGCAAATCATGAAAGAAGGGAAGAAATAATAACGAACGAAACGGATGAGACTTCACAACTGCCAGAATTATTAACTGTAGAGCATTTGGCAGCTTATTTAAATGTTAGTGAACGAACAGCTGATGAATACATGGGTAATCCCGATTTTCCTTTGATTCGTTTAAAAAGGTCCAAAAGGGTTTTTAGGGATGACTTTTTAGACTGGTTACACTCAAAGAAAGAATGAATGGTTTGGAATTTGTATGGCTAATAGAAATTTTTAAAAAGCAGAGGTGCTACGTAATGGCAGCACCTTATTTGTATTTTTCTTTTTAAAGAAGATAGCACTTTCAATAAGATATGATTTATTGAATTTCTGCGAAGCTGCAACGTCACCTTCATTACATTCATTTTCCTCGACTGCTTATTTTGTTTATACCTTTTGTTATTGCTTCTTTTTTGTCCCAAAACGGTATCGTTTGCCCCTCCCCTCCAAAGGGTATTTTAATTACCAGGAGGGATACATATGACAACTATTACTCATGTTGGATTGGCTGTACCTGATTTGGATGCGGCGATTAAGTGGTATGAGCAGGTATTAGGATTCAGGTTATTGGCGGGTCCCTATTCGTTTGATGCGAGTGAGGAGAATGAACATAATATGACGAATGATCTTCTTGGTGGTCATATTAAAAAGATGCGTAATGCTCATTTAATGGCAGATAATTCAGTAGGGATTGAGCTTTTTGAGTTTGTGGAGCCAAAGATGCCAAAAGGTAAGAGTCGCGGTTATGAGGGCTTTTTTCATATTTGCTTGATAGCGGATGATATTGAAAAGCTGGCTGATGATATTGCTGCTTCTGGCGGTAAAAGGCGAAGCGATCTATGGAATACCTGGGAGAACAAGCCCTATTATTTAATCTATTGTGAAGATCCTTTCGGCAATATTATTGAACTTTACAGCCGAAGCACGGAATTGATGTATGGAATTAGAGATTGATAAAAGTGCAGCCCCCAATCAGATGATTGGGGGCTGCTCCTGTTTTTCCATCACTTTTTAACTGTTACTTTTCTTGATTCGCTTACGTTTTTCGCTTTGTCTTTGGCATGAATATATAGGTTCTTCCCGGCTTTTTGCTTGGGGATTCTAACCGAGAATGTACCTTTGGTCGTTGCTGTTGCAGAGCCGATCACTTTTTTTGATGCTCTGATGTACACTGTGGAGTTAGCTTCTGCCTTTCCGGTTACTATTGTCGTTTTTGTCGTGACTGTGTTGACCGTCGGTTTACTTGGTGCCGTTTTGTCTGCAACGGTCACGGTTTTGATCGAACTTATATTTCCCGCTTTATCGGTTGCTGTAACGGATAGGACTTTTCCGGCTTTTTGTTTTTTTGACATCGTTACGGTGAAATTCCCTGCGCTGTTGGAATTTGCTTTGCCTAGAACCGTTCTGCCGGTTTTGACGGTGACGGAAGAGCTAGCTTCCGCTTTGCCGGTTACTTTTACGGTATTGTCACCTACCGTATTTACGGACGGTCTTGCAGGAGCCGTTTTATCTGCCACTTTAAATGAAACGGGTATACTTTTATTTCCCGATTTATCGATGAGCCTAGTAAAGATGGTCGTGCCGGCTGTTTGTTTTGCGATGGTCGCTGTAAATGTTTTTTCGCCGTTGATTTTCACTGTGGCGAGTTGTTTTTTATCGGTATAAATGGAGACGGTGCCCGTTTTGAAATCAGCCGGGATTTTCCCGTTGATTTTGGTGTCCTTATCGGATATCGCAATCACGGACGGTTTGGTCAGCGTCTTCATTTCCAGTGCTTTTTTAGCATTGACCCGACCGTTTCCATAGTATATGTCTTTCCCTTTTGTACCTAGGTCCACGGCTGAATCATAGAGGCGGTATTCAACCTCCGTTTTGTTGAGCTTGGGCTCATGGGACCAAATCAATGCCGCTACACCCGCCACCATTGGCGTCGCCATCGATGTTCCGCTCATCCAGCCGTATTTACCATTTGGCAAGGTTGAAAGGATGTCATCTCCAGGGGCCGCAATATCGACTGTTGAATGGTAGTTGGAATAACTGGGACGTTTGTCACTTGAGTTAGTGGCAGCAACGGAAATGACGTGGCTGAATGCAGCTGGGTACACACGCTGGACATTTTTCCCCATATCCCCTTCATTCCCGGCAGCCGCGACGATCAGTACGCCTTTTTTATAGGCTTCCTGGACGGCCTTGTTCAAGGACTCCGAATAACTTGTGTCGCCTAAACTCATATTGATGATGTTTGCCTTTTGCTGAACGGCATAATGTATCGCGTCAATGATATCGGCCGTATCGGCATACTCTCCATCAAAGACGTTGATCGGCATTAGTTTAACGTTCGGGGCAACACCCGCTCCGCCTATGCCGTTGTTTGCAGAACCGGCAATGATGCCAGCGATATGCGTTCCATGCTCCCCTTTTGGGACGATATGCTTCCGATTGCGTATCGTATCATAGGCATTGACGATCCTCCCTTTTAAATCTTCGTGGTTGCGATCGATGCCGTCGTCAATGATCGCAACGATTAGTTCCTTTGATCCCATTGATTTTGTCCACGCTGCACCCGTACCAAGCTTTTTATGGTGCCACTGGTCTATGTACGCTGGATCGTTCGGGCTTTCCATCTTCTTGAACAGATAGTTTGGTTCTGCATATTCCACATCCTTCTGTTCTTCAAGTTCCTCGATCAGTTTATCGGTTGATTCCCCTTTAGGAACCTCCACCTTTTCTATCAACTCGTTGATTGGCTCATCGCTCGTCTCTTTGTACTTGACGATGACACCATCAGATTGAGGCGTCTCTTCCGCAGATGCAGAGTCTCGCTGGTAGATTGGCAGAATCATAAACAGTAATAATACCGGCAATATGGCCTGAATAAGCTTGTGCATACAATCACTCCAAAAAATATGATTAAGAATAGCTATCGATGAGGTTATATCATGAACCAATTCTACTATTATTCCTAACTAGATTGTATACCGTCCGATAAGGTTTTACTAACCTTTTTATCTAGTTGAATTAACTTAATTGCACAACAAAAAAAACTGCTATAAAGCGGTCTCAGTTTGTCGACAAAATGGGGTTCTAACTAGTTTTTAAAACAAAGGGGTTGACTGTAGACAAACTTGATAATAATTAATTACTTTAAAATTTGCACTTTGATTTCCACTCCAGGCACTCGCTTTCCGCGGGCGGTCCGTGAGCCTCCTCGACGCTTCGCGCCTGCGGGGTCTCCCCTGGACTCGCATTTCCCGCAGGAGTCTCGAACACCCGCTCCAATCAACTTCGTTTGAAAAATTCAGATAGAAGCACTTTTGTCTAATAAAGAGAGTTCCAATTGGTCTAATCCTAAACCATGATTTTAATATAAGACCAAATTCACTTATTGTTTATTACTGTAATCCTTATTGGATGGAAGAAATTTGCGACACTCCTGCCGAATTACTGGCTAGCCGAGACACCGCAGCCGCTAGGCGAGGAGGCTTGGCAGACAGTCGGCGGAAAGGGAGTGGATTTCTGAAATCAACTGGAACCTTTTTAAAATAAAAAAACTGCAGCCAAACTCGCTTTTTCCTCGAGTTCGTCTGCAGTCTGTAACAGGCTTAATGTCCGCCTAAATAGGCATTCTTGATTTCTTCGCTTGCGGTCAGTTCCTCTGATTTGCCTGATAGGACGATTCGGCCGGTTTCGACAACATAGGCTCTGTCCGCGATGGATAGTGCTAAGTTGGCATTTTGTTCGACCAGCAGAATCGTCGTACCTGTTTTATTGATTTCTTCGATGATATGAAAGATTTGCTTCACCAATAATGGAGCAAGTCCCATAGATGGCTCGTCCAGTAACAGAAGTCGGGGCTTGGCCATGAGTGCCCTGCCCATTGCGAGCATTTGCTGTTCCCCGCCGGAAAGGGTTCCGGATTGCTGTTTCAGACGCTCTAGCAAACGCGGGAATAATTCATAGACTTTCTCCATGTCCTGCTTGATGCCTGCCTTATCCTTGCGCAGATAAGCACCAAGCTGAAGATTTTCTTCGACGGTCATGTTAGCAAAGACCCGCCGGCCTTCAGGGACATGGGAAATGCCCATTTTCACGATGGATTGTGCTGCCTTTCCGCCGATGGAATCCCCTTCGTATATGATCTTCCCTTGTTTTGGTTTTAATAGGCCGGAAATGCTCTTCAGCAACGTGCTTTTCCCGGCTCCGTTCGCCCCGATCAGGGTTACGATTTCGCCTTCGTTAATAGAAAGCGAGATTCCTTTCAAGGCTTGAATGTTTCCGTAATAGACGTTGATGTCCTCGATTTTTAACATTATGAAACCTCCTCGCCCAGATAGGCCTCGATGACTTTTGGATTGTTACGGATTTCTTCTGGCTTTCCTTGAGCGATCAGTTGTCCGTGATCGAGTACATATATGCGTTCGCAAACACCCATGACGAGCGGCATATCATGTTCTATCAATAATACTGTCAAATCGAATTTCTCACGGATGAGGGCAATCAGGTTCATGAGTTCGTGCGTTTCCTGGGGGTTCATCCCCGCTGCCGGTTCATCGAGCAAAAGCAGTTTCGGGTTGGCGGCAAGGGCACGGGCAATCTCCAAACGTCTTTGTTTACCATATGGCAGGTTCTTTGCCTTTTCATCCTTATATTGATCAAGGTTGAAGATCTTCAGGAACTCAATCGCTTTTTCATCCATTTCCTTTTCGCCTTTAAAATGGATCGGCATGCGGAAGATCGAACTTAAGATGCCATGCTTCGAAAGCGAATGATAGGCCACTTTTACATTGTCGATCACCGATAGTTCGCTGAATAAGCGAATGTTCTGGAATGTCCGGCTGATCCCTTTTTGCGTGATTTTATATGGAGGCAGTTTTCTTAAGTTCTCACCTTCCAAAGAAATGGTGCCCTCCGTCGGGACGTAAACTCCTGTCAGCAAGTTAAAGAAAGTGGTTTTTCCAGCGCCGTTCGGCCCGATCAAGCCAATTAGTTCTCCTGGATATAATTCGACGTTAACATCAGAAACGGCTTTAAGCCCTCCGAACTGGATGCCGACCGAATCGACTTTAAGCAGCGGTGTTTTTATTTTTTTCATGGCTGCTTCCTCCTTTACGTTTGAACATGGATGTTATTTCTTTGGTACCCATTAAACCTTGCGGGCGATAGAGCATCATCACGATAAGCACAAGACTGTAGATGATCATTCGTGTTTCCGGATAATCCTGCAGGAAAGTCGTTACTACCGTCAGTAATATCGCTGCCAATACGGCACCGGAAAGACTTCCAAGACCGCCAAGTACGACAAGGATCAAAATATCAAATGATTTCAGGAATCCAAAGTTCGATGGCTGGATGATATAGAAGTTATGAGCGTAAAGCCCCCCAGCGATACCGGCAAAAAAAGCACCGATGGCAAAGGCGACAACTTTGTAATAGGTCGTGTTGATTCCCATTGAATCGGCAGCCGTTTCGTCCTCGCGGATCGATATGCAGGCTCTTCCGTGAGTCGAGCTAGTAAAGTTTCGGATGACGATGATCGTTACGATGACGGAAGCGAATACCCACGGCCAAGTGGTCAAATGGGAAACCTGCATGCCGCTCGCCCCGCCGACATAATCGATATTCAAAAGCATGATCCGGACGATTTCCCCAAAACCCAGGGTCGCAATCGCCAGATAGTCACCTTTTAAGCGTAAGCTTGGAATTCCGATGATCAATCCTGCCAGCGCTGACGCCAAACCGCCGACTATCAATGCCGCATAAAATGGCATTTCAAGCTTCATCGTCATGACGGCTGAAGCATAGGCACCAACTGCCAGGAATCCGGCATGCCCGATGGAGAACTGCCCGGTTATCCCGATGATCAAGTGCAGGCTCGCTGCCAGAATGATATTGATCCCGATGAACATGAGCGTATTTTGATAAAAAGGATTTAGCGATCCGCCGCCGATTAACACTTGAACTACGGCGAAAAAGATCAATGATAGTGAAATCGAGAGCCAAAAACCTTTTGCTCGCTTAATTGTAGTCATTGCTTTGTCTCCCCTATACTTTTTCTTTTTTGTTTTTACCGAATAAGCCTTGTGGCATGAAAATCAAGATAAGAATCAGTACGACGAAGGCTACAGCATCACGCCATAATGAGTAACCGGCGGCACTGACCAAAGCTTCGATGACACCTAGCAATAGGCCTCCGACCATCGCGCCCGGTATAATCCCGATCCCTCCAAGTACGGCGGCAACGAATGCCTTCAATCCCGGAAGCACACCCATGAGCGGCTCGATCTTAATATAGTAAATACCGAAAATGACGCCCGCTGCCCCAGCCAATGCGGAACCGATTGCAAAGGTGGCAGAAATCGTGTTATCGACATTTATACCCATCAGCTTAGCTGCATCCGCATCGTAGGAAACGGCACGCATCGCTTTTCCAATTTTCGATTTATGAACGATGATTTGAAGGATGATCATCAAGACTACAGCCACTCCAAAAATCAAAATCGATTGACTATTGATGGAAACTCCAAAAATATTGAACTTGTCTGTCGGCAATACATCATTCGGATAAGCTTCCGGCTGTGCACCGCGGACGTAGATGAATCCGTATTCGATCAAAAGGGAAACACCGATGGCAGTGATAAGTGCCGCGATACGTGTTGCGTTACGCAATGGCTTGTACGCGATACGTTCGATCAATACTCCAAACAGAGCACAGACCGTCATCGAGATTAATAGGGCGGGCACGAATGACAGATCCAGGACCGTTATTGAGTAAAACCCAACGAATGAGCCGACCATGAATACATCGCCATGTGCGAAGTTTATCAATTTAACAATCCCGTAAACCATCGTATATCCGAGAGCGATAAGGGCATAAATACTTCCTAATGAAACCCCGTTAATTAACTGTTGTATCAATTCCATGTTCGACTCTCCTTGAAAATCTAATTTTATGAGTGATTAGTCCAGACTCTTTTCATTCCGCTAAGGGGATGTTCAGCACCCTGGCATGCTTGAAAAATGAGAATTCGCCAGCACCTTCTTATTAAGGAAGGGCCGGCGAAAGGGTTGGAGTTGTTCTCCGAAATTAAGGATTGATTTTTGTGTTGAATACTTGTTTTCCTTCTTTAAATTCAAGGATGGTGGCAGATTTGATTGGATTATGTTTTTCATCCAATGTGAATGTACCCGTAACAAGCTCAAGGTCAGCCGTTTTTTCCAGCGCTTCTTTGATTTTTTCCGAATCCGCTGAACCAGCACGTTTAATCGCGTCTGCAAGGAAGTATCCTGTGTCATATCCTAGAGCATTAAATGCATCCGGGGATTTATCTTTGTACTTCGCTTTAAATGCTGACACAAAATTCTGAATTTTCTTATCAGGGTCACCTGAAGAATAATGGTTCGTGATGAACGTGTTATTTAGAGCTTTTGCACCGGCAATTTCAACTAGCTTAGGAGAATCCCAGCCGTCGCCGCCCATGAATGGTACGTCAAGTCCAGTTTCGCGTGCCTGCTTCACGATCAGACCAGCTTCCTCATAGTAACCAGGAAGGAAAATGAAATCAGGTTTTGCCGATTTCAAACGAGTCAATGTGGAACGGAAATCAGTATCCTTCGCAATGTAAGCTTCCTCAGCCACGATCTTTCCGCCATTTTTTTCGAATTGTTCTTTAAAGGCTGCGGCTAACCCTTTTGAATAATCACTTGAGCTGTCAATATAGATGGCTGCACTTTTCGCTTTGATTTCTTTAGCGGCAAAGTTTGCAGCTACCGTCCCTTGGAACGGATCGATGAAGCTTGTCCTGAAAACGAAATCGTTCAATTTATCCTTGCTGAAAGTGATTTCAGGGCTTGTACCAGAAGGTGAAATGACCGGCACTTTATTATCTTGGGCAATCTGTACTTGTGCAATCGAGTTCGTGCTTGTTGCTGCGCCCACGATCGCTGCAACCTGATCTTGCGATGTCAGCTTGATCGCCCCGCTTGTCGCTTCGGACGCTTCAGATTTATTATCGACTTTAATTAGTTTGATTTTTTTACCGTCAATGCCTTCTTTATTGATTTCTGCAGTTGCAAGCTCCAGACCTTCTGCAATCGATTGTCCATATGAAGCTACACCGCCTGATAATTCAAGGTTGACACCGATTTTGATCGTATCTCCATCCCCGCTTGATTTTTCAGATGAACCAGAGCCGGAACAACCCGCTAGCACTCCTGCAGCAAGTGATAGAGAAAGGAATGCACTTGCTAATTTTTTCTTTTTCATAAATAATCCCCCCATTTTGTAATCAAGCTCTGATGCATGAATATTTATTCATGATCCTTCAGAAAAAAATTGATTAGATGAAATGTTTCAAATTAAATTAATATTTCGAAAAATAGTTTACCGCATAATTTTCATTCCGTCTATACAATAATTGCGAGAAGATTTCGGTAATTAGGATATTTTTCACAGGTAGTGCTCTATCATTTTTATCTTTATATATTTTAAATATTGCGACAATAGGCGATATAATCAGAAAAAACGGATAATTAAATTATATTGATATTATAAATTCCTTGTTTACAGATCAAAAAATTTTATTCATTCTCTAATTTTCCTCATCCTATTAATTACATTTTTACCAAAATACAAGGATATTGATAGGGAATTAAACCCAGTTTTTTCGTGTTTTTTTAGTCTTAATTCCTATATCAAAATTGAATAATACTATATTGGATGTATAAAATCATGCATGAAACCCTGTGCTTTTTTATCTTTTTGCATATTTTGCATAACCCGATCAACAAACAAAAAAAACCGCCAAACGGCGGTTTTAGTGGCCTCCTAAATAGGCCATTTTTATTTCTTCACTTGATGTTAGTTCCTCGGCATTGCCCGACAGGACGATTCGGCCCGTTTCAACGACATACGCCCGATCTGCAATGGATAAGGCGAGGTTGGCGTTTTGCTCGACCAAAAGGATCGTTGTGCCGGACTCACTGATTTCCTGGATGATGTTGAATATTTGCTTCACCAGAAGCGGTGCAAGGCCCATCGAAGGTTCATCGAGCAGTAATAATCGCGGTTTCGCCATTAAGGCCCGGCCCATTGCAAGCATCTGCTGTTCGCCGCCTGAAAGCGTGCCAGCCTGCTGTTTGATTCTTTCCAGCAGCCTTGGAAATAGCTCGTATACCTTTTCCATATCCTTATGGATGCCATCCTTGTCTTTTCGCAAATAAGCTCCAAGCTCCAGGTTTTCGGCCACCGTCATGTTGGCGAAGACACGTCGTCCTTCAGGCACATGGGATATGCCCAGTTTCACGATGGCCTGTGCCGCTTTTCCCCCAATCGAATCGCCTTCGAACAGAACTTTTCCTTGCTTTGGTTTTAACAGACCGGAAATCGTTTTGAGCAGCGTGCTTTTTCCCGCTCCGTTCGCCCCGATCAAAGTCACGATTTCCCCTTCATTTATCTCCATGGAAACCCCTTTTAGCGCTTGGATATTGCCGTAATAAACATTGATGTCCTCTATTTTCAGCATCAGGAAACCTCCTCCCCTAGATATGCCTCGATAACCTTTGGATCGTTGCGGATTTCATCCGGTTTTCCGTGAGCGATGAGCTGTCCATGATCAAGGACATAAATCCGTTCGCATACACCCATGACCAGTGACATATCATGTTCGATTAGCAAAACGGTAAGGTTGAACTCCTTCCGGATAAAAGCAATGAGGTTCATTAATTCTTTCGTTTCATGGGGGTTCATCCCGGCTGCCGGTTCATCCAGTAAAAGAAGTTTCGGATTGGCGGCAAGGGCACGGGCTATTTCCAGCCGCCTTTGCTGTCCGTATGGAAGATTCTTCGCTTTTTCATCCTTAAAATGGTCAAGGTTGAAAATCCGCAAAAATTCGAGCGCCTTTTCATCCATTTCCTTTTCCCCTGAAAAATGTCCGGGCAACCGGAATATGGAGCTTGGAATTCCATGCTTGGCAAGCGAGTGGTAAGCAACCTTCACATTATCGATCACGGATAACTCACTGAAGAGACGAATGTTTTGAAAGGTCCTCGAGATCCCTTTTCGGGTAATTTTATAAGGCTGCTGCTTATTTAGATTTTCCCCGTTCAAGGCGATCGTTCCTTCTGTAGGGACATACACACCCGTCAATAAATTGAAGAAGGTCGTTTTCCCAGCTCCATTCGGCCCGATCAGGCCTACAAGTTCCCCTGGAAATAATTCCACATTCACATCGGACACCGCTTTCAATCCGCCAAAGCGGATACCCACCGAATCTACCTTAAGCAACGGTATTGTGGCTTCCATCCTTTGGGCCCCCTTTCGTTTTTTTATGTGTGAACAATGATGTGATTTCTTTTGTTCCCATTAACCCCTGCGGGCGGAAAATCATCATCAGGATCAGGACAAGACTGTAGATGATCATCCTCGTTTCCGGATAATCCTGAAGGAATGTCGTCACGATCGTCAGTAAAATGGCGGCCAAAACCGAACCTGAAAGACTTCCAAGACCGCCAAGTACGACGAAAATCAGTATATCGAAGGATTTCAGGAAACCGAAATTCGATGGCTGGATAATATAAAAATTATGGGCATAGAGCGATCCGGCAATTCCGGCAAAAAAAGCTCCGATGACGAAGGCCGCCACTTTATAATAGGTCGTATTGATTCCCATCGCATCAGCCGCCGTTTCATCTTCCCTTACGGATATGCATGCACGCCCGTGAGTCGAATTGGTGAAATTCCTGATGACTAAGACGGTGATCATGACACAGGCAAAAACCCATGGCCAAGTAGTCAGGTGGGATACCTGCATCCCGCTTGCACCGCCTACATATTCAATATTCAAAAGGACGATCCGGACAATTTCCCCAAAACCAAGGGTGGCTATCGCCAGGTAATCCCCCTTCAGGCGCAAGCTGGGTATCCCGATCACCATACCCGCAACAGCGGCGATGACGCCCCCAGTCAATACAGCTATGATGAAAGGAAGTTCCAGCTTCATTGTCATGACTGCCGAAGCATAGGCCCCAACCGCTAAAAAACCTGCATGCCCGATCGAGAACTGCCCGGTTATTCCTATGATTAAATGAAGGCTCGTAGCCAGCATGATATTGATGCCGATGAACATGAGCGTGTTGATATAAAATGGATTGAGGATACCGTTTGAAATGGTGTACTGCATGATTCCGAAAAAAATAAGTGCGAGCACGATCGAGAGCCAAAAACCCTTTGAATTCTTTAAAGTAGTCATCGCCATGTCTCCCCTACACTTTTTCTCTTTTATTTTTACCGAATAGTCCCTGCGGCAAGAAAATCAAAATCAAGATAAGTACGACGAAAGCCACACCATCGCGCCATAATGAGTAACCGGCGGCACTGACCAAAGCCTCGATCACTCCAAGCAGCAGACCGCCGACCATCGCTCCCGGAATGATGCCGATGCCACCCAAGACGGCTGCAACAAATGCTTTGAGGCCAGGAAGGACACCCATCAACGGTTCGATTTTAATATAGTAGATGCCAAAAATGACACCAGCCGCCCCTGCCAGGGCCGAACCTATGGCGAACGTAGCGGAAATCGTATTGTTCACATTGATTCCCATCAGCTTGGCCGCCTCGGAATCGAAAGAAACGGCACGCATCGCTTTGCCGATTTTGGTTTTATGAACAACGAATTGCAGGATGATCATTAATATGATGGATACGGATAAGATCAATATCGATTGACTGCTGATGGAAACTCCGAATATATCGAGTTTATCCATCGGAAGGACATTATTTGGATAGGCTTCCGGCTGGGCGCCCCGGATGTAAATCAGCCCATTTTCTATCAGAAGGGAAACACCGATGGCCGTTATCAAGGCCGCAATCCGTGTTGCATTACGAAGGGGTTTATAAGCAATGCGTTCAATTAAAACGCCAAAGATGGCACATGTGGCCATTGAAATCAATAAAGCCGGGATGAAGGATAAGTCCATTACGGTAATGGCGTAAAAGCCCACAAATGAACCGACCATGAATACGTCTCCATGGGCGAAGTTTATGAGTTTGACGATTCCATACACCATCGTATAACCAAGCGCGATCAAAGCATAAATGCTTCCGAGTGAAATGCCATTTACCAATTGCTGAATCAGTTCCATATTGCACTCTCCCCGTTAAGGTGTTTTTTAAGTGAATATAGAATAGGGGGGACTTGCCCCCTATCCACGTAAGGTATTATGGATTGATTTTTGTCTTGAATGTTTGTTTGCCATCCACATATTCCAGGATGGTCGCCGATTTGATCGGATCATGATTTTCATCAAGGTTCAGCGTTCCGGAAACTAATTGAAGATCTTTTACATCTTCCAACGCTTGTCTGATTTTTTCAGGGGAAGCATCTCCAGATCTCTTGATGGCGTCTGCCAGGTAGTACCCAGTGTCATAGCCAAGTGCAGCAAAGGCATCCGGTGTTTTATCGTATTCCTTTTTGAAGGCTGCAACGAAATCCTGGATTTTTGCATCTTCATCTTCTGGGGAATAGTGATTCGTGATATAAGTATTTTTTAAAGCTTCCGCTCCGGCAATTTCAACGACCTTCGGGGAATCCCAGCCGTCCCCGCCCATGAATGGAAGGTCTATGCCGTCTTCACGTGCCTGTTTTAGGATCAATCCGACCTCCTCATAATAACCAGGAAGAAAAACGAACTCAGGTTTTGCCGATTTGATACGTGTCAATGTAGAACGGAAATCAGTATCTTTCGTTACATAAGCTTCTTCCGCCACGATTTTACCGCCCTTGGCAGTGAATGCTTCTTTAAAAGCTGCGGCCAATCCTTTAGAATAATCGCTTGCGCTATCCACATAGATCGCAGCCGTCTTTGCTCCAATTTCGTCAGATGCGAAATTGGCTGCCACCGTACCTTGGAATGGATCGATAAAGCAAGTTCTGAACACATAATCATTTAATTTTCCAGCTTTGTTGGTAATGTCGGGATTTGTTGCAGTTGGTGTGAGTAGAGGAACTTTATTATCCTGTGCGACTTGAACCTGTGCCAATGTATTCGTGCTTGTCGCAGATCCGACTACAGCCACAACCTTGTCCTGGCTGACTAACTTGATCGAACCGCTTGTAGCTTCTGCTGCATCTGATTTATTATCAACCTTCACGATTTCCATTTTTTTACCATTGATGCCCTCTTTATTAATCTCATCAATGGCCAGTTTCAAACCATCGGCAGCCGATTGGCCGAATGATGCCGTACCTCCGGATAATTCAAGGTTGGCCCCAATTTTAATGGTGTCACCCGATTTTGATGAACCCCCGCTTGAACTGCTGGTTTTCGAGTCGCCGCTGCAACCTGCCAGCGCCCCTGCAACCAAAGAAAGTGATAGAAACACTCCTGCTAGCTTTTTCTTCTTCATTTGAAACCCCCTTGTTTTAATATGTTCTTTTAAACAAATAGAATATCTGAATAAAAATAATATTCTGAAAATATAGTGTATCTCATTCTTTCGACCCCGTCTATATGATATGGATAAAAAAGTTATTTAAAGGAATATCTACTATTCGCCACAAAAAAACTGACCCCTTTATAGAGTCAGTTGATTTTTATCAATCATTTACACGGCGAACTTCAATGTCTTTCAATAGATCATTGATCACCCAACTTGCTGCAATTAAGCCCGCAACGGATGGTACGAAAGCATTCGAAGACGGAGGCATTTGGGCTTTACGGATTTTTGCCTCATCATTGCCGACTTCTTTCCGCACATCCTCCCGAATGACAATAGGGCTCTCGTCGGAAAAGACAACGGGAATTCCCTTTGTTATGCCCTCTTTACGCAATCTAGTACGAATGACCTTGGCAAGCGGATCGGTATGCGTTTTGGAGATATCGGCAATTTGAAAACGCGTCGGGTCCATCTTATTAGCGGCCCCCATGCTTGAAATCACCTTGATATTCCGTTTGAGGCACTCCTTCATCACATGGATCTTGTAAATGACCGTATCCGATGCATCAATGACATAGTCCAAGCCATAACTGAAGAATTCTTCAAACGTCTCTTCTGTATAGAACATTTTAAGAGCGATCACTTCGCAGTCGGGATTGATATCTTGAATGCGATTTTTCATCAATTCCGCTTTCGGTTGACCGACTGTTGATAATAGAGCATGAATCTGCCTGTTTACATTTGTGATGTCGACATCGTCTTTATCCACAAGAATAATACGGCCTACCCCGGAACGTGCCAATGCTTCGGCTGAAAATGAACCGACGCCTCCAACACCCAGGACTGCAACGGTCGTATTTTTCAGTATATCGATTCCTTCCTTGCCAATTGCCAATTCATTTCGTGAAAACTGATGCAGCATATATATTCAACTCCAATAAATTCTGTTCTTATTTAGCTTCCCAATTAACAATATATCATAAACATCATTAATGACAAGCGAAATATGAGCAGTCTAATCGGAATTAGTGTGCTAGGTCATTTTTGATAATTTTTGAATGACGGTTGCCAATAGGAGTGTCCTTTCCGTAAGGCTGGGAATTTCCAAATACTCCTCTTCACTATGTGCATTCCCTCCAATGGGCCCGAGTCCATCCACTGTCGCGATTCCCAAATCAGAAGTGATGGAAGCATCCGAACCTCCACCTGTGGCCGTATCCGTGATTTCGATGCCGATTTCCTTCCCAGCCTGGCGGATCGTTTCTAAAAGCAAGTTCGTTTTCTCATTCTTTTCCATGGGAGAGCGGTCCATTTTCCCGCTTAATGTAGTTTTCGTTCCTGGAATATAGGTTTCCGCACATATTTTTTTCAGTTGCTTGAGGATGATGGCTTCCTGCCTTTTTTCCGAAATCCGTACATCCACGAAGGCAGCCGCATGGGACGCAATCATATTGACAGCGGAGCCCCCTTCAATTTTGCCGACATTCACGCTGATTCCTTTCTGCTGATCATTCAATCGATGTAAGGCGATGATCTTATGGGCCAATTCTTCAATCGCACTTCGTCCCTTTTCCGGTTCAATCCCTGAATGGGCGGCCACCCCCGCAATATCCACTTTAAACTGACCGCAGCCCCTTCTTGCCGTGACAAGCGAACCGTCCGTCCTTGCCGGTTCAAGAATTAGCGCAAACTTCTTATTGGCCGCTTTTTCCGATATGAGTGAAGCGGATGACGGAGACCCGATCTCCTCATCACTATTAAGAATGATCTGGACATGCTTATAGCCTGTCTGCCCCGTCTGTTTCAGGCAAAGGATCGCATAAAAAAGCTCAACCAAACTAGACTTCATATCCGCCACACCAGGACCGTATGCCCGATTTCCCTTCACTTTAAAAGGACGTTTTTGCGCTGTGCCCTCCGGAAAAACCGTATCCATATGGGCAACGACCAGAATATGCGGTTGATGCGCATCACGATGCTGGATGACCAGCTGATTGCCATAATTCTGCTGCTCAACGGTATCCACAATAAAATCCAGGCTTTCAAATTTCGTTTTCAAAATCGAACCAATTTCATCAATACCCTTTTTTGTATGAGAACCACTATCTATATTCACTAGCCGCTCCACTAATTGAAGCATTTCCATCCTCTTTGCATACAATAAATCTTTCAAAGCCCTCACTACTTTCTATCCTTAGCTGACTTTTGCTCAACCTTACTATAATTTACGACTCTATATTGCGGAGTGTTACTTAAATGGGAATATTTGAAGATTATTCGCTGGTTTTTGGTAGTTTTCTTTGAGTATGGGGTCTTTATTCGTGGGTCTGGATCATTTACTCGTGAATTTGCGGCATTTACTCGTGAGTTTAAGCCATTTACTCGTGAGTTTGCACCATTTACTCGTGAGTTTGTACCATTTACTCGTGAATTTGGCTCTTTTACTCGTGAATTTCCGCTGTTTACTCGTGAGTTCGCCATTTACTCGTGAATTAATCCATTAAGTTTATAAGCTCTATTTTTAAACTGCCCCGAATAAGGCAATTCCAGTGAAGACAGCATCCGCTGCATAATATCAATTGAATCTATTTGTAAAAAGAGCCGTGCTTGTTTATTTGTTATATTGGGTTTTATGAGGAGAGCAAAATCGCGAAGAGTTTGAATGTGGGCATCTTTGGAGGCGTAAGAACATTGACTGCATGACCATTTGCCCCAGTGATAGTGCATATGGAAAGCAGCACATTCAGGACATTGAACGCTTTTTAGCAGATCTTGCTCATCGATTTGATATAAATTGAGTATATCAGGATTAAGTGGAGTGTTTTTTTGCAGAATCATATTCGAAAGTCTAGTGCTCTGCCTTTGGGTTAATAGCTCAGAAGGATACTTTTTTTCAAGGGTATTGATTTTGGTGATGAGGGTTTCTTTTCCCGTGATTTTTTTGAAAATGGGGGTAAAACCTGGGGTAGTCCTGATAATCGTATTCGAGTTTGCGTTGGCAATTAACGTTTCAATCGGCAGCGAGGGGAATTTGTGAATAGTAAGCCAATCATTTAATCGGGATTTTTGCAGATCAACCTGGATTAGCGGATCCAGATATGCCTGTTCCTGTCCATCTTTTGAACGAATCAACTGGGGATAGGTGCGGTCAAAATAGAGCGTTCCCGCAAAGTTTTTCACTTCAATGATGATACAGTAATTCCTGGTGATTATTAGGAAATCCATTTGAAAATAACGGCTCCCATCGTGGTCTAACCTCAAATCATGAAATACTCGATATTCTTTCGGGAGATTCTTCAACTCCTTTCCAATACTCCGCTCCCCGTTAAATCCTGTACGAATTTTCCGGAAATCGTTCTTTATTCTTTCCTGTTTTGGATGATTTGATGATAGCCTCCTGCTTAATGCCTCCAATTTGAGCATTTTCATAGGCATCTCACACGGTTTTAACATCCATACATCAACTCCTTCTTCTTAAGCTTCTTTATTAATGCCCTTTTTTCCTGCTAGGAACTGAAATCAGACGTTTTACCGTAAGTTTACTCTTTTTAATTCATGAGATTTGTAGCTTACTCGTGAATTTGGCTCTTTTACTCGTGAATTTCCGCTGTTTACTCGTGAGTTTGAACCATTTACTCGTGAATTTCCGCTGTTTACTCGTGAGTTTCCACCATTTACTCGTGAGTTTCCGCTATTTACTCGTGAGTTTGCACCATTTACTCGTGAATTTCAGCTGTTTACTCTTGAGTTTCCGCTATTTACTCGTAAGTTTGCACCATTTATTCGTGAATTTCCGCCATTTACTCGTGAGTTTCCGCTGTTTACTCGTGAATTTCCTCTATTTACTCGTGAGGTTGCACTATTTACTCGTGAGTTTGCACCATTTACTCGTAAGTTAACCATTTTAAAGCACAAAAAAACCCATGTTATTTAACATGAGTTGCTTTGTAAGGTGTAAGAGTCCCAATTGTGCCGTTTACGCCTTTGTTTTGAACCCGCTCTCCGCAGGTGGGTGCTCGGTTCCTCGCGTTTGTAAGTCCTCTTCGAGGGAGGCTTTTACGCGGCCAGGAAACTAGTGCTCCCGGTAACTATAAGTGTTCGGTCAAAACTTATAGGTTAAAGAACGAACACATCAGGACTCTTACTTGTTGAAAACATCATAGCATAATGCTTAACTCTATTTCAAGGAAAAACACATAGGTATTTTTTCATATTTTTCCCAAATGAATTATTTTTTAAGTGCAGCAAGTCTTAGGTTAAGTTCGGCCAATTGCTTGTCACTTACAGTACTCGGTGCGTCAACGAGCAGGTCGCTTGCGCTTGCTGTTTTCGGGAACGCGATGGTGTCGCGAAGGTTCGTGCGGCCTGCGAGCAGCATGACCATGCGGTCCAGTCCAAGGGCGATCCCGCCGTGTGGCGGCGTTCCGTATTCGAATGCGTCCATTAGGAAGCCGAATTGTGCGTTTGCTTCTTCTTCGGAGAATCCAAGTACTTTGAACATTTTTTCCTGAACGTCGCGTTCGAATATCCGCAGTGATCCACCGCCAAGTTCGTAGCCGTTCAAGACAAGGTCATATGCTTGTGCACGGACGCTTGCTGGGTCTGATTCCAGTTTGTCCATGTCTTCACGGAATGGCATTGTGAATGGATGGTGTGCTGCATAGTAGCGTCCTTCTTCTTCGTCATATTCAAATAATGGCCAGTCCGTCACCCATAGGAAGTTGAATTTGCTTTGATCGATCAAGCCTCTTTCTTTACCAAGCTTGTTGCGAAGTGCTCCAAGTGCATCAGCGACTATGCCTTTCTTATCCGCGACGAATAAGATTAAATCGCCCACTTCAGCTTCCAATGCAGATACTAATTGCTCTTGATCTTCTGCGAAGAATTTGGCGATCGGCCCCTTTACGCCGTCTTCTTCAACTTTCAGCCATGCAAGGCCTTTTGCACCGTAAATCGCTGCAAATTCAGCCAATCCATCAATATCTTTACGGGAATAATCCGCATTTCCGTCCTTAACGACGATTGCCTTAACTTGTCCGCCGTTTGCAACAGCGCCGGTGAACACTTTGAAATCACTGTCTTTAACGATTTCGGAAACATCTTTAAGTTCCATTCCGAAACGAGTATCCGGCTTGTCGGAACCGTAACGGCTCATCGCTTCATTATATGTCATTCTAGGGAATGGCAGTGTTACGTCCAATCCTTTTACGTCTTTCATCACTTTAGCCATCATGTTTTCAGCGGTGTTAATGATATCTTCTTGGCTCATGAAGCTTGTTTCAATATCGATTTGCGTGAATTCAGGCTGTCTGTCAGCACGTAAGTCTTCATCACGGAAACAGCGGGCAATTTGATAATAACGTTCGAAACCGGATACCATCAATAGCTGCTTGAAGATTTGCGGTGACTGCGGAAGTGCATAGAACTCCCCTTCGTGTACACGGCTAGGCACTAAATAATCACGTGCCCCTTCAGGTGTGCTTTTCGTTAAGATAGGTGTTTCGATATCAAGGAAGCCTTCACCGTCCAAGTAATCACGGATCGCTTTTGTTGTTTTGTTGCGCATTTTCAACGTTTCGAACATCGCTGGACGACGCAGGTCCAAATAACGATATTTCAAGCGGATGTCTTCTGATACATCCGTTCTTTCATCAATGACGAATGGAGGGGTCTTTGCTTCGTTTAAAATTGTAACGTTTTCAGCTTGAACTTCGACGGTCCCTGTTGTTACGTTCGGATTGAAGTTGGCTTCATCACGTTTGATGACCGTTCCTTGGATATCAAGGACGTATTCATTACGGATCTTTTCGGCTGTGGCCAGCGCGTCTGCCGAAATGTCCGGATTGAAAACGACTTGGACGACCCCGCTTCTGTCACGTAGGTCGATAAAGATGACCCCGCCCAAATCGCGGCGTTTTTGTACCCATCCTTTTAATGTAACTTTTTCACCAATAGCTGCTTCTGTCACTTCACCATTGAAGTATGTTCTGCCAAACATGGTATTTCCCCCTTAAGCCTGTAGCTTTTTGAATTGTTCAACGAATGTAGCAAGATCCATTTGGACTTGTTCACCGGTTTCCATGAACTTCACATTGATTTTATTATTTGCCAATTCATCCTCCCCGAGTGTCGCCACATATCTCGCTTCAAGGCGGTCGGCTGATTTGAATTGTGCTTTCACTTTACGGTCTTGATAGTCTTTTTCGACGGTAAAACCGGCATTCCGCAATTGATGGGCAAGTTTGACGGTGTAATCCTTGGCTGTTTCACCTAATGAGACAAGATAGCAGTCAATTCCCTTTTTGATCGGAAGCTCGATGTTCTCTGCTTGGAGGGCAGCAATCAGGCGTTCAATGCTAAGTGCAAAGCCGATTCCAGGTGTTTCCGGTCCGCCAAGTTCTTCAGCCAGCCCGTTATAACGGCCGCCTCCGCAAAGAGTGGTGATGGCGCCAAAGCCTTCTGCATCACTCATGATTTCAAATGCGGTATGATTATAGTAATCCAAGCCCCGCACTAGGGTCGGATCTTCTACGAAATCGATTTCCAAATCGGTTAAGTGCTGTTTCACCTTTTCGAAATAAATACGGGATTCATCATTTAAATATTCAATGATGGAAGGTGCCGTGTTCATCAATTCGTGATCGTGATCCTTTTTGCAATCCAGGATACGCAAAGGATTTTTTTCGAGACGGTTTTGACAATCGCCGCAAAACTCGCCGATGCGGGGTTCGAAATGTTTGATTAACGCATTGCGATGCGCTGTCCGGCTTTCCTTATCTCCAAGGCTGTTGATCACAAGTTTCAGCTTTTTCAAACCAAGTTCCTTGTAAAGGTTCATCGCAAGTGACAGAACCTCTGCATCGATTCCGGGATCCTTACTTCCTAAAGCTTCGATGCCGAATTGAACGAACTGGCGGAACCGACCTGCTTGCGGGCGTTCGTAACGGAACATCGGCCCGATATAATAAAGCTTGACCGGTTGATTGGCCCACCCGAACATTTTGTTCTCGATATATGAGCGTACAACCGATGCTGTGCCTTCCGGACGGAGGGTTAAGTTCCTTTCACCGCGATCTTGAAATGAATACATTTCTTTTTGGACGATATCGGTTGTATCCCCTACACCACGTAAAAATAATTCCGTATGCTCAAAAATCGGTGTGCGGATTTCTTTATATTGGTAACGGTGACAAATCTCACGCGCTGTGTTCTCGATATACTGCCAAATCTCCGTTTGGCCAGGCAATAAATCCTGGGTACCTCTAGGAATCTGAATAGACATGTGTGTTTCCTCCTTTAAAGCAAGACGCCCTTTCTGATACGGCGCTATACTGATTTTTTCCAAACAAAAAACTCCCGCCCCTTGTAACTTATCCGTTACAAGGGACGAGAGTTTGGATATCCCGTGGTGCCACCCTAGTTGAAGCACAAAAAAAGTGCCTCCGCTCAAAAACAGTTAACGCCTGTTTTACGTCCATCTCCTATTAAGTAAATCCGTTCGGAGTGAAGCCTACGGAGGGTTCTTTCATTAAGTCATCATGTGGAATGCTTTCAGCCTCGGCATTTCCTCTCTTTTCATGTGTTTCTTAATTACTCTTCTCCATCATTGGTTATTGCAGTAATAAGTCTGATATTTTATAATCATACGGACGTTAACATCAAATGTCAAGGCAGACTGAGGATATTTATCGCTTTTTACTGGTTCAAACGTTTTTTCAAATTTTTGATCGTCCGGACATTGACCCCGAATTCGGATGCCAATTCAACAAGGTTTGCGCTTTGTTCCTTTTGAATGAAATCGTGAAAATCGACACCCAGTACTTGATTGCCCCCGCTTAAGCTCGTTTGATCTTTTTCGCTGAATTTCATATGGTTTCCCTCCTAGAGTTATATAAGCTTTATTCTTTCCTAAAAAAAATGTTTTTTGCACAGGGAAAGAGGGAAATTTTTATTGAACGAGAATACATACATATAGACATTAAAAGGGAGAGACAACTTATGAAGAAGAAATCGGGTTTATTCGGCCTGACACTGATGCTGATATTCTCAGCGATTTTCCCCGTCCATCACGCTTTTGGAAAAGATGATGGGGAAAATATCGTGACGACCCAAGTGGTCAATGTCCGTGAAGGTGCAGGTCTCAGTTTCCCTATCGTAAAAAAACTGTCAAAAGGGGAATCGTATCCCATTCTGAATGAAGATGGCGACTGGATTGAAATCCGGATTGGCACCGGCAAAACGGGCTGGGTTGCCAATTGGTTAGTGGAGAGACAAACAGGGGCTGACACCAATCAGGTCAAAAAGGAATCCGGACAAGGGACGATATCAGGCAGCTCCGTCCGTGTCCGAACAGGTCCCGGCACTACATTTCAAACGGTTGGGTCCTTGAGTAAAGGAACTTTTGTTGACATCATTGAAAAGAATGAGAATTGGATAAAGGTCAAAACGGCGGATATCGAAGGCTGGGTCTCTGCTGACTACATAACGCTTCCCTCCGCATCAGAAAAAGCAGCGAAGAAAGATTCAACTAGGGAAAAAGGAACGAATCAATCCGTAAAAACCGGAGTAACTTTGGTGGACCGGCTTAATGTCCGTTCGGAACCGTCAACAAGCAGTGCCGCTCTCGGAAAGCTGAATAAAAATACGTCAGTGACCGTCTACAGGGTTGAAAATGAATGGGCGGAAATTGATTTCCAAGGAACCCGCGGTTGGGTAGCTGAACCCTACATACAAATAGGCGAAGATAAAGAAGATATGAAAAATGATACGGCAGGCGCCACTGCAAGGGTGACCGCTGCGGGTTTAAATGTCAGGAAAGAAGCCTCGCTCTCAAGCAAGGTCATCGGTTCGGTGAACAAGGATGAGACTTACGCTGTGCTCCAAACAAAGGGAAATATGACACAGATCCAGCTCACTGGTTCAAAAAAGGGCTGGGTAGTGAGTTGGTACCTGGAAAAAGAGAATGTTGAGCAAACGGCGAAGGAAAAAAAGGTTGATGTAAAAGGAAACAAGATTACCATCATTCATGATGGTACGATCCTTAGAAATGAGCCGGATGGCAACTCGGAGATTGTAGAGCAGGTCAATGCAGGTGAAACATTCACGGCATCAGGTATGGAAGGCGACTGGTATTCCATTAAACTAAAGGGCGGAAAAACAGCTTATGTGGCCGGATGGATCGTGACGATCGAAGGGAATGCCGAGCAGATCCAACGACCAGGCGTTGAGAAATACCTAAAGGATAAAACGATTGTGATCGATCCCGGACATGGCGGCAGGGATAGCGGTACAATCGGGGTCGGTGGAACACTTGAGAAAAACCTGACGATTCGAACGGCAGAATTACTGCGGGACAAACTTCAGGCGGCAGGAGCAAAAGTGATCCTGACCAGGAGCGGAAATACTTATGTTCCACTCCCTTCCCGGGTCAGCACTTCACATATACATAATGCGGATGCTTTCATCAGCCTCCATTATGATAGCACCAAGGACCAGATCACCAGCGGGATAACCACATATTACTATCATGACTACCAGCGTGCGTTGGCGGCGACACTGGCCAATTCAATCGGTTCCACCATGCAGGTGCCCAATCGCGGATCACGATACGGGGATTATCATGTAACCCGTGAAAATAAACGGGTAGCTACACTCATTGAACTAGGTTATTTGAGTAATCCAGTGGAAGAATTGACATTAACATCGAATGAGTATCAAGAAAAAATCACATCGGCCATCTATAATGGCTTGGCGCGGTATTTTAAATAAGGACCAGAAAAGCCAGCTTCGTATAAGAAGCTGGCTTTTCTACAAAAAAAACCTGCCGCAGCAGGTCATTTCTTGCTTTCGAGTATTAATGTGACGGGACCGTCATTAGTAAGCTGAACATCCATCATGGCTCCAAATTGACCTGTTTCCGTATGGACGCCTTTTTTGCGGAGTTCCTCGTTAAATGCTTCATATAATTCATTCGCCTCTTCAGGACGGGCGGCGTCCATGAAGTTCGGTCGACGGCCTTTACGGCAATCGCCGTATAAGGTGAATTGTGAAACGGATAAAATCGAACCTCCCACATCCAATAGTGAGTGGTTCATCTTTTCATTTTCATCTTCAAATATTCTTAGATTGACAATCTTTTCGGCCAAATAGGTGGCGTCATCGATCGTATCTCCATGGGTGACACCAACCAATAGGACGAGACCGCTGTCGATTTGTCCGATTATTTGGTCTGCGACAACTACTTTTGCCGCTTTGGAACGTTGTAAAACAACACGCATGACAATAAAAACTCCTTAGTTCATGATCCTTCTAACGGAATAAACATCTGAAATTTGTTTAATACGGTCGACAACCTTTTGCAAATGGGCAATGTTATGAATATAAATCGACATGTGAATGGTCGCCACCTTATTCCTGTCGGATTTACCCGAGACCGCTGAAATATTGGTCTTGGTTTCATTGACGGCTTGAAGGACTTCATTCAATAAGCCGCGACGGTCATAGCCGCTGATTTCAATTTCCACGATGTATTCCTTGCGTTCGTTAATCGTACTTTCCCATTCAACCGGTACAAGGCGATGATCGGCATCCCCGCTATCCAGGTTCGGGCAATCTTGCCTATGAACTGAAACTCCACGGCCTTTGGTTATATAACCAACGATTTCGTCCCCTGGTACTGGGTTGCAACAGCGTGATAAGCGGATAAGCAGGTTATCAATCCCTGGTACTTGTACGCCCGAGTCACGTTTTTTAGATGTATTCGAGAAGGTTTTCAGATCGGCTACCGCTTCAGAAATATCCGCTTCTTGCTCGACCATTTTCTGCTTACGCCATTTTTCGGTAAGGCGGTTAGCTACCTGAAGGGCTGTTATTCCGTTATATCCGACTGCTGCATACATATCCTCTTCATTCAGGAAGTTGAATTTATCCGCAACACGTCTGATATTCTCGGCAGCCAGGATTTCCTTCAGGTCGAACTCCATATCCTTGATTTCCTTTTCAACAAGCTCTTTGCCTTTTTCGATATTTTCTTCCCGGCGCTGCTTCTTGAAAAATTGGCGGATCTTATTTTTCGCTTGAGATGTTTGCGTCAGTTTAAGCCAATCCTGGCTTGGGCCATATGAATGCTTCGATGTTAAGATTTCTATGATATCGCCAGTTTTCAGTTTATAATCCAGCGGTACCATTTTCCCGTTCACTTTGGCACCAATCGTTTTGTTCCCTATTTCCGAATGAATCCGGTAAGCGAAATCAATCGGGTTGGATCCTGATGGCAGTTCGATGACATCGCCTTTTGGAGTGAAAATGAATACCATATCAGAAAAAAGATCTATTTTAAGGGATTCCATGAATTCCTCGGCATTAGTCGCATCATCCTGGAATTCAAGAATTTCCCGGAACCATGTCAATTTTTCTTCCAGTGAAGGCTGTTCACCGACATCTTTTCCCTCTTTATAAGCCCAGTGCGCAGCAACCCCGAACTCGGCAATGCGATGCATATCGGAAGTACGGATCTGCACTTCCAGCGGATCGCCTTTCGGTCCGATCACCGTCGTATGGAGCGATTGATACATATTCGGCTTCGGCATCGCGATATAGTCTTTGAATCGGCCAGGCATCGGTTTCCAGCATGTATGGATGATCCCTAAAACGGCATAGCAATCTTTTATGCTATTGACGACGATCCGAACGGCAAGCAAGTCATAAATTTCGCTGAACTGTTTATTCTGCAAAGCCATTTTGCGATAAATGCTGTATATATGTTTCGGCCTGCCGGATAGGTCAGCCTTAATGTTGACTTCCTCAACGTTTTTACGCACTTCATCAATGACTTCTTCCAGATAGTTTTCACGTTCTGCACGCTTTTTCTTCATCAGGTTGACGATTCGGTAATACTGCTGAGGATTCAAATACCTTAGTGCAGTATCTTCCAGTTCCCATTTAATCGTGCTGATCCCGAGGCGATGGGCAAGCGGTGCGAAGATTTCCAGCGTCTCGTTCGATATCCTTCTCTGCTTTTCCTGCGGCAGATGCTTCAATGTCCGCATATTATGCAGTCTGTCCGCAAGCTTGATCAAGATGACCCGTATATCCTGGGCCATCGCCACGAACATTTTCCGATGGTTTTCCGCCTGTTGCTCCTGCTGTGATTTGTATTTGATTTTCCCTAACTTGGTCACGCCATCCACAAGCATGGCGACTTCAGGACTGAAGTTTTCTTCAATATCCTTCAAAGTGATCTCCGTGTCTTCAACAACATCATGTAAAAAACCTGCCGCAATGGTTGCAGGGTCCATTTCAAGATCAGCCAGAATGCCCGCCACTTGAATCGGATGAATAATATACGGCTCTCCCGATTTACGGAATTGTTCTCGGTGAGCATACTCTGCATACTTAAACGCTCTATGAATAAATTCAGCTTCTTCCGGCTGAAGATATAAGCTGGCCCGTTCTACAACCTGCTCGGCAGTCAATATTTGATCATTAGCCATTTAATCACCTTAACCCCACTTTAACTGCCACCGGATATGATCCGGATTGAGTATGATTGGTAGCACTTCCCTTTATTCTGCAAAACGTGACAATTTTTGCGAAAAAAAATAAATCCGCTTAAACGGATAAAAGTGCAAATAAACTTATTAGCAGAAAAACTCTTTATTATTACTATTATCGAAAAAAAAGGCAAGGATGTAAAGAGTTAAACGTGTATTTTATTAAGAATAGTGCATTTTTTCACTGGAAATTCGACAAAATCCAGCTAAAATGGGAAAAACAGAAAGAGAGCACCCTGGTCAGAGTGCTCTCCTTTATTAAAAGCTCATTAATGTCAAGACATCATAGCCGTCTAATTTATCTTTTCCATCCAAGTCAGTCAATTCAATAAGGAAGGCAATCCCTGCTACAATTCCGCCAAGCTGTTCAACCAACTTGATCGTTGCTTCGATTGTTCCCCCGGTAGCAAGCAAATCGTCGGTAATCAGGACACGCTGTCCCGGTTTAATGGCATCTTTATGGATTGTCAATACATCCTTGCCGTATTCTAAACCATATTCGACTTTTATCGTTTCACGTGGAAGTTTTCCTTCTTTTCTCACTGGCGCAAAGCCCACTTCCAATGAGTATGCGACTGGACATCCGATAATGAATCCGCGTGCTTCCGGCCCGACCACCAAGTCGATATTTTTATCGCGAGCATACTCGACGATTTGGTCTGTTGCGTATTTATAAGCTGCGCCGTTATCCATTAATGTTGTAATATCTTTAAAGACGATACCCGGTTTTGGCCAGTCTTGCACAATTGTTACATATTGCTTTAAATCCATTGCTTTGTTTCCTCCTCAAGGTCTGTTGCCTCATGAACTAAATAATGATTGAACCAATCGAATAATTGCTGATAGGAAGAATAAACAAGCTCTTGTTCAAGCTCAAATTGCTCTTTCTTTCTTGTATACGATTCAGATTCACTGAGATCGCGTTTTTTCGCATTGGTTGTGAGCATAATTAACCCATTTTCTATTGTAACAAAATCAAGCTCAAAAAACACCTTAGAAATGAAATCCACTGTATCTCTTGACCAGCCGCGATATTTGGCCAGGTCATCACCATATCTTTTCACATCAAGCGGACCCTTCTTGGCAAGGAAGGCATAAAACCATTTAAAATGATCCCTTGTCGGCATCGTACTTAAGAAATGGTCCTGTTCATGGGAAAGGTGAGCGTAGATACGGGAAGGGTTCTTTTTGGCAACCGCCCGTTTCAAATATTCCCTGGACGGCGGCATGTCCATGAGTACCAAATGCCCTTCGAAGCAGTCGAGTTGCTCAGCATCCAGTTCATTCTCGATATGAACGAGATCTGGATGGTTTTGCAAAAATGGATATCTGCTATAAATATCTTCCGAGAAAATGACGATCTTCCGGTTTTGTGCAGGAATGTCGGCAAGCCACTTCTCTGCTTGTCCCTTGCCGCGGTAATCGAATAACTGCCAATGGTCCACCGAGACATCCTGGACAAAGATCTGGGGCTTTTTCATATTATTCCACTCATTGATGGAGAGCTCTCCAATCACCGAAACTTCAGCGTGCGGAGCTATTTCATCGACAAAATGACCGAGACCGAAGCCCACACCGTCAAGTTTGTGTTTTTCACCATCTTCCAGCTGAACCTTCAAGTGATTTTGGTTGGCACCAATTTTGCGGACACTTGAAAGTTGTACGGAATCTATCAAAATCTTCGGCTTGGGATTCGTAACCCCAAATGGTGCAAGCAAGCTCATTTCCTGAATCGTTTGAATGGAAACTTCAGCTAAAGTCGTAGCACCGTCCAAGTTTGTAATCGGTGTGAAGTCCTCTTCGTTCAGTTCTTCCTTCGCAATCAAGTTCATGCGGTCCCTAAGCTCCTGAACATCTTCTATTTTCAACGTCATTCCAGCTGCCATAGGATGTCCTCCGAAATGAGGCAGCATTTCACGGCATTGGGAAAGACTTTGAAAAAGATCGAAACCAACGATGCTCCGAGCAGAGCCTTTAGCTAATCCCTTATCCCGATCATAGCTCAATACAATCGTCGGCCGGTAAAAGCGTTCAACAAGTTTAGAGGCCACAATCCCCACAACTCCGGCATTCCAGCCTTCCCTGCCGATGATGAGCACGCCATTGGACTCCGGAGGGAAGTTTTCCTCGACTTCAGCAATCGCTTCCTCAGCCATTGCTGCAACCATTTCCTGCCGCTCTTTATTGATATCATTGATTTCATTAGCAAGTTCCATTGCTTCTTCGAGACTTGCGGACATCAATAAATCAACAGCGGGATCGGCATCTCCAAGGCGGCCGACAGCATTGATCCTCGGTGCCATTGCAAAGCCGATCGATTCTTCATTCAATGCTTCCTGCTGAACATTCGCCACTTTCATTAACGCAACAAGTCCCGGGCGGCGAGTCAATCGTAACTGCTCGATGCCTTTCGCAGCAATGACGCGGTTTTCCCCTTGTAAAGGCACTAAATCCGCTATCGTGCCGATTGCCGCTATTTCAAGCAAATCCTCAGGCAATTCCCCAAGCAAGGCGTGTGCAAGCTTAAATGCGACCCCTACCCCGGCAAGGTCTTTAAATGGATAGGTACTGTCCTCAAGTTTAGGATGGATGATCGCCAATGCCTCAGGCAGCTGCGGTCCAGGTTCATGGTGATCGGTCAAAATATAATCCATGCCTAGCTCGGCGGCAAGCTTCGCTTCAGCAACTGCGGAAATTCCGGTATCGACGGTTATTAATACCTTCACACCTTGCTCGGCTGCAAGGCGGAATGCCATCGGATTCGGACCATATCCTTCTGTAAACCGATTCGGGATATAAAAATCAACATCGGCCCCCAATCTCGTCAGCGCGGTCATCATCACTGTGGTCGATGTCACGCCGTCCGCATCATAATCACCGAATATACGTATTTTTTCTCCATTTTGAATCGCTTCTTTTATTCTATATACTGCTTTATCCATATCCTTCAATAAAAATGGGTCATGAAAAGTTTGATTTTTTACAAATAAAAACGATCGGGCACTTTCAATCGTATCCAGGCCTCGATTCACAAGCAGGGCTGCAACCAAAGGTGTGATATGAAGCTCTTCAGCTAGTACAGCAACTTTGTTTTCATCGGCAGTTCGCAAGTTCCACCGGGTTTTTGGCTTTAACATTTATTCACCCCTCAACCTACTCATTATACAAAACGAATATACCAGTTTCAATTTTATTTTAAACTCATAATTGGCTGTAATTCCCTATTCAATAAGCTAGTTCAACAAAAAGAAGGCTGGCATCATGCCAGCCCCCTCTCACCTATTAAACTTGTCCTTCAAGACTTTGTTTCTTTTCTTTTGCGGTATTCAGCGGACCTTTCTTCTTCAATTCCCTGATTTTCAAATCAAGCCAGAATTGGGAAGCGATCAATAGCGATGAATACACGCCGCATATTAAACCGATAAACAGGGCAATGGAGAAGTTACGGATAGCTTCACTGCCGAAGATCATCAACGCTATGACCGTTATGAGAACGGTCAGAACCGTGTTAATGGATCTCGTGAGCGTTTGTCTGATACTGATGTTCACAATGTTCTCCAGTTCTTCGACGGTTTTTATTTTACGGCTGAAGCGCAGGTTTTCACGAATACGGTCAAAGGTTACGATCGTATCATTGATCGAATAACCGACGATCGTCAGAACCGCAGCAATGAAGGTGATATCCACTTCGAGCCGGAGCAAGCTGAAAATCGTGATGATGAAGAATGCATCATGTATAAGCGCGACCACGGCTGGTACAGCCATCCGCCATTCAAATCGTATCGATACATACAATATGATTCCGATTGAGGCAATCGCTAAAGCTTTCATGGCATTTTTCGCAAGCTCTTTTCCTACTGTCGGTGATACGGTGCTGACATTCGGTTCTGCTCCGTAATCCTTCTTGAAATGGTCCTTCAATTCAGCAATCTCTTGCTTATCGAGGACACCGACTGTCCGAACGACAGCATTTTTATTGTCTTGTCCAGCGAGCCTGACATCCTTGATATCATCCTCGTCGATACCGACCTTTTGCATTTCGGTTTTGACTTGCTGAGTCGTCAAGACGTCTTTGGAAGCGATCTCGATTCGGGTTCCGCTCGTGAAATCAATCCCAAGATTCAATCTGAAGACGAGCAGGAAAATGATCCCGATAATGGTGACACCGATTGAAATGCCATAAAAAACTTTCCGATGTTTCACGAAATCGATTTTATCAAAGCGTGTTGGCAATGACATTAAATCCATTTTCTCTTTTAAATCGTGAATGTATTTCTTCTTCACGCCAAACCACGATGCACGTTTGTCCAGGAACCCGCTATTCACCCACAGGCTCATGAAGAGGCGTGTACCATAGACGGCAGTAATGAAACTCATTAAAATCGAAATGATCAAAGTGGTGGCAAACCCTTTAACCGAGCTTGTTCCATAATAGAACAGAACAGCCGCAGCCAGCAAGGTCGTTAAGTTGGCATCCGTGATTGTAGCAAGTGAATTCTTGGTACCTTCTTTATAAGCCGCTTTAACCGACCTGCCAAGTTTCATTTCATCTCTGATTCGCTCATAGGTTATGATATTGGCGTCGACGGCCATCCCGACCCCGAGTACCAATGCTGCAATACCAGGCAGCGTAAGGACCGCATTCATCCAATCAAACACTAAAAGCGTCAAGAAAAGGTATATGCTTAAAGTGACGACTGCAATGAATCCCGGGAAGCGGTAATACACAAGCATGAAGATGAAAACAAGTGCAATTCCGATAATTCCTGCAAAAATAGTATCATGCAGTGCACCTGCACCAAACTGGGCACCTACAGAAGTCGAATACTTTTCTTTCAAATCAACCGGCAGGGCACCTGCATTCAGCAGGGCTGCAAGCTCTTTCGCTTCTTCCAACTTGAATTGACCGGTAATATACACCTTATTCGTATTGAAAACTTCACTGACAGCCGGAGCGGATATCATATTGTCCTGTGAGGCTGTATCCTTAATGGAATCTTTTCCTTCCTCAAAATCCAACCAGATTGCAAGTACATTAGTCGGACTTGGCATCGAGGATATTTTTTGAGTGATGTCCTTAAATTTATTTACGTCTTTCAGCGTGACTTCGACAACCGGTTTATTATCTTGGAACGTTTGCTTCGCGCCGCCTTCTTTAAGGTCGGCACCGGTCATCATTTCCTTATCGTTGTAGTCACGGAAGGATAATTTAGCTTGTGTAGAAAGGATTTCCCGAGCGTTGTTTTGGTCTTTGACTCCAGCCAATTGTACGCGGATCCGGTCTTTCCCTTCTATTTGTATGTTAGGCTCGCTAACACCCAACACATTGACACGCCGCTCAAGTGAGCTTACTGTAGCCCGTAAAACGTCCGGGGTTATCTTTTCCCCTGACAGCGGTTTTACTTCATATAACACTTCAAACCCGCCTTGAAGATCAAGACCCAGCTTGATATCCTTTAGGATTCCTTTTGAAGTCGTACCCATCGCTGCGAAAATCAAAAGTGCGATTAGAAAAAACGCAACGATCCTGCTTCTTTTTACCATTATGTAGTAGGCCCCTTTCTATAATACGCCTGTTCCTGAAGTTAATAAAATCGTCATTTGTTGTTTTAATGATAACTGCATACCCTATGCTTCTTGAGAAAAAAGACACAGCTTTCCATACTTTTTCCAAAAAAGCATAACCATATCTATTATGAGTCATATACAAACAGCTGTCAATTTAAGTATATCTTTGCGTTATTCTTTCAAAAGCTCCTTCAGTTCCTCTTCGGAAAGCGGCTCGAATAGGTTTGGTGATTTATAAGCTTCGACCATTTGGAAGGTCATGAACTGGTTGCTCGAAAATGTCACGATATCTGCGACAAGTTCATGAAGGTGAATGTTTTCCTGCGGGCGCTTCCATTTATTTTTGGTTAAGGTTCCCCATATGTCTTCTTCTGTTACAGCATTCAATCCGACCATTTGGAATTCCTCACGCTTACTCTTCAAAAATGGACGCACCTTTAAATAATACCTTTGATAGGGATGATTCTTTTTTGCCATCATTTTGCCTCCAGTAAAATGATTCTCAAATGAATGCGCAGTTTCTTAGAAGGGTTTCTTATCATTTGTTAGAACGCAAACAAACACTTTTGTCATGCTTTGTCCAAGTACAAGCATATAGATAATTGTATAGCATAACCGCTTTTTTGAGAAGGCAGGGAGGGAGTTCAATGTCCAAATTTTTAAAAGGGACGCTGATTTTATTAATCGCAAGCCTGATTACAAGGGTTCTTGGTTTCATTAACCGTATTGTCATCGCCCGCTTCATCGGCGAAGAAGGCGTTGGTTTATATATGATGGCTTTACCGACACTCTTTCTCGTCGTGAACATAACCCAGTTGGGCCTGCCAATCGCCATTTCGAAATACGTGGCCGAAGCCAATGCTAGGGGTGATGAACGGAAAATCAAGAAAATCCTTGTCGTCTCTTTGGCCTGCACCTTTACTCTATCGATGATTTTCACTCCTGCGATGCTGCTTTTCGCACCGGTTCTATCAGAATACCTATTCACGGACGATCGGACGTTATTGCCGCTCATGGCGATTGCCCCAATCGTACCGATCATTGCCATTTCATCCGTACTGCGCGGTTATTTCCAAGGCAAGCAAAATATGAAGCCCTTCGCTTTCTCACAAGTTATCGAACAGGTGGCCAGAATCACTTTCATAGCCGTCCTGACCAAGGCCTTTTTGCCATATGGAATCGAATATGCGGCAGCCGGGGCAATGCTTGCATCGATAATCGGTGAGCTCGTCTCTCTCATTTACTTATTGACCAGCTTTAAAATAAAGAAACATTTTAAGTTCAGAAAGGGTTTCTTCAATAATGTCAAATCCGGAAAAGGAACGTTCACCGAATTGATGGGGATTGCCCTTCCTACAACCGGAAGCAGGATGATTGGATCGGTATCGTGGTTTTTCGAACCGATAGTGGTCGCCCAGAGTTTGGCACTTGCCGGAGTCACCGCGGCCGCAGCCACCAGCCAATACGGGGAGTTGACTGGATATGCTCTGCCTTTACTCATGCTTCCTTCCTTCGTTACATCATCATTGGCGACGGCACTTGTCCCGGCAGTGAGCGAAGCCCGTACGACCGGAAACTTTTTACTCGTTGAACACAGGCTTCAACAAGCCCTGAAAATCACCTTCATCACAGGCTGTTTAGCTATCGTCATTCTGTTCATCTTTGCCGAACCGATCTTGCAAGTCATGTATGGATCTTCGCATGCTGCCGTTTTCATTAAATTCCTGGCACCTTTTTTCATCCTTTATTACTTTCAATATCCGCTGCAATCCATGCTGCAAGCACTGGACCTTGCAAAGGCTGCAATGTTCAACAGCCTGGCTGGGAACATCCTTAAAATCGGTGTGATCTGGCTTCTGGCTTCAAAGGAAAGTTTCGGGATCATGGGAGCCGCAATCGGGATAGCTGTCGGTACGATGCTCGTTACTTTCCTGCATTTTTCAACCGTGCTGAAGGTCGTCCCTTTCACGCTTCATTTCCGAAGCTATATGTCAGCCCTGGTCCTTGCTTTAATTTCAGGATGGGGCGGTTATTATCTTTATCAATTCCCGCTCTCCTCACAGCCTATCGGGATACGGCTTTTGCTTTCCGTAACCGTCGTTATCCTGCTGTTCACATTTTTCCTGCTCATGACCGGCAGCATAAAAAAGGCCGATCTGATCAGGATTCCTGTAGTGGGGAGCTTTTTGTCAAAATTGGCTTGGAAATAAAATGAACCGAAGCATTCAAAGGCTTCGGTTCATTTCTTCGTTTCATTTTTATCGATGTAAATTTGGCCATCTATGTACCCGCAAATCGAAATCTCTTTAACCTTCGTTTCTCCATGTTCTTTTAACTGATTCAAAAGCCAAACATGGTTTTTCCCAATTTTATCTAGATTGTCTTCCTGTATCTCTCCGTCGACAATCAGCGGGAATGGTACCTGACTTTCCGACCCTTCTTCGACGCTTTTTTTAATCACCGAGAGCTTTCCTGAAGTTTCAAGGATGGCAAATTGCACTTCGTTTATATCAATAATTCCTTGTTCACGAAGCTGGGTCAATAAGTCATCAAAATTATATCGTTGTCTGCGCATCGCTTTTTCATCTATTTTCCCCTGATTAATGATGATTTGCGGCTTACCGTCCATGAGATTGCGTAATTTGACACTTTTCAATGAGGCAAATGCCAATGTGATTTGGAGGAACGCGAGAACAAACATCGGGATAGTCTGTCGGATAAACGGTTTTTCCAAATCTTCAAAGGATAGCACAGCAATGTCCCCTATCATGATGGATACAACTAAATCAAGAACGCTCAGTTCGCCAACTTCCCGCTTACCCATCATTCGAAAAAGGAACCAGATGACCAGATAGATTACCGCCGTTCGAAAAATAACCCCTAGATAGATATCCAATTCAACAACACTTCCTTCATCCATAGCATGGCTTGGGAACTGAAAAATTACACCATAATCTTTTCTAATTTTACGGGAAGCGTCTTAAACCTGGTCTAAAGGTTCGATATCGGGAATATGCTTGTACAAACACATAAACAGGCTATACGTATCAGCCTTTTAAAAAGGAGGAATACCCATCGAAACTAAAAAAATGAGTGTCGCCGTAATTTATGGCGTAGGCTCCATCTTTGCCATAGCGATGATTGCTAGTTTAATCGTTTCCATCCTTCTTCGTTTTACTTCACTGACGGAATCATCCCTGACATACGTGGTCATGATCGTGTCCTTTTTATCGCTGTTCATTGGTGGATTCATATCAGGAGGCAAAGGGAAAAAGCAAGGATTATTCTTGGGCGGGAGCACTGGGCTGCTTTATCTGTTGGTCGTGTTCCTATTTCAATATTTAGGTCACGATGCCCTTTTCACCATCAAGCAATGGATATACTATGGCTGTTTTGTGATTACAGCCATGATGGGTGGCGTTCTTGGGGTCAACATGAGTTCCGACTCCCGCACCGATTAAAAAAACAGCAAAAAAAAACCGGGCACATGGCCCGGTTTTCGTTTGTCTTATACGGATACTTCCTTATTCGGTGCGCTTTCCGTAATTTCACGGATTGCTGCACGGTCAAAAGTCAGTTTTGTGCCGTCTGGTGATTTAATGACGATTTGCTTTTCATCGATTGCGTCGATTGTTCCGTGCATGCCGCCGATAGTAGCAACTTTATCACCTTTTTTCAAACTGCTTTGCATGCTTTGCGTAGCCTTTTGGCGTTTTTGCTGCGGACGGATCAATAAGAAATAGAACAATACGAACATTAAAATCAACGGAAGTATTTGTGTTAAAGAACCCATTTAAGTATATTCACTCCTTTCGTTCATTAAAATATTTATGGAATTAGAAGTTTCTCGCATTTGGTTCATTGAAACCATACTGCTCAAAAAACTCTTCCCTAAAGTCTCCAAGACGATCTTCTCGAATAGCTTGTCTGACCTGTTCCATCAAGTTTAACAGAAAATGAAGATTATGGTAAGTCGTAAGGCGAATTCCAAAGGTTTCTTCACATTTAATCAAGTGGCGGATATATGCCCGGCTATAATTCTTGCAAACATGGCAATCGCAATTTTCATCGATTGGACCGAAATCGCGTGCATACTTCGCATTTTTCACAACCAGCCGCCCATTGCTCGTCATGAGCGTACCATTACGCGCGATTCGCGTCGGCAGTACACAGTCAAACATATCAACACCGCGGAGTGCACCATCGATCAATGAGTCCGGTGAACCGACCCCCATAAGATAGCGCGGTTTGTCAGATGGCAGCAGCGGAGTTGTAAACTCAAGGACGCGGTTCATGATATCCTTCGGTTCCCCTACGGATAGTCCTCCAATAGCATAACCCGGGAAGTCAAGGGAGACAAGGTCTTTTGCACTTTGTTTGCGAAGATTTTCAAACTCCCCGCCTTGAACGATCCCGAACAGCCCTTGGTCATTTGGACGCTCATGTGCATTCAAACAGCGTTCCGCCCAGCGCGATGTCCGTTCAACCGACTTCTTCATATACTCTTCAGTCGCCGGAAATGGCGGACATTCATCAAATGCCATCATGATATCGGAGCCAAGCGCATTTTGTATTTCCATCGCTTTTTCCGGAGATAAAAATAATTTATCGCCATTCAGATGGTTCCTGAAATGCACACCCTCTTCTTCAATTTTGCGGAACTCGCTTAAACTGAAGACTTGAAAGCCGCCTGAGTCGGTCAAAATTGCCCGATCCCAGTTCATGAACTTATGCAATCCGCCAGCTTCCTTGATGATTTCATGCCCTGGACGCAGCCATAGGTGGTACGTATTGCTCAGGATGATGCCTGCCCCCATTTGTTTCAAATCTTCCGGGGACATCGTTTTGACAGTAGCCATCGTTCCAACCGGCATAAATGCCGGTGTTTCAAAAGAACCATGCGGCGTATGGACCCGGCCTAGCCGTGCCCCTGTCTGTTTACATGTTTTGATTAACTCATATCGTATTGCAGTCAACGCAATAACTCCCTTCAAGAGCTTCTCACTCTTATATTACTTAATTAACATTGCATCTCCAAAGCTAAAGAACCTGTATTTTTCTTCCACAGCCGTTTCATAGGCATGAAGGACATGCTCCCTGCCTGCAAGTGCAGAAATAAGCATGATTAAAGTCGATTTAGGCAAATGGAAGTTCGTTATCATCGCATCGATCCCTTTGAACTCATAACCAGGATAAATGAAGATGCTCGTCCAGCCATTCTCTTCCTTGAAAACCCCATCATTACGGGACGCAATCGTTTCCAATGTCCTTGTGGACGTAGTGCCGACCGTAATGATTTTCCCGCCTTTTTCCTTCACGTCATTCAGTAATCTGGCAGTGCCTTCCGTCATTTGATAAAATTCCGAATGCATTTCATGGCTGTCAATATCGTCGACACTTACCGGACGGAATGTACCAAGCCCGACATGCAGCGTGATGAAGGCGATGTGGACACCCATCCCTTTAAGTTTCTCAAGCAAATCCTCCGTAAAATGCAGACCAGCGGTAGGTGCAGCTGCAGATCCCCGTTCCCGCGCATAAACGGTTTGATAGCGGTCCTGATCATCGAGTTGTTCCTTGATGTATGGAGGTAACGGCATTTCGCCCAGCTTCTCCAGTATTTCATAAAATATGCCATCATATTTAAATTCAAGGATACGGCCGCCATGCTCGAGTACACCTGTACAGACGGCACTCAGCTTACCATCGCCGAAAACGATCGTCGAGCCTTCCTTAATCCGCTTGGCCGGCTTCACAAGCGTTTCCCAGACATCATCATGATCTTGCTTAAGCAGCAATACTTCGATCTTTGCACCTGTCCCTTCTTTACTGCCGTATAGTCGGGCCGGAAGCACTTTTGTATCATTCAACACCAGGCAATCTCCCGGTTTGATATATTCCGTGATATGGCTGAATACATCATGCTGGAGCTTACCGGTTTCTTTGTCCAGTACCATCAATCTACTTGCTTCCCTATCCTCCAAAGGAACTTGGGCAATCAGTTCCTCCGGTAAATGAAAATCAAACATATCCAATTTCATCTGTTCCACTTCCTTACGTGTCTATCAAGCTGTAATCATTATTTAAAACGGCCGATCAAATAAAAAATCGCGGACAACACAACACTGACGATGATTGATGTAACGATAGGAAAGTAAAAAGTCGTATTCCCCTTTTTCAGAAAAATATCTCCCGGCAGCCTGCCGAGATGGATATATTTCATCGCAAAACCAATCACGAAAATAATCACACCCAGAATCATGACCATCTTTGGTATATTCATCATTCAGGCATCTCCATGCCGAAATGCTCATATACAAGCTGTGTTGCCATCCGGCCTCTAGGGGTACGCTGAAGAAAACCGACTTGCAGCAGATATGGTTCATACACATCTTCGATCGTATGTGCCTCTTCGCCAATCGTTGCCGCAATCGTTTCCAGGCCCACGGGCCCGCCACGGAATTTTTCAATGATCCCTTTAAGTAATTTATGGTCAATATGATCGAGTCCTAAACGGTCGACCTGCATTAATTCAAGCGCATAATCGGCAAGCTCCGCCGTTATCGTCCCATCACCGCGTACCTGGGCGAAATCCCTGACCCTCCGTAAAAGCCGATTGGCTATTCTTGGTGTGCCCCTTGACCTTCTTGCAAGCTCTGCCGCTGCTTGATCGTCCATTTCCGTATCCATGATTCTTGCTGTACGGATGATGATATCAGTCAAATGGTTTTCGGTATAATATTCAAGACGGCTCAATACGCCAAAACGGTCCCTGAGCGGTGCAGACAGCGAGCCTGCCCGTGTCGTGGCCCCCACAAGGGTGAACGGCGGCAAGTCGATCCGGATCGAACGGGCTTCCGGTCCCTTACCGACTACAATATCCAGACAGAAGTCCTCCATAGCCGGATATAACACTTCCTCAACGACACGAGGGAGACGGTGAATCTCATCAATGAACAATACATCACCTGGTTCAAGTGCACTCAAAATGGCCGCCAGATCTCCCGGCCGCTCAATGGCGGGACCGGAAGTCGTGCGGATATTCACACCCATTTCGTTGGCGATGATGACGGCAAGCGTCGTCTTGCCAAGACCAGGCGGTCCATATAAAAGTACATGATCGAGCGTTTCTTCACGCATCCTTGCCGCCTCGATGTATACACTCAAATTCGCTTTCACTTTATCCTGTCCGATATATTGCTTTAAGTTTTGCGGCCGCAGGCTTTGTTCAAAGGACAGTTCGTTCAGATCGGCTTCCTGATTGAATATTCTCTCCTCCATTGCGCCACTCCTTATCTTAACATCATTTGCAATGCTTTCTTAATATATTGCTCGGTCGTCATATCTTCAGCCTGCAATTTCTTGGCTACCTTTTGGACTTCCTTTTCAGAATAACCAAGAGCCTTCAATGCAAGAATGGCTTCATCCAATTCCTCCGTATAACCATTTGGACTGATTGCAGCCGTGACGCCTTCGTTAAACAAGCTTGGAAACGCATCAGGTATAATGTTCTCCAGTTTCCCTTTTAAGTCGAGAATCATTTGCCGTGCCGTTTTCTTTCCGACTCCCGGGAATTTCACCAAAAATGATTCATCTTCATTTTCGATCGCCTGTACCACCTGATCAACCTGGCCTGATGCCAATATGGCTAGGGCACCCTTCGGCCCGATTCCGGTTACATTCAATAATTTTGTGAATAACGCCTTTTCTTGACGAGTCTGAAATCCGTATAATGCCACCATATCCTCACGAACATAATGATACAGGAAAACTTGGATTTCTTTCTGGTATTGAGCGGAAAAAATAAAAGGATTCGGCGTCATCACTTGATATCCGATCCCCCCATTTTCCACAACTATGTATTCAGGTCCAATATAATCGACCTTGCCTTTTATATAATCATACAAATTAATTCTCTCCCTGATTTTGCTGTACCTCTTATTTTATCATAAAAAGGGGGTGTTGTTCATTAAAAGTTATTTCATAATCGGCAAAGTCTATTCACGAGGAATTCCGGGTGTCACCTCACTGTTTAAAACAAAGTTGATTGAAACAGGCGTGCAAGACTAGCGTCCAAGGGAGACCCGGCAGGCGCAAAAACACAAAGGGTGGACCGCCCGCGGAAAGCGAGTGCCCGCAGTGGAAATCAACGGTAATGGTAAACACCAAAAAAACTGTAGACAACTCTCCATCATTATCGAGTCAGTCTACAGTCTGAAGGGTGGGATATCATCCCACCCTAGTTTACCGAATATGGCTCATATTCTTTAATGAGCTGTTTATATTGGTCTTTATTCATGATCGGAATCCCTTTTTGCAGTTCCTCCTGCTTGTATGCTTCAAGTTTACCAACGTCTATTTGGTAGAATGTATGAATGATCTTGGCGTGCTCAGGCCTGCCGATAAAAATGGATAATGTACCATCTTCCCTCATCCCAAGGTAACCATTCGCTTTTAACAGCGGAGATATGTCATTCTCAATTTTCTTCATGACAATCTGCTCTTCATTTTGATCGACTACTTGCCATCCTTCATATTTTGCCCAAAAGTCCTCCATCGACCAAATTGTTTCTGTCAATTTCTCTTCACTTAACTCGCCATCCAAATACATACGCTGAAGAATGACCTTCCTTTCAATTGGATCATTTTCCTTTTGAACGGTTTCTTCCGCAAAAACGGTTAAGCAAAATGGCAATATGAAAAGTGCCATGATAAATTGGATTCTAAGTTGATTAAACAATATACTCACCTCTTAAGGCGTTTACTTTTTATGTAGTTTGACCTAAATAAGGATTATTAACCAGAAAAAAATCAAAAAGAGCTGACTCCAAGTCGGGTCAGCCCACAAATTATTTTAAGTGATTTTCGTGGATGTTAAGATTATCGAACATGTCATTGGCATCCAAAATGACCATTTCCCTCGTATCTCCATCCCGAAGATTGTTATCAAGTGTCATCGTCCTGAAATAGACACCTTCATCGGTGGTTACATATAGGGTACGGCCATTGGTAAGCGGTCCGATCTCCTTCTTGATTCTTTGTTTAACATCATTTGCTTGGCTGTAGTCATCCAGCCGCAAGGCTACCAGCATTTCATCTTGCATGATGATTGTCCTGGCATCGCTAACCGGCTCCACTTTATTGGCGACACCATTTACTCTGTCGGCTAAAGAGCCTTCATAAGAATTATAATAAGATGATTTTGCCTTTAGCGGCTTACTTTCATGTCCATGGTAGTTACGGTCACTCTTACTGTACGCATCATCTTTATTGTATAAACCATGCGCCATATTCTCATAATTGATGTTTCGCACCAATGCATCTTTTTCATGGTACCCTGTATCATTCGTGATATTTTCATTTTCCGCTGTATCATTATTAGCACATCCAACCAAACTGACGGCGGCCAATACCGTATAAAGCGGCTGTGCCCATTTTATTTTCTGCACCAATAACCCTCCCATTGCAATAGAATGAGCTATATTCCGCTCATAATTAGCATGGGTGTCGAATGGGAAATGTACTCTGTAAGATACGGCCAAAAACCCGTTTTAATTCCTATTAAGGGAAGAAATCCTTTTCGCCAATTTTTCATTCATCTCCATCCGCTCCGAAAAACCTTCCACTGTCATTTTCCAGACCGAATGAAGCTGGGAAGAACTTTTATTAAGACGATTCCATTCACGGAAGATATCGGTAGGGTAAGTTAAAGCATATAAAAAGGCCAGGTCTGACTGATACCTTTGCAATTGCGGCACTTCCCACAGCTCGTTGGCCGCATCTTCCAGATGTGGCGAAATTCGATTTGCGTACTGTAAATAATCAATGCACCTCGGGGCATTTGCCATTAAGTCAAAATCGATTAAAGTCAAAGTGCCGTCAGCTCTCCGTAAGAAATTATGGTGGGCACAATCACCATGAATGATGACTTTCTTTTCCTTATCCCATAAAGACTGATATTTATCAAACCCCTCGAGCGACCATTCCCCCCATCTAATCCATTCCTTGATAATATCTTCGGAAACATATTGGCGAACATAAGAAAAGTTCTTTTTAAATAGTGATAAGCGTTCTTTCCACTTTTTTGATTGATTGAACACAGGCGCGTTAATGGAGAGATTTTCCGACACATCATGGAAGCTTTCCAGTAACTGAATGCCTTCTAAGCGGTCCTTATCATTGGAAAACCTGAATTTTTTCTTGTTCGGCGGAAAATAGTCCATACTGCCATACCACTTCCCTTTAAATTGAAAGGGCATTAAATTCTGATGAATATAATACGTTTGATGAAATCCCTTTTGTTTTAATAAAGAAGTCAATTCTCTTTGTCGATCCCATTTTTCAAAACTGTCAAACCCTTTAAGGATCATTGAATGACCTTTTTCAAAAGTTATTAAATAGACACTGCTTTGGATATGGTGGACATTCTTTGGCTTACGATTTAAATAAGAGAGGAGACGAGTGTTAAAAACACTGTCTCCTTGATGATTAGTAGTCATCGCTTTCATCTACATATGTCGGTATCCCAAATGTTTCAGGTGCACGCACGCCCCCGAATTGGCCTGGCTGGCCTCCCATTTGTCCAGGTAACATAGCTTCAGGTTGCCCCCCAAGCTGTCCGCGCATCATGTCCGGCTGACCGCCAAATTGTCCCGGCATCATTCCTGGTTGACCTCCGTTTTGACCACCCATCATCATACCTAGTGGCTGACCTCCATTTTGGCCGCCCATCATCATGCCTGGTGGCTGGCCTCCGTTTTGACCGCCCATCATCATGTCCGGCTGACCTCCGTTTTGACCGCCCATCATCCCTGGAGGACCTCCTATTTGCATCTCCTTAATGCCGGGCTGGCCTCCGTTTTGACCGCCCATCATCATACCTGGTGGCTGACCTCCGTTTTGGCCGCCCATCATCATGCCTTGTGGCTGACCTCCGTTTTGGCCGCCCATCATCATGCCTTGTGGCTGGCCTCCGTTTTGGCCGCCCATCATCATACCTGGTGGCTGACCTCCGTTTTGGCCGCCCATCATCATGCCTGGTGGCTGACCTCCGTTTTGGCCGCCCATCATCATGCCTGGTGGCTGGCCTCCGTTTTGGCCGCCCATCATCATGCCCGGTGGCTGACCTCCATTTTGGCCGCCCATCATCATGCCTGGTGGCTGACCTCCATTTTGGCCGCCCATCATCATGCCTGGTGGCTGGCCTCCGTTTTGGCCGCCCATCATCATGCCTTGTGGCTGGCCTCCGTTTTGGCCGCCCATCATCATGCCTGGCTGACCTCCGTTTTGGCCGCCCATCATCATGCCTGGTGGCTGACCTCCGTTTTGGCCGCCCATCAACATGTCCGGCTGACCTCCGTTTTGGCCGCCCATCATCATGCCTTGTGGCTGACCTCCGTTTTGGCCGCCCATCAACATGTCCGGCTGGCCTCCGTTTTGGCCGCCCATCATCATGCCTGGCTGGCCTCCGTTTTGGCCGCCCATCATCATGTCTTGTGGCTGACCTCCGTTTTGGCCGCCCATCATCATGTCCGGCTGGCCTCCGTTTTGGCCGCCCATCATCATGTCGGGCTGACCTCCGTTTTGGCCGCCCATCATCATGCCTTGTGGCTGACCTCCGTTTTGGCTGCCCATCATCATGCCTTGTGGCTGACCTCCATTTTGGCCGCCCATCATCATGAATCCATCTGATTCTACTGACTCATCATCAAATTGATATTGCATATCCATTCCCATCTGAGACTCGTTAGGTGACATCCCTGGGTATGGGGCCTGTTGCTGTGATTGAACGGATTGATATTGGTTATAATCCGGATGGTGATGTGCATTGGCATCCATCCCTTGGTTCCCTTGATACTGTCCCTTCACATCCGGGCCATAAGTTCCAAGTAGCCCCTTATTACAGCCGCAATCTTCCTCTTCCTCACCGGCAGTCTGTGAAAACTGAGGGAAGTTTTGATTGTAGGAAGATGATTCGCCTGGTGACTCATAATCTTGTTGCATATATGAACCCGCTTGAGGTTGTTGATTCATTCCTCCATAATAATGGTGCGGAACCGGTGCGGAGGCTTGATATGGATAATATTGCTGGCTTGGTGCATTCATGCTCGCCCCTTGGACAAATCCATGATCCATCATTTCCATGTCAGGAGATTCTCCCCAAATATCAGAGCTCTCTTCCATCATTTGATAACCATGCATTTCCGGAGCCCCCTGATACCCTTGAACGCCTTGGTATGGGGCTTGCATGCCTTGCATTTGCATATGCGCCCACGGTGGCGGTTGAATGCAATAGCCGCTTCCAGGCAAGATTGGCGTTACTGGAATACAATCATCCACCGACTCATCCTGAGCTGACTGTACAGCTGGCTTTTTCTTCTTCTTTTTAGTGACTACAGGCTCTTCTTTTTTCTTTGGTAAAGGCGGTGGTGCAGGAGGCTTTTGCACACTCATATTAGTCATGTTGACCATATAATAATTATTGACATCGATCTCCGGAATTACCGGCATAGGCACCGGCATTTCTTTTGGAACGACTTTTTGCTTTTCTTTAATGATAGGCTTTGGCTGAATGATTTGCTGCTCTTTTTTTGGTTTTTGAACGATTGGTTGCTCTTTAACAGGCTGTTGAAATTTCGGTTGCTCTTTAACGGGCTGTTGAAATTTTGGCTGTTCTTTCACCGGTTGTTGAAATTTCGGCTGTTCTTTTACCGGTTGTTGAAATTTTGGCTGCTCTTTTACGGGCTGTTGAAATTTCGGCTGTTCTTTTACAGCCGGTTTTTGCATGATTTGCTGCTCTTTCATAGGTGCTGGCTGAGCATGATACGGTTGAATTTGGGATTCTTTCATTCCCGGCTGAATATTCACGTTTGGTTTACCCGTTTCTTTTATTACAGCTCCGGATGTCCCTGGAATTTTAATTTTCATACCGGGCATCATCATGTCCGGGTTGCTCAATTGCGCGTTAACTTTTTTAAGTTCTTCAAAACTGACGCCGTATTTTTTGGCGAGTTTCCAAAGTGTATCGCCTTTTTGGACTATATGAATTTTCACGCTGTTAACCCCTCCTGTGCATATGTCCATATATTCTATGAAGCAGTGGGTGAAATGCTATTATTTTTATCATGAAAACTTATGCGTGAAAAATGACTTTTATGATTGGTTCAATGATTTAGGGACATGGAAGCTATTTTTTTAGAGAAGAAATAAATGATATGACATCTTAAAAAAGGAGATTCCATTGCATTCAGGAGGCAATGGTTTTTTAGTTATGTTCTGAAATGCTTCAATCAAGCTTCTGTCTAAACTTAGGGAAATACGGGTATAAGAAAGTAAATGGCCTAAGGCTTTGTCTTCAGGTACTTATCTTACATTCCTGGGGGGAATAATAATGAAATGGAAAGGTAGACAGGGCAGCTCGAATGTCGAGGACAAAAGAGGGATGACCGGAAAAGGCATGGCAGGAATCGGCGGAGGGGTCGGATTGGTAATTGTCTTGATCGTGACGCTCCTTGGCGGTAATCCAAGTGATTTGCTGGGCAGCTTGAATTCTACTGAGCCGAACAATGGCAGCTCTTATGTAGAAACGGATGAAGAGAAGGAGCTTGCGCAGTTCGTATCTGTCGTCCTTGCAGAAACGGAACAGGTCTGGACAAAAGAATTCCGTAAAAATGGACTGGAATATAGGGAACCTACCCTTGTCATGTATTCAGGCAGTGTCGAATCGGCATGCGGGATGGCAGCTTCTTCGGTAGGGCCATTTTATTGTCCTGGTGACATGAAACTATATATTGATCTCAGCTTTTATCAAGAGTTGAAGCAAGAATTCCAGGCACCCGGGGATTTCGCCATGGCCTATGTCATTGCCCACGAGGTCGGACATCATGTTCAGACACTTTTAGGGACAACGGAAAAGGAAATGCCCGATCGGTCAAAGGTCAGCGAGACTGAATATAATAGGTATTCTGTCCGTCTTGAATTACAGGCCGATTATTTGGCTGGAGTGTGGGCACATCATGTCCAAGGAGAGAATTTGCTTGAAGAAGGCGATCTTGAGGAAGCCTTGAATGCAGCAAGTGGTGTGGGAGATGACCGTATCCAAAAAAAGGCACAGGGGTACGTGGTTCCAGACAGCTTCACGCACGGTACATCCGAACAGAGAAAACGGTGGTTCAATAAAGGATTTAAATCCGGTGATATGAATGAAGGCAATACTTTTAAAGCGAATAGCCTTTAAAAGTTCTACTTGTTTCAAAACATGAAAAAAGGGGGAGTTTATCCCCCTTTTTAGACTGAAGACAAATTCGAAGAAAAGCGAGTTTGTCTACTTTTTTATGGTGAAAATTATATTCGATTTCAGAAATCCGCTCCCTTTCCGCCGACTGTCTGCCAAGCCTCCTCGACGCAAGTGTCTCGGCTAGCCAGTTATTCGGCAGGAGTGTCGCAAACCTGTGAGTTTCAGTTAAAACAGTAACAATACATGTGGATTACTCGGTCTTGTTTTAAAATCATGGCAATGATCCCATGATAAAATTGCATTCGGGATAAGACCATTCAATCCTCAGTAGGTCTACTGACCGAACGGGTGTTTCACCCCTCTATTTCTTATGATTCAAAGTCTTTTGCACTGACTCAAACGCGCTCCAGCATTCTGTTTAATGCTAGGATGGCATTATCCGCAATGTTCTTCTCCACTTTTATCGGATTGATGATGATACCTTCTTCAATGGATTCAAGCGCCCATAGCAGGTGAGGCAGATCAATCCGGTTCATTGTAAGACATGGACACATATTCGGATTTAATGAGATGATGTTCTTGTCAGGATTATTGGCGATAAGACGCTTGACAAGGTTCATTTCCGTGCCGATTGCCCAAGAACTACCCGGTTCGGCTTTTTCAATCATATTTATGATGTACGATGTCGAACCCGCGTAATCTGACAGGGCGACTACCTCACGGCGGCATTCGGGATGAACGATGATATTCATTTCAGGCTGCTCCGCTCTAAGCGTTTCAATATTCGCCGTAGTGAAATTTTCATGGACTGAACAATGTCCTTTCCAAAGAAGTACCTTCAGATCTTCCAGTTCCCCTTCATAGATCAATTCATCCTTATGCGGGTCCCAGACAGCCATTTCATTCAATGGGATTCCAAGGTCAAAGGCGGTATTCCTCCCAAGATGCTGATCGGGAAGAAAAAGGATTCTTTCTTTTTGCGAGAGGGCCCACGAGACCATCCCTTGTGCATTGGAAGACGTCACCGTCGCCCCGCCATTCTTCCCTACAAAAGCTTTGATGGCCGCAGTTGAATTCACATAAGTTAGCGGAAGGATCGTATCGCCAAAAAGATCCTGAAGCTTTGTCCACGCCCGTTCCGTTTGTTCAATATCGGCCATATCCGCCATGGAGCAGCCTGCACGCATATCAGGAAGGATAACCGTCTGCCCTTCTTCCGTCAAAATATCCGCTGTTTCAGCCATGAAATGCACGCCGCAAAACACGATATAATCCGCTTCACGATTTTGCGCGGAAAGCTGGGCCAATTGAAGTGAATCCCCCGTTGAATCCGAAAATTGAATGACTTCCTCCCGTTGATAATGATGACCTGGGATATAAAGACGGTTCCCCAGTCGTTTCTTTATGTCATGGACCCGATTCTCCATCTCTTCCTTTGTCATCGTTTTATACTTTTCAGGCAATGTATTTCCTGCTGTTTTAGCCATCTCCAATATGTTCATTTCAATATCCCCTCCTGCTCTTTGACCTTTGCGCTGATATCAAGTGCCCTGACACTGTGCGTCAAGCTGCCCAACGAAATATAATCTACCCCTGTTTCCCGATATGAGGCTAGATTGTCTAAATGGATTCCTCCAGAAGCTTCAGTAATGATGTGGGCGGGAACCAATTTGATCAGTTGCTTGATTTCTTCGGGGCTCCGGTTATCGAACATGATGATATCTGCACCGGCTTCCACTGCTTCAAGCACCTGCTGTGGTGATTCCGTTTCCACTTCCACCTTAGTGGTATGTCCCAGTTTGGATTTTACCGTTTGAACCGCTTTCGTTATGGACCCAGCGAAAGAAATATGGTTGTCCTTTATCATGACTGCATCATACAGACCATATCGGTGATTGAATGCCCCGCCGGAACGGACCGCATATTTTTCAAGCATCCGCAGGCCCGGTGTGGTTTTCCTCGTATCACAAGCTCTCGTCTTCGTCCCCGCTAATATCATGGCAGCTTTATGAGCCTGTGTCGCAATTCCGGACATACGCTGCACCAAATTCAAAACGACCCGTTCCCCTTTTAAAAGGGAGGCCATATCGCCGGTCATTTCTGCAAGCTGCTGTCCTTCTTCGAAAACTTCGCCATCTTGAACAAAAAGGAAAACCTCTATTTGATCATCCAGCAATGCAAATCCCGTCTTGATGACGTCCCCTCCACTGAAGACGCCGCCTTCTTTTGCGATGAATGTCAAAGTACCTTGTTCACCTTGGTCAAAAATCGTGTCGCTCGTTACATCGCATTCCCCTATATCTTCCATTAAAAATTGTTGCAGCATCTGCTTAAGCTTCAATATATTCATATAGTCGTCTCCCTTTCACTCGGTTTTTTACATCCGTGCAAGCAAGGATAACCGAATTTTCAAGCCATTGGGTGTCATCTTCGTTAGGATAGTCACTGCGGAAATGACCGCCCCTGCTTTCGGTTCTGGTCAATGCGGATTCGGCAATCAGCCACGCCACGATGATGGCATTGATTTTCGTTATTTCCTGTATCGGTAATGCCGTCACTTCCATTTGCAGCAATTTTTCGATATTAAATGTCTCAAGATAATCCTTCAGTCGAGTTAAACCCGCTTCATTTCGAACGATTCCCGCTTCGTTCATTAATTTTTCCTGCAATGTCGTGAGTTCAGGTAGAAAGGAAATTTGACTGGAACTCTTGGACTGCTCTTTTTCTTGCGGTATCGACCTTGCCGGCACTTTAGCAAGGAAACGGCCAAGCGTATTTCCAAAAACCAATCCTTCGAGAAGGGAGTTGCTTGCCAATCGGTTTGCACCATGTACACCAGTGCATGCCACTTCACCAACTGCATACAAAGAGGGTACAGAGGTTTGCCCCGATTCATCCACATCAATCCCTCCCATTAGAAAATGGTTTCCAGGTGCAACCGGGATTTTCCCCAATTGAAGGTCCAGCCCGCTTTTTTCACATAATGAGCTCACTGTCGGAAAACGATTTTTAAAATCCTTGATCATCGAAATATCCAAAAATACCTTTTCACCGCGCTGTAAATAAGAAAAAATCGTCTGTGCAACAATATGCCTTGGTGCTAGATCCTTCAAGCTATGGACATCCTCCATGATCGGCTTTCCCATTTCCGTCACTAATCTCGCACCATCCCCGCGAACCGCTTCTGAAACCAGGCCTTTCACTTTGCCATTCACAAAAAGCAGGGTCGGATGGAATTGTATGAATTCCATGTCACGCACTTTTGCACCGGCCTTGAATGCAAGTGCGATCCCATCACCTGAAACCGTTTGTGAATTTGAAGTGAAATGGTATAGGGAACCACAGCCGCCTGTTGCCAAAACCGTCCGTTCCGCGTGATAGGCAACAAGTTCCCCTGCCTTATCAAGTGTTTTGACGCCTATGCAAGAATCATCTTTCCCGATGATCAACTCCACTGCAGCAACATTCTCCATCACAGTAACCGATGATTTTTTCAAGCAGCCTATAAGATGTTCCATCATGTACTTTCCGGTAGCATCCCCGTGACTATGGAGGATTCTTCGTTCACTGTGGGCCCCCTCCATGCCAAGCAATAAAGTTCCGTCATCATCTTGGTCAAATGGCATACCCGAAGCAATAAGTTCAGCTATAACCGAAGGTGCCTCTTCAACGAGTTTTTCCACTGCCTTCACCTTGTTATATCGCTGACCAGCCGCCAGCGTATCTTTTTTATGAAAGGATACTCGATCACGATCAGATATTGCAGCAGCAATCCCGCCCTGGGCTAAATAAGAATTACCATGACGGATATTTGATTTTGTGATGAGTATCACATGCTTATGTTCACTTGCTTCCAATGCCGTTTTCAAGGCAGCAATCCCACTGCCTATCACGATGATATCCGCTTTTACCATTATTTCATTCCTCCTGTTTATTACAGGTGTCTTGACAACTATATTTACATATTATTAAACTATTATCAAGAGTTTTTTAAGTTTAAAGGATGGAAGTGATTTCTTGATTTATTTGGATTACGCCGCTACAACTCCGATTGATGAGGAGGCTCTTGACGTATTCAGCCAAGCATCCCGGAAGTTTTTCGGGAATGCGAGCAGTTTGCATGATATTGGCTCTGAAGCGGCACGTTTATTGGATATGTCACGGCAGCAACTCGCAGAAATGCTGAACATAAAAAAGGAAGGAATCATCTTTACGAGCGGCGGATCAGAAAGCAACATGCTTGCGATAGATACTTTCATCGCTTCGAAACCATCCTGGCAGAACCACTTGATTGTAAGCCGGACTGAACATGCATCTCTTGCCAATTTCGTCGAAAAGCTTGAACAAGATGGCTTCGAGGTTACTTATTTACGGCATTTGAAAGATGGCCGTGTTGATATTGAACATCTGCAGGAATGCATGTCGGAGAGAACATGCTTAGTCATTGTCCAACATGTGAATTCGGAAATCGGGGTCATTCAACCCATTGAGCAAATAAGTGAAATCGTTCGAAAACACCAGGCTTTTTTTCATGTGGATTGCGTCCAATCATTTGCTAAATTACCGCTTGGCAAGATAGCCGCCTCATGTGATGGACTATCCGTTTCCAGTCATAAAGTTTATGGTCCAAAAGGGACTGGGGCCGTCATTTTCCCGGCCATCCATCAGTTGAAGGCTTCGGTACCGAATATCACTCATGAATATGGTTTCAGACCAGGAACAGTGGACGTCCCCGGGATAGCTTCCTTCGTGACCGCTGCTAAGAAATTGGGCGACATCATGGAAGATGAACGAAAACGGATTTCCGCACTTAGGACGCAATTGATTCAACGGCTGACGGAAAGGAAAATCGATTTTCAAATCATCGAAGCAAAATACGAGCAATTGCCTCACATATTGGCGCTGACCTTCGCTGGATTGCAAGGACAGTACATCATGCTGGAATTAAACCAGAAAGGATTCGCCGTTTCGACGGGAAGCGCCTGCCAAATCGGTAAACAGGATCCTTCAAAAACGATGATGGCCATTGGAAAAAGCGAAGATGAAGCCCATCAATTCGTCCGCTTTTCCTTTGGCAAAAACACGACGGCCGACGACATTCACAAGTTGGCGGACTGCATCGAAGGAATTGCTTCCATTCGATAAAACCCTCCAATCTGTGTTAGAATGTTTGTAATTAAAGAGGTGAATGTTTATGGAAAGAAAGAAATTACTTGGGGAAGAAAGACGGACGAAACTCTTACATTTATTGCAAACAAGCACGGAGCCTGTAACGGGCAGCGAGCTTTCGCAAATAACGAATGTAAGCCGGCAGGTTATCGTTGGTGACATTACCCTCCTGAAAGCGCGGAATGAACCTATCATTGCCACAAGCCAAGGCTATCTGTACCTGCAATCGGGGAGCACGCAGAAGCCGGAAAGGATCATTGCTTGCCAGCACGATCCTTCCCGGACCCAAGAAGAACTATATTTACTAGTGGATATCGGCATCACGGTGAAAGATGTCAAAATCGAGCACCCCGTATACGGCGACCTAACCGCTTCCATCATGGTCAGCAGCCGTAAGGAGGTCCAGCAATTCCTTTCAAGGGTGACGGCAACGAATGCATCGTTTTTATCGGAACTAACGAGCGGCATCCATCTCCATACACTGAGCGCATCATCTGAAGAACTGCTCGACGAAGCGGAGTGCGCTTTGAGGGATGCCGGCATTTTAGTCGATTGAATGAACGAAAAATCCTCAAAAGATAGGGCTTTTGAGGATTTTTTTTATGGACTCGCATGCTCACTCATCATTGGAATTGCTTTCATTTGAGCTTCCATTCCCGGAGTTTTCATCTTCGTTACTTCTCAACTGCCCTATAAGGCTAATGACGGAACCGACCGCCTGTACCCAGCCCCCCACCACTTGGATTAATTCTCCATCAGATGGCTTCTCTTCCAAATTAGGATATTGATATTTTTGCTGTTCCTGCTCCTTATCTTGTTCATCTTGTTCTTGATCCTTATCTTGGTCTTTTTCTAGAATGCTATTTTTAAGTTCGGCAATTCCACCCATCGCTTGCATCGAATTCCCAATCGCCTGCAACAAATTTCCCGTAGCATTGAAGGCCTGTTCCGGTTCATCCGGATTTTCGTATGCCCCCGCCAAAGCGGTTCCTCCTCCCAACGCTTGAATCAGATTGCCTTTGATGATTAATTCCTGTTTCGTTATTTCATCAAAATCAATGACTAGGCCTAAGATAACAGTCGAATTTCCGATTGCCTGTATTATATTCCCGAATTTATCCAGTGACCAGGTTTCTTCCGCGTCGGCCAATAAGGCATTTCCTGTTGCTTGAAGTTCATTTCCAATTAAATCCAAGTTAGTGCGAAATTCTTCGTCCAAGACATGTGAGGGTGTACCAGCAACAGCAGAAATGACAGTTCCTATCGCTTGAATCCAAGAACCGAAAGTTTCTTTGAATTGATTATCCATCTCTGCTGATCACCACCCTCTCTCTGTATTTTTTGATAAAAAAGGTGCATCCACTGAATTAGTTTTCAAAATATGTATTGCCAGTTCCACATATGGGCCACCGAGATTTACTTATTGTATTTGCTTTCAGCACAATCGGTGTTTGTTTTCCATCCAGAATCATAGGCACTTTTTATCATGAAAAACTTTCGCCATCTTCCCAAAATCCAATAAACCTGCCTATTGCTATATATTTCATCAAATGACAGCCCACCATTTTAGGAACTTGTACACAAGGGAAATACATCTTAACGAACACAAAAAATGCCCCGGAAATAATCCCGGGGCACCCTTCTTATTCATTGTACTCAGCTTTTAACATTCATCGTTGCGGTACACCAGTTTGGACTTTAAAGCATGTATAGCTTCCCATGATCGATACCGTACATCCTAAGGCCTCGAGCTCAGAGATCGCTCCTGGGATCAGGACATCGTCAAGGGACATTTCGATGTCGATGATGAAGAAGTAATTGCCTAATCCTGTTTTCATGGGTCTTGATTCAATTTTGGAAAGGTTAAGTTTCCTCCAGGAAAAAGCGGAAAGCACTTGGTGCAGCTGCCCTGAGTGGTCGGCAGGCAGCTGAATCATCAAGGTCGTTTTCTTATCCCCTTCAACGGTCAAATGCCCTTCATAGTCGACTTCACTGTTGGATACGACGATAAACTTGGTGTGATTATGTTCATAATCGTGAATATTTTGTTTGACAATCGTCAAACCGTACTCCTCTGCAGCCATATCATTTGCAATTGCAGCAATATTGATATCGGGATTCTCCATCACCATCTTCGCAGCGGCTGCGGTGGATGTGACATACTCATATGGAATGCCCCTTAGCTCATTATGTAGGAATTTGCGGCATTGAGCGATGGCATGGGAATGCGAATAAACCATGTCAGGTTTGAAACCAGGATATGCATGATCCGGGTGCACCATATAATGCTGTTGGATTGGAATCGTCACTTCGCCTTTCATCGGCAATGTGACTTCATGGACTAAGTAATCCATCGTTATATTTACCGAACCCTCTAAGGCATTCTCGATCGGCACGAGCGCGTGATTTACTTCCCCGTCCCGAACAGCATCAAGGCAGTCCGGAATCGTGTTCATCGGTATTTTTATATCATTAGGAAATAGTCGCGATACAGCTAAATCCGTGAACGTTGCTTTTGGTCCAAGAAATGCAATTTTCGCTGTCATATTATAAACTCCTTTTCACGGAAAATCTATTGTTTATGTTATGCCATTTTCTGATTTTTTACAATAGTTAATCGTTAATTTCCTTACAAATGAAAACAGCCTGAAGACAAACCCGATAATAAATGAGTTTGTCTTCAGGCTAATTTATGTTTTTAAACGTTGACCGTTGATTTTCGCTCCAGGCACTCGCTTTCCGCGGGCGGTCCGGGAGCCTCCCCGGCGCATTTGCGCCTGCGGGGTCTCCCTTGGACTCGCTTTTCCCGCAGGAGTCTCGTACCTTACGTTCCAATCAACTTCGTCTATTCAGCGAGATCAAAAATGATCACGAGAGCCCATTGGCCTTTAGGTTACGGCTGAGCCACGCTTTAAAGATATCGACCTGTTTGAACAGATTTACTATTGCATCTTAATGAAAGCTTCCGGATTATTTCGCGGAGTACTATCTACGGTCTGCACCGCATGAAACGAATAGGCAAACTTTTTTGTTCAGTATCAGTTGGAAAAGGTTTAGGAAACCTTTTGTCTACAAACTGACAGCCTGTACATGTGTCATGTACAGGCTGTTGTCATGCGCCGTTACCAATGATTTCGACTTTTTCGACGAACTCCATTTTACGCAGTTTAGTGAGCAGTTCATTAATATCCATCGTCATCCCACCCGTATTCAGGGATAGGGTGACATTTGCACGTCCCTGTAAAGGAATCGTTTGGTGGATGGTCATGATGTTGCAACCGGATGAGGCGACGAGCCGTAAAAGCTCCGATAGAGTACCAGAACGATCTTCAAGATAGAAGAACAGTGTAATCAGCTTTTCCTTAACAACTGTATGAAATGGAAAAACCGTGTCACGGTATTTGTAAAAAGCACTCCTGCTTAGGTCCACTCGCTGTACCGCTTCCCAAACTGATTCCGCTTTTCCCCGTTCAATCATTTCTTTTGCATCCAGCGTTTTTTTCATCGCTTCGGGAAGGACATCCTCTCGAACGAGGAAAAATTTCTGATCGGACTTATTCAAACTCCGCACGCCTCCTTTTGCCTGCCATCATGGTCTCCAATCAATCAACAAATTCAAATTCATATTCAAGGATGCGGACGATATCGCCATTTGTCGCACCTTTTTGGCGAAGGCCTTCGTCGACTCCGAATGAACGAAGCTGTCTGGCGAAACGACGTATGGACTCTTCACGGGTGAAGTCAGTCATTTTGAATAGACGCTCGATCTTGAATCCTGATACGGCAAAGCTGCCATCGGGTTCGCGTTCAATGTTAAATTCATCCGACTGTGATGTATGTTTATATAGAACCCGGTGGATTCCAGTATTTTCTTCTTCATGTTCAAGAGGGAACTCAGGGGTCTCTTCGATTTTATCAGCGATTGCATAAAGAAGCTCACGGATCCCTTCACGCGTCACGGCAGAAATCGGGAAGACAGGATAGTCTTCTTCCAGCTTTTCTTTGAAAGCAGCTAAGTTATCTTCTGAGTCCGGCATATCCATTTTACTTGCTACAATGATTTGCGGACGTTCAGTCAAGCGCAGGTTATACTCTTCCAATTCTTTATTGATTGTTTGGTAGTCTTCATATGGATCCCGGCCTTCAAGACCCGACATATCGATTACATGAACGATTACCCTCGTTCTTTCAATATGGCGCAGGAATTGATGTCCAAGTCCCACTCCTTCTGAAGCGCCTTCAATCAGACCAGGTAAATCGGCCATGACGAAGCTGCGGTGATCTTCCGTTTCCACCATTCCGAGGTTCGGTACGATCGTTGTAAAATGATATTCGGCAATTTTAGGCCTTGCTGCGGATACGACAGAAAGCAAAGTGGATTTCCCTACACTTGGGAAACCAACCAAACCGACATCAGCCAACAGTTTCAATTCCATGACGATATCGCGTTCTTGGCCGGGTTCGCCATTCTCCGCGATTTCAGGTGCAGGATTGGCAGGCGTGGCAAAACGGGAATTTCCCCGGCCTCCGCGGCCACCTTTGGCGATAACGGCGCGTTGTCCATGCTCAACTAAATCAGCAATGACTTCCTTCGTTTTATCATCGATGACAACGGTGCCAGGTGGAACCTTGATGACCATATCTTTTGCAGCCGCACCATGCATGTTTTTGGACATGCCATGTTCTCCGCGAGGTGCCTTAAAGTGACGTTGGTAACGGAAATCCATTAATGTACGCAAGCCCTCTTCCACTTCAAATACGACATTGGCACCATTACCGCCATCTCCGCCAGCCGGTCCGCCTTTAGGTATGAATTTCTCACGACGATAAGCAACTATCCCGTTACCACCGTCTCCGCCTTTTACATAGACTTTCGTTTGATCGACAAACATGCTATCACTTCCTTGTTTTCTGCAAGTCAATTCTTGCTGTATACTTCTCTAAAAGTTAATATCCATCTTAAAAAATATTTCATCCTCATTACATTCAAGAATTTCAATTGATTGCTCGGCCGTTAATGAACTCTCCAAAAACTCGATCACTGGGGATTGATCAATGAACCTGCCTTGCATATGAAATGTACAGTGCATATCGCTCACTTCTTTTTTACACATAGAAACAGCCAGTATATTTTCAAAAAACGGATCCAGGTTTTTATCCAGAATCTTGAAGAAATCGTTTGTCCAGCGATACATCAGCCCGTCCATCTCGGCTGAGCCTTCAAAAACATCAATGATTTCATATTCGCAATAAAATGATCCATTATTCCAATTCGACGTCAACAGCATCTCGGTGAACTTAGGCAAATTCAAACTGGAAAGTCGTGCTTCATTCTGGGTTTCAACAATGATTTCATCAATGATGCCCTTGACACGATCAATTCTGTTCAACTCCAGATTCCCTTTGATGATTTGAATTTTATTCAGCCAGTCATGCCTGGTTTGACGCAGAGTTTCAATAGTCGTCCAATTTTTATCCATTATTAACACCTTCAATTATGATAAAGAAACTTTTTTCAGCTCTATCATGTTGAATACTTCCATTTGTACAGTATATCAAAAAAACAACAAACAGGAAATGAAGCTCGATTCACATGCCTTCACATGAAAGCCCCCGTCCAAAAAATACAGCCGCACACCCTGAGTTCTTTGGACGATGGTAGAGCCATTTGAACTAAAAAAGAGAATGGGCCTTATTTATGCACCAATTGGAGATATTATAGTTGAATTGGAGTGTCTATTTGGTTTAACCAAATCGGATGGATGAATAATCTTGGATTTACCCCCTGAAAGTTTAAGAAAGCCCGCCTATTGGCGAGCCTTTTGTAAGTCAGAGGTTGTTTCCTTATACTAATGACTAAAGTCTCCTGCAAAATGCTGGTTCGTTCCTATAGTATAAATAAAGGGCCGGACCCCTTCATCACTATATAGCATACCATTATTAATAATGACGCGGTATATAGTGTCTTGTAGAAGGAATCAGACCCTTTTGAGTCAGCCTCTGTTCAAAGATGCCAATTATGCTTCTTGTGCAACTGGATATACGCTTACTTTTTTACGGTCACGTCCGAAACGTTCGAATTTAACAACACCGTCTACTTTAGCGTATAGAGTATCGTCTCCACCACGGCCTACGTTCTCACCAGGATAGATTTTTGTTCCGCGTTGACGGTAAAGGATAGAACCACCAGAAACGAATTGACCATCTGCACGTTTAGCGCCAAGACGCTTAGATTGAGAGTCACGTCCGTTCTTTGTAGAACCTACTCCTTTTTTCGAAGCGAAGAACTGAAGATTTAATCTTAACATTTGTTCCACCTCCTATTGGTTGAGGATAATTTTCATGTATTTACCATAATCACGTTCGATAGTTTGCAGCGATATGAGCATTCCGTTCAAAAGCAGCTGAACCTTCTCTTCCGATTCCGGCGAAAGATTCCCCGGAATGGCGCAGCGAAGATAGCCGCCTTCTCGCCCTTGCTCAATCTCAGGCTCTACGTCCGTTAAGGACATGATCGCATTGACTGCCCCGAAGGAAACAGCCGATACACCTGCACAAACGATATCAGAACCTTTTTTAGCAAAATTAGCATGTCCGCTTAAGGTGAACGAAGCAATCCGTTCCTGCGGAGCATCAAATACAACTTTAATCATCTAGAATCAGCCCTTACGCGTTGATTGCTTCGATAACAACTTTAGTGTATGGTTGACGATGACCTTGTTTTTTACGATTGTTTTTCTTCGCTTTGTATTTGAAAACAGTGATTTTCTTTTGCTTACCTTGTTTTTCGACAGTACCTGTTACAGTAGCGCCTTCAACTAGTGGAGCACCGACTTTCACGTCTTCGCCACCTACGAATAAAACTTTGTCAAATGTAACAGTTTCGCCTGCTTCTGCGTTTAATTTTTCAATGTAAACCGCTTCGCCAGCTGCTACTTTAATTTGTTTACCGCCAGTTTCGATAATTGCGTACATACTTGCACCTCCTTAAATGTCTCAGACTCGCCAATCACAGGCGTTTTACCAAAAAGGCAAAAGCTTAAAACCTGATGTTGAGCGGTTGTAGCACGGGTGCTACAAACATAACATTAAAATCCTACCATGAAACAGGAAAGGCTGTCAATATATTTATAACAATTCCCGCTCTTCACTCGAAAGCCCGCCCGATTTCCTGAATGCTTCCGAATCGCTTGATGGAATAGGCATTCGTCAAACCTGGGATAAAAGACAGGATTATCTTTTTAGCGATCAATTCCTCCAATGCCGGCCGATATGATTCCTTTTCACCAAGCAGCACGTCCGCCACCGCTTTACTGACCTCCACCCATACCGCTTCATCATCCGTCTTCCTGTGCTCTAGCAGTTCACGTTCCAACCGGAAGGCCACCGTTTCCGGGCTCTCGATTTTACCGCTTCCGCTGCACACAGGGCAAGGTACCGTCGTCATTTCACTTAAAGACGGGGAGGTTCGCTTTCTCGTCATTTGTAAAATGCCCAGTTCCGTAAAACCGATGACCTGGATTCGCTTTTCATCCCTCACCGCTTCCTTTTTGACGATTTCGATGATTTCCTGCTTATGCCGGGACTGGTCCATATTGATGAAATCTATCAGGATAATTCCGCTGATATTCCTCAATCTCAGTTGACGGGCGACCTCTTTCGCCGCAGCCTGATTGACCGCAAACAATGTTGCTTCCTTCTCCACCTTGCCGGTGAACTTACCTGAATTGACATCGATTACGGTGAAAGCTTCCGTTTCTTCAAAAATTAAATATCCGCCATTATCAAGCCAAACGATTTTCTTGGCCATTTTCTCAACTTGCGCTTCCACATTCCATTCGGAAAAAATATTCCTGGTACCCGCTACATGGGATATTTCCCACTCCTTACGGTTTTCCTGTATCCACTTTTTCAACTCGAGATAGGTCTCGAAGTCATCGATGGCAAGTTCCCCGTTCGCCGTTCCCGACATTTCGGAAATGATCATATCAAGGTATGCTTCCCTTTCATAGAGAAGGGACGGGGCCTTTAGGGACGCAGCCTTGACTTCAAGCCCTTTATGGAGCTCCCGCAATCCAGTTAACCTGTCAAGGAAGACCGATTCACTTTCGTTCTCCATCGAGGTGCGGACAATCAGTCCCTCATCAGGATTTTTATGCTGCATGGCCGTTTCCCGCCATTGCTTCTGAAGATCGTCGTTTTTGAATTTCTTTGAAACACCAACATAATCTATTCCATGTATGTAAACGAGGGACTCCGTTGAAAACTCGATCAGCCCCGTCAATTTAGCTCCTTTTGTTCCCGTTTCATCCCGGGTCACCTGAACTAGCAGCTTTTCTCCCTGACGGATAAATTGACCGATGGGTGCTTTCCCATCACTTTTTTTTGTAAGCTGGAAGGAGGGAATCTCGTCACGGTGTAAAAAACCATTCTTCTCTGCACCATAATCAATGAAGGCGGCATCCATTCCCGGCAGCACCTTCGTCACCTTCCCAAGATAAATATTACCGACCGTACTGCGCTTTTGAGGCGGCATGATTTCAAGTTTACGTAAAACACCATTCTCAAGGACGGCCACTCTTTTTTCGCGTGAAGCTAGGTTCGCGATCATTTTTTTCATCAAAAAAAATCCTCTCCTCAATTTGAAGAAAGGATAACATATTTAATAAGAATATAATAGGTCGCCGATTTTCCCGTTCGTCATTTTCTCCGAAAAATAGGCGTGAAGGATTTCCGTTTCATCCAACGAGCCGCTCTCTTTCCCGTTTTTCATGATGATGACGGGGTGTTTACAGCCGCGTTGAAACAGTTCCAGCACTTTATAAATCGGTTCTTGTGAATCCACCGATATCGGCTTCAGTTTCGCCAAATCATTCGTATGCCCGTAATGGCGCTGCAAAAGAAAGCGGATGAACGCGTAATACCTCTGCCGCCATTCCATGACGAGTGAGAGACTTATGAAAAAGATGATGAGCCAGATGTTCAAATTGAGCGGATCCAATATGATCCAGGTCAAAAAAGCCAGGACAGCGAATACTGCAGAAAAGTGAAGGGTATGCTTCTGCGCTTCCAAAAAGGTGCAGTATAGGGAAATACCGATGAATAGCAGGCGTCCCCCGTCCAAGGGCCAAATTGGCAGCAGATTAAAAATCAGCAGCATGAGGTTCATATACAAAAAGGGCTGGTACAGCTCATATGGGATAATAGTGAAGAAATAGAGCAAAAAAGCTGCGCCAATGAGCCAAACATGTTGAAGCGGACCGGCAAGCACCACCGCCAAATCCTCCTTCAAACTCTTATTTCCATACTCCTCAGTCTCGACTGCCCCGCCAAAAGGAAGAAGCTGGATTGACTTTATCCGCCATTTGAAGTGCTGGGCACAGACAGCATGCCCCATTTCATGAATGAAGACGATGAGCAGCAGCATCATCATTTCAACGAAATGGGCTGTGAGGATGGCGATGCCAATGACAAACCACAGTGTCGGGTGCACCCTGATTTTAAACAGTAACTTCGCATATTCACTCAAAGGAAATCACCTTTTTAGGATCGACGAAAGCATCATTTTCTTTTATCGCTAAATAAAATCTGCCCTTGGATCCATCTTCACTTAGTGTAACCTGTCCGACTTCATTTCCCTTTTTAACGAACTCATACAATTTCACATCAATTTCTTTCAGCTGCCCATACCAAGATTCAGTTTTATTGGCATGCTGAATGACTACCGTCTTTCCGATCCCCTCCTTTTCACCGGCAAAAATGACGACCCCTTCATTAACGGCCTCGACCTTTGAGCCTTTGCTCGTTTCCAATATGATTCCCTCACCGTTCGTCTCGAAGTTTTGGGTAATCTTCGCAGAAGCAGGCATTGCATATTCCTCATTCGAATCAACAGTTTCCGTATTGGCTTCATTCGGTAAAAAAGCGATTGGTTTACCAAACGCACTTTCGTACCAATTGGAGATTGAAGCGAACTGAAATTCCTTGTTCATGTTCTCCGTGACAAAACTTCTGGCAGGGTCCAGCCGCACAGAAGGGTGTTTGAACATCACCGCAACTATCAGGAACAGGCATACACTGGCAAGGATTTTAAAGAAAAAATATTCTTTCTTGAAGAGCGGATGATCTTTCTCGGAATACCCGTTATATGAATCAATCCCATATGGTTCCTCATTGTTGATTTCCGTCCAACTGCTGCTTCCTGCCGGCTTATCATTAAACTTGCGTCTCTTGGCAATACGATTTCGGATATCTTTCCTGCGATCATCCATTCCAGATTCCCCTCCCTGCTCATGTCAAAGCGCTATATTACAACGTATGAGCAACTTGTCCAGACTATGACGGAGAAAAGATATTCTTTCTGCACATCCTGAAAAATTTTTTCCAATGAAAAATCATCAAGAAACCAATGAATTTCCAAGCTGATTTCTGTATCGATTCAGAAAATCTAATAATTGAGATTGATATTGTTCCCTGAAATTTGTTATAATAAAGTGGTTTTAACATTATTGAGGGGGAACAATTTTTTATGTCAATCGAAATAGGCAGCAAAGTACAAGGTAAAGTAACAGGTATCACTAATTTTGGAGCATTCGTAGAATTACCAGGAGGCTCAACAGGTCTTGTGCATATCAGTGAGGTAGCAGATAGCTATGTAAAAGACGTAAATGACCATCTTAAAGTAGGCGACCAAATTGAAGTAAAAGTGATTAGTGAGAAAGACGGAAAAACTGCCTTGTCCATCAAAAAGGCTATAGATAGACCCGAAGGGCAAACCTCTTCTTATACCAAACGCCCACCACGCCAAGGGGATAGCCGTTCTAAAGATTTTCGTTCAAAAGGTAATTTCCAACCAAAGGAAAATTTCGAAGATAAAATGGTGCGCTTTTTAAAGACTAGCGAAGAAAATTTATCGACTCTTAAACGCAGCACTGAATCAAAACGCGGCGGCAGAGGCGGAAGACGCGGATAACCCGCTGCATTTTAGCATATAGAACAGGCAAGCCGGGATACGGCTTGCCTTTTTTATTTTCCTGAAGTTCCGTCCAAAAAAAAAGCGAGGGCATCAAATGCTCCCCGCTTCTTGACAAAGGAATATAGATTTACCGCACGCTAAAGAATTTTTTCAACTTGGACATGAAGCCCTTTGGTTCGCTGCCAATTGGAGTCAAAGGCACAGATTCACCAAGGATCCTTCTGGCAATGTTCCGATAGGCAAGCGAGACTCGATTGTCCGGATTGTATGCAATGGGTTCCTTTTTATTCGCTGCCACAATGACCTGGTCATCATCAGGAATGACGCCGATCAAATCAATCTTAAGAAAATCGGCAACTCCATCGATATCCATTTCTTCATCCTCATGAAGCAAATGGCCGCGAATCCGGTTGATGATCAATTGAGGCGGTTCAATATGCTCTTCTTTTTCAAGCAGGCCAATAATACGGTCAGCATCCCTTACAGCCGGTCTCTCTGCCGTCGTAACGATAATCGCCTTGTCTGCCCCAGCTATAGCATTCCTGAACCCCTGTTCGATGCCTGCAGGGCAATCAATGATGACATAATCATAGTCAGGCTTCATATCGCTTATGAGTTTCCTCATCTGCTCTTCATTCACCACTGTTTTATCACTATTTTGCGGAGCTGGAAGCAAATAAAGCAAATCCTCGAAATGTTTATCCTTAATGAGCGCCTGGTGAATCTTGCAGCGCCCTTCGACCACATCGACCAAATCATAGATGATGCGATTCTCCAATCCCATGATCACATCCAGATTCCGAAGACCAATATCCGTATCAATCAAGCAAACCTTCTTGCCTAGAAGAGCTAAAGATGTTCCTAAATTGGCGGAGGTGGTCGTTTTCCCGACACCACCCTTACCGGATGTTATAACTATTGCCTCTCCCACGATTAGAGACCCCCTTCTAATCTATTTAAATTAGGTCTATATTTCTTTAAAACTTGCAGTTTTTCTATAATGATATTTTCTTCTTCATCCATGAAGGCACATTCCAAGTCATGTCCCCATTTTGAATATTGATCGGGAGATAAGTTCACTTGTCCGGCAATGCGCAGCTGGGCAGGCTTCATGACAGAGGCAGCTATGATGGCCTCATTATTCCCTTTATATCCGGCATGGGCTATTCCCTTTAGCTGTCCCATGATATATATGTTGCCACCCGCACGAACCGTTCCGTCGGGATTGACATCCCCAATTAACAGTAAGTCACCGGGAACTTCAAAAACCTGTCCCGACCTTATCACCTTTGTCACTGTCGTCACTTGGTTTTCTTCTTTCCATCGTTTCGCTTCATCCTTCGTCAGGACATTCGAAATCATCTCAACCACGAAAAGCTTCTTCTTTTTATGGATGACCTCTTTAATCTTTTCTTCTTGTTGTTCATCAAGATAGCGGTTCCCTGTATGTACTTTTACGGAAATGGACGGGTCATTTTCTTGAAACTGATAGTTTGCCGAAAGCTTCACTTCTAACTCTTTCAATAATTCGGAAAATGAGCAAGAATCATCGAGATGAAGCATAAACCCGTCTTTTGTTCCCTTAATCATGACATTTTGCTGAATTCTTTTATTCATGACGTTTGTTTCACCTCAATGAAATATAATTCGACATAGGAAAACAAATTTCCTTTTTCTACGTACACGGAAAAGAGAAAATACATTTCCCACCTGCTTCTTAAAGACACAGGAACGTTATTCCGTTTCTCCTTGCAAATCAAGCATTTCAATCATTCTTTTTAAAGGATAGCAGCTGATGATAATGAATGCGAGATTCAATAATAATGTCGGAATCAATCTCCGTTCCGCAAATTCACCAAATCCCATATCTGCAAATGATAGGATGATATTCATCTGAAAGATGACAACCTCTAAAACTGCCGTGAATAAAAGCGCAGTAAGGCAGGCAACCAAAATATTATTTTGCAGGATTTTCATGCTTTTCGATATCAGATAGGCAAGAAAAGGCAGCAGGAACATGTAAATTCCAAGGATTTCCGTATATACGACATCATAAGTCAACCCAAGAATCGCCCCATAAAGCATACCCATTTTCCTGGACCCGTACATGGTCAGGAAAAAAACGAATATCATCATGAAATGGGGCACGACGATTTTATCGGCCCCGAATGCATCTCCAGCGAACATCTGGGCGAAGATGCTTTCAAAAACAAAAAAAACCAAGGCTATGAAAGAAAGGATGAAATATCTCACTCAGCTTCATCCTCCCCTTCACTTTCTTTCGTTACACCATCCACTTCACGCTGAACGACCATGACATTATTAATATCATAAAAATCCGTCGAAGGTTCGATATATGCAGTCTGGTTCAATCCATATTGATCCACTTTGACATCGACAACTTTCCCGATCAGCAGACCCTTCGGAAAGATTCCTCCATAACCGGATGTGATGACCAATGAATTTTTCTTGATCTTTTTATCGTAAGGAATCCGTTTCATCAGCAAAAGGTTCTTCTTATCATCGAACCCTTCAATCAAGCCATATGCTTTATCATCACCCTGAACGATGGCTGAGACACGGTTGGCTTTATCGATTGAACTTAAAAGTTGAACCGAGGCCGTGAAATCCGTCGCCGATTTCACCTTACCGACTAACCCATTGGAAGTGATGACAGCCATGTTTTTTTCTACCCCATTACGCTTCCCTTTATTGATCGTCAGCATTTCATGCCAGCGGTCGGGATTACGGCCGATGACCGTCGCCTGAGTGGGCGAATACTTCCGCAGGTCATCTTCTTTTTTGAGGTTGTCGCGAAGTTCTTCATTTTCTTCCTTTAAATCTTGGACTTGGGTTTTCAATAATACATATTCATCCAAGCGGGCTTTCAATTTTTTGTTTTCATCGTATGTATGTTGAAGGTCTTTTAAGCCCCCTACAAAACCTGTTATACCCGATACTGGCTTATTAAACACATTTCCGACCCAGCCTGTCGTATCTTTCAGGAATTGCTCCGGCCAGGTCAACTCTTCTCTCTCCCTTAATGAAAAACCGATCAATGCCACGAGAACGATAATACTAACGAGCAAGAGAAGGAGCTTTTTATTAAAAAACTGTGGCATGGTGATTACACCTCTATCTAAAATTTACTCTATGGTTTTTTTAAATTACACTATGGATTTAATGAAACAGCAAAACATAAGAAAACCGGCTCAAAATTGCACCTTTTGTTGAGCCGGCCCTATTTGAGAAGTAATGTGCTTATCGCGAATCTCTTGATTTAGTCTTGAATAAATGAATGTGGTCCAGCGCTTTTCCCGTTCCGATCGCAACACAATCCAGAGGATTTTCAGCGATGATCACCGGCATTTGCGTTTCTTCACTGATGACTTTATCCAAATTGCGCAGCAAAGCACCCCCGCCTGTCAGTACAATGCCTCTGTCCATGATGTCAGCGGCTAATTCAGGTGGTGTTTTCTCTAAAGTGTTTTTCACGGAATCCACAATTGCAGAAACAGTGTCGCTTAATGCTTTGGATATTTCCTCAGCTGTAATTTCGATCGTTTTTGGTAATCCGGTCAATAGGTCACGGCCGCGAATTTCCATGTTTTCAACGCCTTCCGTGTCTCCAGCAGAACCAATTTCCATTTTGATCGCTTCAGCAGTACGCTCACCGATCATCAAATTGTAGTTCTTACGGATGTAGACGATTATGGCATCATCCATTTCGTCACCGGCAATACGGATCGATTGGCTTGTAACGATTCCGCCAAGGGAAATGATGGCCACTTCCGTCGTCCCTCCGCCGATATCGACGACCATGCTGCCTGTAGGCTCCCAAACGGGAAGGTCCGCACCGATCGCTGCTGCAAACGGTTCTTCGATAGGATATGCGTCACGGGCTCCAGCTTGTCTTGCTGCATCGATGACTGCACGCTGCTCAACTGCCGTAATTCCAGAAGGCACACAAATCATGACATATGGCTTGTTGCCGAATACGCCCTTCTTTTGAGCTTCCTTCATATAGTACTTCATCATGGTAGCCGTCGTTTCATAATCGGCAATTACTCCATCCTTCATCGGGCGCAGGGCAACCACGTTACCAGGTGTACGGCCGATCATGTTTTTCGCATCGTTTCCGACTGCAACGATTTGCTTTGTATCTGTTTGCACCGCTACAACCGATGGTTCACGTACTGCGATGCCTTTTCCCTTCACATAGACAAGCGTATTCGCCGTTCCTAAATCAATCCCTATATCTCTTGCTCCAATTCCAAACATTCTGGTATCTCCCTTTCGTAAACAAAAATGCCTTTTTATAAGTTCAAATAATAATTTGTCGTTTTTTGACAATAAGAGTTTTGAAAAAGTTTCCTCTTTTAAAAATCATAAACAATATTATATCGTATCGTCAAAAAATTTGATAGTGTCATAAATAACCTTTTTCCTTCAAGCTAACATATTTATGTTCCCCGATGATGATATGGTCCAATACTTCAATGCCGATTATTTTACCACATTCGACTAACCTTTTCGTCACTTCAATATCTTCTCTGCTGGGAGAGGGGTCTCCGGAGGGGTGGTTATGAAGACAAATGATAGAGGCAGCTGACCTTTTGAAAGCCTCTTTAAAGACCTCGCGCGGATGCACGATCGAGGCATTGAGGCTCCCGATGAATACCGTAGTTTTTTGTAGCACTTGATTTTTCGTATTTAAATAGAGACAGACGAAATGTTCCTGTGATAAAAACCGCATTTCCTCCATGCAATAATTAGCTCCGTCTTCAGGAGATCGAATCACATAACGGTCTTGGTCATTCAAATTGTTAATTCTCCTGCCAAGTTCGACAGAGGCCAGGATTTGTATCGCTTTTGCTTCACCAATCCCTTTAATCACGGTCAGTTCTTCCACTGAGGCTTCTTTTAGCAGGCGCAGGCCCTTGAAGGAATTGATGAGCCTGCCGGATAGTTGCAGGACTGATTCTTCCCTTGATCCCGTCCTCAATAGCAAAGCAAGCAATTCCTGATTGGAAAGACTTTGCGGCCCGTCCTGGAGAAACCTTTCGCGCGGCCTCTCTTCTTTCGGGTAATCCCGTATTAACATTTTTTCGCTCAAAAGATCAACCCTTCCTTAGAAAAGGGAAGATGCCAGGGGAAATCTGATTATCCTAACTCTTCCTGCATCGCTTTAAGTTCCCGGGCCAGTCTTGAGACCGGAAGCCCGACGACTGAGAAATAGTCCCCTTTGATTTGTTTGACAAGAAGAGATCCGTATCCTTGAATCCCATAGCCGCCAGCTTTGTCAAAAGGTTCCCCGCTATCCAGATATCGTTCGATTTCAGCTTCTGGCAGCTCCCAAAATGTCACTTCCGTTTTTTCTGCGAATACTCTGCGATGCTTTCCGAACAGGATGGCGACACCTGTGTATACTTCATGTGTCCGTCCTGATAACATTTCCAGCATTCTTTTTCCATCCGCCCTGCTTACCGGCTTACCCAAAATCTTACCATCAAGGACAACAACGGTATCCGAGCCGATTACCCAGCTTTCCTGAAATTTTGCTGCGATGGCTTCCGCTTTACGGGATGCCAGTTCTTTCACTGCTGCATCAGGACACATGTTTTCATCAATACTTTCATCAACATTGGAATTCATGCTTTCAAAGGGGATTTGAAGAAATTGAAGAAGTTCTTTACGACGTGGTGATGAGGAAGCTAAAATCAATGGCTGCATAATATAAAAGTCACCTTTCTTTACATAGGGAGATACATATCTATCCTATCAAATAATGGTGCAATCCACAATTATTGTTTACTAGGAATCGACAAATCCTTGTAAGTATTTCCCGGAAAATAAAAAAGGGTGTCACAGATGGTTTCATATTGGGAGGCTTGTCCCATTAGGCAGCCCCCCCTTTTTTCTTTACTTTTGGTAATTCAATAAAAAATTCAGAAGACTTTCTTGAGCCTGGAATAGCTTTTCTTCATTTTTGGAAGTCTCATATTCATCAATCGACTTTGCCGCAGCAGTCAGGTCATCGTTCATCTTTGAAAACGCCGGCGATAATTTCCCCGCCTTCAGTTCATCCATGTTTTTTTTCAGGGTTTCCCCGTTTACCGTCCCTGCCTTTCCGCGAAGCTTTGTTGCGGATGTTTCTGCCAACGAAGCATATACTGCCTTCATCTTGTCGAGGGTTTTTTCATCTTCTTGGCTTGTCCCGGCCGCTTCAAAATTGATTTCCTTCCAATATACATCCACATCATATGACTTTAAGAACAAGGCCAATTCTTTACTTGCAGCTAGACTCTCTGCCGATCCCAGAAATAGATAATAGCTTTCTTCCAATTTGAAGATTTCAGCAGGAACCTGCTTTTCAATGATTTTCTTTTGAATTTGCCTTGCCGCATCCTCGCTGCTGAATACTCCTCCCTGTACAAGGAATGTCTTCAGCTGGTTTCCCGGTTCAGTCACTGCCGCTTTTTTATCTTCAACTGTGGCTTCGGTTGGAATCGGGGTCTCGACCGAAGATACTTCGGCTTTTTCCTTTGTTATCGTTTTAACGGCGATCAAGCCAAGAATCGACCCAAAAAACACAGCACAAATGACTGCAATCATGAATGTCTTGATCGGTCTTTTATCCGAGCTTTTCAGTGACCCGGTACCAAAGCCGATGAGCTTCGGCATTTTCTTCTTTGGCGGTGTGGGGACCAATACGATCTTGCCTTCATTTGAATCCTCAGGGAGTATCCATTCGAAACTCTCATCAGTTTGTTCCTGCTCCTGCTCCTTACTCGCCGCCTCTTGACTTTCAATTTTTTTATCGCCAAATACTTTTTCTTCCCCATTTATTTTAATCGTTACACCCTTGCTTTGTTCCGGCTTGCCCAATTTTTTTCCTCCCCTCCAGATCATTTTTTTCATCCTATCATAGAGGGAAAAAAAAATAACAAGACTTTTGTCGTCTTGTCATTAATAGGTTTCGTCAAATTTCCCTATTCATATATAGGTAACAAAAAAGGAATTCCGTGTACTGGTACTATTGCTTCATGAACCATTCCATATCACCTCTCACGAATTACATACATCCCTCCATCATTTCATAATCTCTTGCCGTCACATGGGGATGGTTCCCTACTGAGCTATTGTTCAGGTGGTTTTTGACAAATTCCTCTTGATCAGGATGGTCCTTTAAGCTCATCTTAAAAATGTTACATACCAATGTAATAGCGAATCGCCCCATAAATAAGCAGTCAATGTCCCAAAAACGATATACGGTCCGAAAGGAATAAGGGTTTTCTTTTTTAAGATTCCGGTCAGCAACCCAGTGATGCCAAGCAATGCCCCATAAAAGCACGCAAAAAGCAAAGATAACAGCACCATCTTCATTCCCAATACGAAGCCAATCACTGCAAACAGCTTGATATCACCGCCACCCATGCCACCCTTACTCACGACCGCGATTGATAACAGCAGGCTAAAGCCAACCGCTGCCCCGACAATTGAATCCCACCAGGGCATCAATGGAAATGAGACTCTTAAAACAATAAAAATCACTATAAAGAAAAGCAGTATTTTATCGGGTATGAGCATATAGGCGACATCAGTCACGAAGATGATCATAAATAATGAAATCAATATCCAGCCAACCAAAAGTTCGCCCGACCAGCCAAGGAATATCGGAGCAGAGGCAAACAAAACACCGGTCAGCATTTCCACGGCTGGATAAAGGGGGGATATCCTTGCTTTACAGCCCCGGCATTTACCGACTTGCAACATATAAGAAATAACCGGTATCAACTCGAAGAATGTCAATGTACGCCCGCAAGAAGGGCAGGCGGAACGACGATTCGCGAATGAATGACCAGCTGGAACACTTAAACCGACAACGTTAAAGAATGAGCCTAAAATCAAGCCCAATACGAAGAGATAGATATGGATAGCCATCATTTATGCAACGTGCATGAGGATTCGATTGCCTTTCTTTGAAATCCTGATATAAAAGTCCCTTCCGCTATGTAATTAACCATTGGGTTCTTCATGCTCATCCCTCCCGTCATTTTATTAAGCAGATCCTACTATTCAACATTCATATGGAATGCAATATATAATCATATTTTAACAAATAAACTGGGTGATTTGTTATCAATCACTCTATTGGAGTTTTTTCTTTTCAAGAGTCTCTTTAACAAGAGAAAAGGACCTTTGAATACATATCTTTCACCAAATCATAAATGAAAGCGAAGTCAATGACAGCCTCAATTTTACGAAAACAATAAAGACTTTTGGCAAAGGGGTTTTATATAAAAGTTAAAACAAAGTTGATTGGAGCGGGTGTACGAGACTCCTGCGGGAAAAGCGAGTCCAGAGGAGACCCCGCAGGCGCAAGGCGCCGAGGAGGCTCCCGGACCGCCCGCGGAAAGCGAGTGCCCTACGTTCCAATCAACGTTTAAATTGCACCCCTCCCTAAAAAACTGCAGGCAAACCCGCTTTGCTTTGGTTTCCATGATAAAGTGCCTCATTGCGGTAATGCACATCCTTTAGGCTCTGATGAGGAACTCCCTCACAAGTGAAAGGAAATGAAGGGACCCTGTAATGACAAGAATCTCTTTATCCCCCGTTTTCCTTCTGCCTTCCGTTATCGCCGCCTGCCAATCCTTATTTATACTTTTATTTGGATGATTGCATTTTTCATAAAGCGTTTTCGCATCCGCCGCCCGTTCATGGTCGAATTCGGTAATGATGATTTCCATCGCCCCCGTTTCCAGTCCATGAAGCATCTCGGAATAGTTTTTATCTTTAAAAGAGCTGAATACGAATCGGTACTGATAGTCGGGGTAATGCACTTTTAGCGTTTCCTTCAGAACGTCGATGCCGGCAGGATTATGTGCACCATCAATGATCACCAACGGCTCATCCGATATTTTTTCAAAGCGCCCATCCCATTTCGCTGCCCCTATTCCTTTAAGGATGCTTTTTTCATCGATATTTTCCATCCCTACTGTGACAGCAGCAATGGCCAGTGCCGCATTCTCCATTTGATGACGGCCCAGCATCCGCATTTCCACATTTTCGATTGACCTATCGGCAAGCGCAAATGAGAAACTTTGCCCACGTTCACTTCGCTTCATATCGCTAACACGAAAATCTTTACCCAATTGGTAATAAGGTACGCCTAAAGCTGACGCTTTTTCTTCAATTACTTTTGCTGGTTCCCCGGCTGTGACTCCGCTGATGACCGGCGCTCCGCTTTTTATGATGCCTGCCTTCTCAAAAGCAATTTCCCCAAGTGTGTTACCCAGGATGTTCGTATGTTCCAAAGAGATCGAGGTAATGATCGAAAGAAACGGCTGGATGACATTCGTTGTATCAAGCCTGCCTCCCAAACCGGTTTCCATCAAAACTAAATCGACTTCCTTTTTGCTAAAATAAGAGAATGCCATTGCAGTCAAAATTTCGAACTGGGTGGGACCATTCCCCTTGCTGTCCATCTCACGTATGATCGGCCAAAGCTTCCGGAAGACATCGATGAATTCCTGATCACTGATTTCATCCTCATTCACCTTCAGCTGTTCATTCATCCGTATTAAAAAAGGAGAAGTGAAGGAAGCGACCCGAATCCCTTGGGCAAGCAGAATTTCTTTAATATATTGCAGTGTCGATCCTTTCCCGTTGGACCCCGCAATGTGAATATACTTTAGCTCCTTGTGCGGGTCGCCTAATTCTGTTAACAATGTTTCCATCCGTGACAGGCCAAAATTCATGCCCAATCGAACTTGGCGCCGTTCAAAAAATTGATTGATTTCTTTCATGGTTGTAACCATTATCGTGGAGCCTCCTCTTTCTTTATACCGCTCTTATGCGTTAAGATTATTTTATCAATATATGTACGATTAACCTAGATGAAAGGTAGTGTTTTACCATGAAAACTTCAGATTTCCACTGCTGGATTGTCGTCAACGGCTATTTACAGCATGATAAGTTTTCCAGTTTAGCTTTGTTCATTAAAGAGGCGGCTGAAAGGAAAGATATCACGGCAACCCTTATCCGCAATTCAGATCTCATGCCTATAATCGAAAAAGGAGTGCCGCTGCTTAAAGGAAACTTTGATAAGCTGCCGGATTTTGTTCTGTTCATGGATAAAGACATTCATTTGGCGCGCCATTTGGAATTGCTCGGCATCCCCGTATATAACAGCAGTGCAGCAATCGATATATGCGACAGCAAAGCAAAAACACATCAAGCCTTAACAGGGCATGGCATACCGATGCCGAAAACCATATTTCCCCCTTTTACGTACGAAGGGATTGAAAGGGTCAATATGGATGCTTTTATCCAAATCGGCAATGAACTCGGTTATCCTCTTATCGTTAAGGAAGCATACGGTTCTTTTGGGGAACAAGTATATTTAATCCAATCAGAGGATGAGTTACTGAAGACGGTCCGTGATCTTGGCCACAAACCATTTATCATCCAGGAATTCATCGAGCACAGTAAAGGTCGGGATATTCGCGTGAATGTCGTGGGCAATCAAGTCATAGCAGCGATGCAACGTCATTCCGAGCAGGACTTCCGAGCTAATATGACTGCCGGGGGACAGGCTGCACCATATATCCCCACTAGTGAAGAAGCACAACTTGCCATTCGATGTGCGCAAATTCTGGGTGCCGACTTCGCTGGCGTCGATTTGCTGTTTGGTGAAGAAGGTCCGCTTTTGTGCGAAGTGAATTCAAATTCGCATTTATTGAACATTTATGAATGTACTGGCATCAACATCGCCGATAGCATGTTCGATTATATCTTGAAAGAATTAGGAAAAGGAAGTGCATCTGATGAAAAAACAAGCAGGCTGGTTGATTTATAACCGCGAGGATGCCTTGAAAAATAAAGGATACATAGATTGGATGCTTGACGAAGCCAGTAAGCTTGATCTTGATTTACACTTTCACTTTCGGGAAGACCTTAGGATCGGACATCGTTTCAACAAGTTGTATGTGGAACATGAGATGCAGCCAATTTCATTGCCGGACTTTGCCATCGTCCGGACCATCGATCCTTTTTTCACTAAGCAACTTGAGCAATTGGGGATTGCTTGCTTTAACTCCTCCTTCGTATCGGAAATCGCGAATGACAAAGCAAAGACGCATCAATATTTGTCCTCGCTGGGGATTCCAATGGCCGATACCGTATATTGTAATGGAAGGCCGAGTGCCGATGACATGGAGCTCCCTTTCATTGCTAAAGAAACAAGCGGCCGCGGCGGGAAACAAGTATTTTTAATCGAGCATGCCGATGATTTTGCCCAGCTGAATGATGGGAATTGGATAGTTCAAAAACCTGGCTTATTCGGTAGGGATATCCGCGTTTTTGTGGTTGGTAATAAAGTGAAGGCTGCTGTACTCAGGGAATCCGCTTCCAGTTTCAAGGCAAATTATACGCTGGGCGGATCGGCTTCGCTATATGAGCTGACTGCATCTGAATTAGCCCTTGTTGAAAGAGTAATGAGTTCATTTGATTTCGGCCTGGTCGGTATCGATTTCATATTTGCCGAAGATGGCAGCCTCATGCTGAACGAAATTGAGGATGTCGTCGGGAGCCGGACATTAAGTGCACTAAGTGATATGAATATCGTATGGGAGTACCTTACATTCATAAAAGAAAGCATATCCTCTTCTTAAATAGCATGTAAACAGAAAAAGGATGAACCGGCTTCAAGCTGGTTCATCCTTTTGTTTTACAGTTGTTTCAGTTCGCTGATCCTGTGGATTACAGAGTCGCGTTTTTCGCTATAGTCTTTTTCCTTGGCACGTTCTTCTTCGATGACGCTTGCCGGCGCCTTTTTAACGAAGCCCTCGTTGCCTAATTTTTTCTGTACACGCTCAACTTCTTTATTAAGTTTGTCGAGTTCTTTTTCAAGACGTTTCACTTCTTCGTCAATATTGATCAGTCCTGTAAGCGGAAGGATTAGTTCTACGCCAGTTACGACAGCTGTCATGGCTTGAGCAGGCTCTTCGACTTCGATTCCGATCGTCAATTGTTCAGGATTACAGAAACGCTCGATATAGCTGCTGTTTTTCTGTAATGTCGCTAAGATGGCCTCATCTTTCGCTTTTAAAATCAAATTGATTTTTTTGCTTAACGGTGTGTTCACCTCAGCACGGATATTACGGACGGAGCGGATGATTTCAACAAGCAGCTTCATTTCCTCGGCTGCAGCTGTATCTGTCAACTCTTCATTCACTTCCGGCCAAGCGGCAACAGTGATGGACTCACCTTGATGCGGTAGGTTCTGCCAGATTTCTTCGGTAATGAATGGCATGAACGGGTGTAACAATCTCATTGTGTTATCCAGTACATACGCCAAGATCGAGCGCGTCGTTTTCTTAGCCGCTTCGTCTTCTCCATATAGCGGAAGCTTCGCCATTTCAATATACCAGTCACAGAAGTCATCCCAAATGAAGTTGTATAGCACGCGGCCCACTTCACCAAACTCATAACGGTCCGCAAGTCTGGTTACGTTGGAAATCGTTTCATTCAAACGCGTCAAGATCCATTTATCGGCTACAGACTTCTCACCGCTTAAATCGATTTCGTCATACGTCATGCCATTCATGTTCATCAAAGCAAAACGTGATGCGTTCCAAATCTTATTGGAGAAATTCCAAACTGCTTCGACTTTTTCCGTACTATAACGAAGGTCCTGGCCTGGCGAGCTGCCCGTAGATAAGAAGTAACGCAGGGAATCGGCACCGTATTGATCGATGACATCCATCGGATCGACACCATTGCCTAGCGATTTACTCATCTTGCGCCCCTGTTCGTCACGAACCAGTCCGTGGATCAGCACATCTTCAAATGGTCGTTCACCTGTGAACTCAAGAGCTTGGAAAATCATCCGAGATACCCAGAAGAAAATGATATCATAGCCTGTTACAAGTGCCCCGGTTGGATAGTAACGTTGGAAATCGACACTGTCCTTGTCAGGCCAGCCCATAGTCGAGAATGGCCATAATGCCGAGCTGAACCATGTATCAAGGACATCTGTATCTTGTTCCCAGTTTTCAGCGTCCGCCGGCTCCTCATGACCTACATACACTTCACCTGTTTCTTTATGGTACCAGGCGGGAATGCGGTGACCCCACCAAAGCTGACGGGAAATGCACCAGTCGCGGATATTTTCCATCCAATGCAGGTACGTTTTCTCGAAACGGTCCGGTACGAAATGAACTTTTTCCTCATCGGTTCCTTTTTGAAGCTCAACGGATGCATCAGCCAGCGGCTGCATCTTAACGAACCATTGCGTCGAAAGATATGGTTCAACAACAGCACCGCTTCTCTCTGAATGGCCTACTGAGTGAAGGTGATCTTCGATTTTGAAGAGTACTCCTTCTTCCTGAAGGTCCTTGACGATTTGCTTACGGCATTCAAAACGGTCCATGCCTTCATATTTACCGGCCTTTTCATTCATCGAGCCATCTTCATGCATGACAAGGATGCGCTCCAAGTCGTGACGGTTCCCGATTTCGAAGTCATTCGGATCATGAGCAGGAGTAATTTTGACCGCGCCTGAACCGAATTCCATATCGACATAATCATCACCGACAATCGGGATTTCCCTGCCTGTAATTGGCAAGCGGACCTTTTTGCCGATCAAGTGTTTATAACGGTCATCTTCAGGGTGTACAGCAACAGCAGTATCGCCAAGCATCGTTTCTGGACGGGTGGTGGCAATTTCAATTTCACCCGATCCGTCAACCAATGGATATTTCATATGGTAAAATGCGCCTTGCACATCTTTGTAAATGACCTCGATATCGGATAACGCCGTTTTCGTTGATGGATCCCAGTTGATGATGTATTCGCCGCGATAAATCAAGCCCTTGTTATAAAGCGAAACGAACACTTCGCGCACTGCTTTTGAAAGACCTTCATCCAGGGTGAAGCGTTCACGGGTATAATCAAGTCCAAGACCTAGCTTTGACCATTGTTCACGGATATGGCTCGCATATTCCTCTTTCCATTTCCATGTCTCTTCCACGAATTTTTCACGCCCAAGGTCATAACGGCTCACGCCATCCGCACGAAGTTTCTGTTCTACTTTCGCTTGAGTAGCAATACCGGCATGGTCCATGCCTGGTAACCATAAAACATCATAGCCTTGCATCCTTTTCATGCGTGTCAATATATCTTGAAGTGTCGTATCCCAAGCGTGGCCAAGATGCAGCTTACCTGTAACGTTAGGCGGCGGGATGACAATCGTGTATGGTTCTTTTTTATCGTCACCCGTCGTTTCGAAAAACTTTCCATCAAGCCACCATTTGTAGCGGCCTTTCTCTATCGTCTGCGGATCATATTTAGTCGGCATTGAAATTTGGTTCTCTTCCATATCATTTCCTCCTTTTGGGCATAAAAAAAACTTCCATCATCTCAAAAGGACGAAGGAAGTTGTTCGCGGTGCCACCTTTTTTCCGAAAAAGAAAAAAATCCCTTTCGGCTCTCAAATCGGATAACGGCTCTTCACCGGCCTTCGCTACTAAGAAGTTCACGAAGACTGCTCGCGGACGACTTCGGATGCTGCTGCCTGGAAACCTCGCACCAATTTGGTTTCCTCTCTGAAAAGTGCATTTCATCTTACTATTTCCGGTCTTTGCATTGATTTATATTCATATGTAAAAACATTGAATGCATATAGTATATAGTACAAAAAACATGGGGCTCCAGTCAATCATCTTTTCGCTTACTTTCTCAGGAATCATCCCATTTGATGCATTCATGTTCGTTTTCTTTATTTTATCCTCCAGAAACAGTGAATGTGACGGCTGTTTCACCTTTTTCACTGCCCACCCATAGAATATAAGAAGTCCTAAAAAGGAAGGTAATAATATGAAGCGAAGATATACTCCCTATACTTTACCGCCTTGGGTGAAAAAATTCCGCGGTGTCTGCCAGCAGTTCATCGTCCCCTTTATCGTATTCCAAGGATTACGTACGCTGATTTTCCCGACTTTTTTCGATATGCTCCTGCTTATCGCGTTTATTTTCCTGGCCATGTCTTTGTATTTCGAATGGATTTAATTATTCCCTTACAGCAAAAAAATATACATGACTGGAGATGATCCAATCATGTATATTTAGCTTGGGGGTGATTGTTCTTCTTTGGCAGCCTCGGCAGCCGCCTTTTTCTTCTGTTCGATTTCTTCGATTCTCATCACCATATATTCAATATTTTTCAATAGCCAAAATTGCCGCTGAAGTTGCGTGACATTATCAAGCTCTGAACGATGGCCCCTGCCATCGGAATAACCCTTCACTAATTCCAAAGCTGATCCAGGGAATGCCAGATAACTTTGCATGAGCAATAATTCTTCTTCTTTTAACGGAAAATAACGAAAATAGTTATATAGCCAGTCAACACAGTCATCGCATTGGACAGGATAGGTCCTGGCCGCTTTAACGAGAAATGGCAGTAAATCGAAATGCGGCGGAGCCGTATTCGAATTCTCAAAATTGATGAAGTAGCCATATCCCCGCTCATCATAAACGAAATGCTTCAAAGAAACCTTTCCGTGCGTTACCACGGTTCGAACCTTTTCACTATCCTTCGTTTTTTCATACCAGGTTTCAAACTTCTTGATCGAGTACTTCAGTGCCTGTGAAATATCAGTGTAGAAAGAACAAACCGTGAGTTCGAATGGAGACATATACCACTTCTTTTCACAACTGACAATATACTCTTCTATAAATTCCTTTTCGTTATTCCAGGCATCAAGCGTCCGCTCATAATGTGCTTCCCGTTCCTCAATATCCACTTGTATTTCCTTAACGGAAAGTGTATGCATCCGAGCAAGCTCTCTGAACAATTGCTTATGCTTTTCATCGCGCTCCCCGTCCCTTTCATCATTGAGCCAGGGCATCAGGTAATACAAACGTCCATTATGAAGAACGGCGTAACGCTGATCCATCGTTTGATAAATGGGAACGATTCGATTATAGCCGCGATGGTACAGTTTTTGAACATTTTTGATAAAATCAATGCCGTTATGCGGTGACATGGATTTCAAGGCAAATGTACCGCGATCACTGTATACTTTTTTTACACGCCCGAAGTCCTCAATATATTGTACATACATGGCATATTCCTTCAATACGGTCTCCGTGTCCCGATCCCGATTGGCAGGCTGCTGATTCTCGTTTTCCCTCACGAGACTCACTCACTTTCTCTAAAAAAACTAAACAATCCGCTTCCTCTAGCATTTAAAAAACAGGAGCAGAGCATATGCCCTGCTCTCTGTCCCGGTCAATTCTTATACGCAACCGCCTTCGGTATATAAATGACTTGCCCTTCATGAACGTTCTGATTCGACTCCAATTCATTGCTGAAAAGGATCGATTGAACCGTAACATCATATCGTTGAGCCAAGTCATCAAGCGTTTCCCCTTGCTGAACAATGCAAACCTTCATCCTTACCAGTTCTTCTTCTTGTTTCCGTCCGAATAAATCCATGATGGAAAGCTGCTTTTCATCATGATCGGCCGTTTCTTTTTCATCACGTTCCGCTGCTTGTTTCCTGCCTTTGAAACTCTTCCCCTCCTTAGCCGGAGGCGCAGGTCTTTCCCTCTTTTTGAATAGATCGCTTATGGACGAATTGGATTCCTCTTCCTGCTCCACCTTCACATTCTCATTAAGGATAGGACCCGCTGTAACGGCATCGTCTTCCTGCCGGATGACATCCTCGGTTTCTACATTTAAAACTGGGCTACTTTCATGATTGGTTGCTTGACTTGGCTCTTCTTCTACTTCTTCTATAAATGTCACTCTAGGAATCTCCAAGGAATCCTGCCTGCTTGGTTCTTCCTCCAATTTTGCCTCTCCCATGGAAGGTACCTTTTCCGGGGAGTCAGGCGGATCACCAATTACTTCTTCCTCTACAGCTTCAGCTTCTTCCTGTCTATGCACTTCCGTTTCCCATTCCTCCTCTTCAGGATATGGTGAAACAGGAATTTCAAAAACGGGAGCATTATGCTGATCGCTTAAATAAATCGGTTCCTCTTCTTCTTCTTCATTTGCTTCAGAAACCCGTTTTGACTCTGCAGAAAAAGGCGCGTATAACTCTTCTTCCTCCTCATCACGGAAAACGGGCTGAAAATCCGGGATTGGCGGCACTGCGGCTGCATAAGGAATATATGACTCATTTTCTCCATCCGTTTCTTCCTGATCCTCCGTTTCCCCAACTTCCTGCTCAGTATCAAACCGTTCTTCCACATATGAATCATTATAGATTCCGGTTATCAAAAGGTCCGCCTGCAATTTCAAGCAGTTATGCTCTGGCATGGCATAATCAAAGCTTTGAATCGAGACATCAACCTCATCCAAAGAGGCAATCCGATTATTCGGAATCGTTATATCAACCGGAAAACGGTGTGTGAACTCATTAAGTCCATTGGGATGCCTCTCGACCTTTTGAACCGCTTTTGGCAAAAAGGTCTGCGAAAACTCCTCTTCTTCACCATTTTGCGAGTCTTTGTATTCACCGCTTAAATCCAACGAGCCTCGTATAAAAACATATTGATCACTTTCTTGAATCGACACATTTGGATCAAGGGAAATAGAGTATAGCTCAGCCACTTCCTGTCCCTTCTGGAACCAAACGGATTCCTCTAAAGAAAATCGTAAATACGATTCATTTTCTTGCGACAAGACAACTCCTCCTTTCAGCTTCATGAAACGGTACCTATACCAATATCAATCTATGAAGGGAGGAAGCTGTTTATTCCTTAATTCATTTGCAGCTCTCCTTAGATATTCCCTGAATTAAAAGAAAGAGGTTCAATTTTCAGGCTAAATCAAGCGGGAATAACAATCAGCTTGAAAAACCCGCTCGGCATACCGCCATATTAATTCCCAACAGCCTATTAATTCTGCTTTCTACCAATTATTTCGACCTACCTCCAATTAATTCGGCCGTGAACGTTAAATTCGGTTCTTACACATACGGATTGAATTCAAAAAAACTGGCTGCATTTCTCCAAAAGTTTTTGGAAAAATGGCAGCCAGTTCAAATTTATCATTATCGAATATCGCGGTAGCTCATGAAGCCTTGAATCATTTTTTTAATTTGGCAAAAGCCTGTTCTGCCGCAGCAATGGTTTTTTCGATATCTTCATCACTATGTGCAGTGGAAAGGAATAACCCTTCAAACTGTGACGGCGGCAAGTAGATGCCTTGATTCGCCATTTCCCTATAGTAGGAAGCAAAGAACTCTAAATCGGATGTTTTTGCTGTATCATAGTTTACGACATCTTCATTAGTAAAGAAAAGTCCAATCATGGAGCCGGCACGGTTGAATGTATGGGGAACACCGTACTTATCCGCTGCCGCTCCAATTCCTTTTTCGAGCATATCCCCTTTTCGAGTGAACTCAACATAAGATTCTGGAGTCAATTGGCTCAGCGTTTCAAGGCCGGCCGTCATGGCAAGAGGATTACCGGACAATGTTCCCGCTTGATAGATTGTCCCACTCGGGGCAATTTGTTCCATGAATTCGCGCTTGCCTCCGAATGCTCCGACAGGCAAGCCGCCGCCAATTACTTTCCCAAGGCAAGTCAGGTCAGGTACGATGCCAAAATAGCCTTGTGCACAATTATAGCCGACACGGAACCCTGTCATGACTTCGTCAAAGATCAATAAAGCCCCGTATTGGGTCGTCACTTCACGTAAGCCTTCGAGGAAACCAGGTTGTGGCGGAACCACACCCATATTCCCTGCAACAGGTTCTACGATGATACAGGCGATGTCTTCGCCAAATTGTTCAAACGCATATTTGGTTGCAGCAAGATCATTATATGCTACGGTAATCGTATTTTTTGCAATGCCTTCCGGTACACCTGGGCTATCCGGTAAACCTAATGTTGCAACGCCGGAACCCGCTTTGATCAGCAATGAATCGCCATGGCCATGATAGGAACCTTCGAATTTCAGGATTTTATCACGGCCTGTTATGCCTCGTGCCAGCCTTAGCGCACTCATCGTCGCTTCGGTTCCTGATGATACCATCCGGATCATTTCAATCGAAGGCACCCGTTCCATGACCAGCTTGGCCAGTTCATTCTCAATCAGCGTAGAGGTTCCAAAGCTTGTACCTGACTCCGCTACTTTTTTCAATGATTCCACGACACGGTCATTCGTGTGACCCAGGATGAGCGGTCCCCATGATAGAACATAGTCGATATATTCATTTCCATCGATATCATACATTTTCGAGCCTTTTCCACGCTCCATGAAAATGGGATCCATGTCCACAGATTTGAAGGCACGTACCGGGCTGTTCACGCCGCCTGGCATCAAATTTTTTGCTTCGGCAAAAGCTTTTTTCGATTTTTCATATGACCGCATGATTCAATCCCCTTTTTCCATTACAGGTTATATTTTTTTATCATTGATTATCTTCGTTTATCCAGCGTGCTACCTCTTTTGAAAAATACGTGATGATCAAGTCGGAACCTGCGCGTTTCAAGCCTGTCAGCATTTCCATCACTATCGCTTTTTCATCAATCCAGCCGTTTTGGGCAGCAGCTTTGACCATTGAATATTCACCGCTGACATTATAGGAAACGATCGGAAGATTAAAGTTATTCTTAACGTCCCTGATGATGTCCATGTAGGAAAGGGCCGGTTTCACGATTAGGAAGTCCGCACCTTCAGCAACATCGCTTTCAGCTTCACGAAACGCTTCAAGGCGATTGGCGGGATCCATTTGGTAAGTTTTCCTGTCGCCAAATTGCGGCGCACCATTCGCGGCATCACGGAATGGGCCGTAAAAAGCCGAAGCATATTTCACCGCATAGGACATGATCGGAATATCTTCATAACCCGCTTCATCCAGACCTGCACGGATGGCCGCAACGAAACCGTCCATCATATTGGAAGGCGCAATGATGTCTGCGCCGGCCTCAGCCTGGCTGATTGCCGTTTTGGCAAGAAGGTCAAGAGAAGCGTCATTAAGGATTTTTTCCCCTTCAACGACCCCGCAATGGCCATGGCTTGTATACTCGCAAAGGCAGGTATCCGCTATGACAATAACTTCAGGATATTGTTTTTTAATAAAGCGGATTGCTTCTTGCACAAGTCCGTTGTGATGAAATGCCCCTGTTCCCTGTTCGTCTTTATCATGATCAAAAGGGACACCGAATAAAATGACTGATTTAATGCCCAGACTCACGACTTCATCCATTTCGGCACCCAGATTATCCATGGATAGCTGATAGATACCTGGCATGGAGTTGATTTCATTTTTCACATTTTTCCCGTCGATGACGAAGATCGGATAAATCAAATCCTCTTTATGCAATTGTGTTTCACGGACTAAAGCCCTCATGCCAGCACTTGCACGCAAGCGGCGGTGGCGATTGAATGGAATGTTTTTCATTTGAAAGTTCCTCCCTGTTTATTTCTTTTCAAGATAAAGCGTATTAACTCCGCAACCATGGCATCCGTCGTATAAACATCTGGACAGACATCGACGGATAGCCCATGTTTTTCAGCCGTTTTAGCGGCAATCGGCCCGATGCAGGCGATGATGATCCGGTCTATGTATGTATCCAATTCATGGCTTTTCATGATCTGTAAAAAATGATTGACCGTCGATGAACTCGTAAAGGTCATGATGTCGATTTCATGGTTCTTTATAAGCTGCACCAGTTTTTTTTCACTGCTTCGAGGAAGCACTGTATGATAAATTATCACTTCATCACAGATTGCTCCAGCTTCATTGATCGCCTCCGCTATAACCGCCCTTGCGAGATTTCCTTTTGCCAGCAACACTCGGGCACCCGGATCTAGCAGGGTATTGAACTCTGCCACGAACCCCTCGGCAACAAACTGGGCTGGAACGAAATCCGCCTTATAACCATGCCGTTTCAGGGCCGCTTCTGTTTTGGAGCCGATTACGGCTATTTTCGGAAGCTTCAAAGGCTGGTTTCCAAGAAGCCTAAAGAAGAATTCCACCCCATTTTGACTGGTCAGAATGATCCAGTCATATGTAAGCAACTCTTCAAACCGCTGATGCACATCTTCCATATGATCTGGAAGGGTGAACTCAAGCAATGGAACAAGAAGCGGCGTTCCGCCATTTTTTTCGATCGACTCTTTTAAACCATCTGCCTGTCCTTTCCCTCTGGTGATCAATACCTGATAATCCTTAAGAGGTTGAACTGGGTTCATTACTGATCAAGCTCTTCTTTTACGCGATCGATCAATTCTTTACCGCCCATTTCGCTAATCTGTTTGGCAGCAGCATGCCCAACCGCCTCTGGATCAGCACCTTCAACCATTTCTTTATATATCACCTTTCCATCCGGGGCAGCGACCAAAGCCGTCAAGGAAACGGACCCATTATCTTTTGCCACCGCAAATCCAGCAATCGGCACCTGGCATCCGCCTTCCATTTTATCCAAAAAGGCACGTTCCGCTTCAACCGTCCTTTTCGTTTTTTCACAGGTCAATTTCGCAAGTTCCGCCAGCAGTTCTTTGTCGTCTTCACGGCATTCAATGGAAAGAGCTCCTTGTCCAACTGCCGGAATGCAAATATCTTCATCTAAAAATTCCGTTACGATGTCCTGCTCCCAACCCATTCTTGATAGTCCGGCTGCCGCTAAAATGATAGCATCATAATCTTCCGTTTTCAGCTTATTCAGACGGGTATCGATATTTCCGCGAATCCATTTAATTTCAAGGTCCGGCCTTCTAGCCAAAATTTGCGCGCCACGCCGCAAGCTGCTTGTACCTATGATGGAACCGGGCTTCAGTTCGGAAAGGGTTTCATGGTTCTTTGAAATCAAGGCATCCCGATGATCCTCCCTCGGTGGTATGCAGCCGATCGTCAAACCTTGAGGCAGCACTGCCGGCATATCCTTCATACTATGTACGGCCATATCAATTTCTTTATCCAGCATCGCTTGTTCGATTTCTTTAACGAATAAGCCCTTTCCGCCGACCTTGGAAAGTGTTACATCAAGGATTTGGTCACCCTTTGTGACAATTTCCTTCACCTCGAACTCGTATGGGACCCCAAGTCCTTTAAGTTGATCGATCACCCAGTTCGTTTGGGTGATCGCTAATTTACTACGTCTTGAACCGACAATTATTTTTCTCATAGTTTCCTCCTATGTATTCCAAAAGTGGAATGTTGAAAGGCTTCCGAAAAGGAAAAAGTTAATTAACACAATCATGAAAGATCCAATATTCAGAAAGGCTAGCGTCCTTCCATACATTTGTTTCCGAATTTTCAAGTATAAAAACATACTGTAAGCAATAAGCAAAATAAATGAGCCGATGATCTTCATGTCCAGCCAGGATACCCCAGGGACTTTTATATAAGCCCATTGAATCCCGAGGATGAGGGAGACCACCAATAATGGAACACCTATAACTGCGAGGACATAGGACATATGCTCGAGCTTTGTTAAATCGCCGAGTCGAAGCAGGCGTTTTCCCCACTTCTTCCGTTTCAATAAATCATATTGAATTAAGTATAAAACTGAAAAAACGAAAGAAAGCGTGAATGCCCCATATGATAGGATCGCAAAAGTGATATGTATGAGCAATAGCTCTGAAACCAGGCGCTGTGCAAGCACTTGAGATTCTATCTGAACAGGTGCAAAGGTATGGATGGCCATAACCATGAAACCTAATACATTCGTAAAAAAGACCGTAAAATCGACTCTTAGCAATCGGTTAATGATCAATGATAGCGATATGAGGACCCATGCATAAAAATATAAGCCTTCAAAAATCGTCAATACCGGGAACCTTCCCGTTTTCAACACATACAGAAACAAAAAAATTGTTTGCAGCACCCAAACAATAGAAAGCAACCAGAAGGCGACCCTGTTCGCCTTCTGGTTATTATTAAGGAAATCAATAAAGTATAAAAGCATACTGATGGCATACAGCAAAACAGTGGCTTCATGCAATCTTGTCATTAGTAATTCCATATCTACCTCATTACTGGACAGGAACTGGATTCAATAGGGATGACTTGGAGCTGTTCCGTTCTTTTTCATCCCCAACCAGCTGGTCTTCAATCAATTCCTCTAAATGGAAGATTTTCACGAAATTATTTAATTGCTCTTTTGCATTCGGCTCATCTGCCAGCTCTTTTGCATAAAGTATCGGATCTTTCAGCATTTGGTTGATGATGCTTTTCGTATGCTTGTTCAGGACTTTTTTGTCACGTTCGCTCAAATGCGGAAGCTTTCTTTCGATGCTTTCCATCGTTTCCCTTTGTATCGATAGGGATTTTTCCCGTAAAGAAGAAATGACGGGAACCACACCAAGTAAATTAATCCACTGGTTGAAGTCCACGATTTCTGATTCGATCATCATTTCTATTTTCTCGGCAGCTTTTTTACGTTCTTCGATATTGGCTTGCACGATCCCTTCCAGATCGTCAATGTCATACAAGAAGACATTTTCCAGCTCGGCCAATGTTGGATCAAGGTCACGCGGCACTGCGATATCGACCATGAAAATAGGACGGCCCTTACGAAGCTTATTGATGAATGACATCATTTCTTTTGTTACAAGAAGATCTTTTGCACCAGTGGAAGTAATCAGGATATCGGTATCCACTAAAGCGCATTGAAGCTCTTGCAGCTGTTTGGCCGTACCATTGAATCTCTCAGCCAGGTCGACCGCTTTCTGAAAGGTGCGGTTAATGACCGTAATGCTGTCGGCGCCATTGCTATGCAGATTTTGAATGGCCAGCTCACCCATCTTACCGGCCCCAAGAATCAAGACATTCTTGCCATTCAGGCCTCCAAAGATTTTTTTTGCAAGCTCGACTGCCGCATAGCTGACGGAAACGGCATTGGTATTGATTTCGGTTTCCGAATGAGCTTTTTTAGCTAATGTAAGGGCTTGCTTGAAGAGATGGTTAAAAACGGTACCGATCGTATCTTCCTTCTGCCCTAACAAATAGCTTGAACGTACTTGTCCCAAAATCTGAGTTTCTCCCAGTATCATGGAATTCAAACCGCAGGTAACTGAAAATAAATGCTCGACAGCCCCATCGCCTTCATAAATGAACAGATATTTAGAAAATTCTTCTTTATCGATGTTAAACCATTCCGAAAGAAATTCCTTGATATAATACCTGCTTGTATGGAGCTGGTCCCCGACCGCATAGATTTCCGTCCTGTTACATGTTGAAATAATAATGTTTTCCAAGATGCTTTTTTTATTTTTAAGAGCTTTCATTGCCTCGGCAAGTTCGGCTTCGTTAAACGATAGTTTTTCCCGAATTTCTACAGGGGCAGTTTTGTAATTTATACCAACCGCTAGAATATGCATCCTTTTGTTTTGCACCCCCAAAATTTTTCATGTAAATTAATTATACCATGTACTAAAATGGATTCACGCAAATAATATGAACAGTTTATGAAAACATATGCTACCATGAAAAGACAGCCAAAACGCCTCAATGCTACAAAAGGTGTCTAAGCGGGATTTGTAAAGTTACATACATATTTCGACATTGTGTACAAAAGTACCATATCAAAAATGGCAAAAAACTTCAAGTAATCGAATTGCATAGGAGGATAAAATGAAAACGCAACGTATTTTCCCAGGAATCGTTTTAATCGGTTTCGGGCTCTATTTTTTTCTTGAACATTCCCAAATCGAAATCTTTCCGGGCTTTTTCAGCTGGCCCACTTTATTATGTATTGTCGGTGCCGCCTTCCTGATTCAGGCATATAGCGGTAATGAATATGAGTCCATCCTGCCAGGCGTCATCTTACTTGGGTTCGGTGCCCACTTCCACATCGCCGAGAACCTGGAGATTTGGCCGGATGATATAGGTATCTTTATTTTAATCATCTCACTGGGATTTATTCTCCGGGCACGTAAAACAAATTCTGGAATGTTTCACGGGATGGTCATATTCATCGTCTCGATCACATTCTTATTCTACGATAAAATCACAACGTCTTTCGGGATTGTTGAAACAACCACCGCGAACATCGAAAGGTTTTGGCCTTTTGCCTTGATGGCGATCGGCATTTATTTTTTGGTTCGAAAAAAGTGAAGATTTTCGATTACATAATGAAAAAGGGTATTCCAGATGCGGAATACCCTTTTCTTTTACATATATTTCTTAAGGACGCCCCATGCTTGTTCCTTACCTTCGCCTGTTTCACCAGAGAATAGAAGCAATTCATCTTCTTTTTCCATATTTAACGTTTGGCGCGTGATTTTCAAGTGTTTCTGCCATTTGCCTTTTGGAATTTTATCCGCTTTGGTGGCAATGACGATCCGGGGCAGGTCATAATGCTTCAGGAATTCATACATTGCGATATCATCCTTTGTCGGCGGATGACGCAAATCGACGATCAGAAGCGCAGCGCGGAGCTGGTCACGGGAAGTGAAGTACGTTTCGATCATCTTCCCCCACGCATCACGCTCCGTCTTGGATACTTTTGCATAACCATAACCCGGTACATCCACAAAATGGAGTGCTTCATTTATGATATAAAAATTCAAGGTCTGCGTCTTACCCGGTTTAGAGGATGTGCGCGCCAAGTTTTTTCGATTGATCATTTTGTTGATGAAACTGGACTTCCCAACGTTGGAACGGCCTGCCAAGGCAAATTCCGGTATTGGAGTATTGGGATATTGTTCAGGCTTCACTGCACTGATGACAATATCTGAACTTGTTACTTTCATTCGTTCACACCTACCAATGCATGCTCAAGGACTTCATCGACGTGTGAAACTGGAACAAATGTTAATGCTTTACGGACACTTTCCGGGATATCATCAATATCCTTTTCGTTATTTTGCGGGATGATGATTTTCGTAAGTCCTGCGCGATGGGCCGCTAAAGATTTTTCTTTAAGCCCGCCGATCGGAAGAACCCGTCCGCGTAATGTAATTTCGCCTGTCATGCCTACCTCTTTTCTGATCGGCCTATTTGTAAGGGCCGATATTAACGCTGTTGCAATCGTGATGCCTGCAGAAGGGCCATCTTTTGGAACCGCACCTTCGGGGACATGAATATGAATATCATATTTTTCATGGAAGTTCGCATCAATCTGAAGTTTCTCGGTTTTTGAACGGACATAACTGAAAGCAGCCTGGGCTGACTCTTTCATTACATCGCCAAGCTTTCCTGTCAGGATCAGCTTCCCTTTACCTGGTGATAAGGAAACCTCGATTTGCAGCGTATCGCCACCTACCGACGTGTATGCTAAACCATTAGCTACACCAACTTGGTTCTCGACCTCCGCCTGTCCATAATGGAACATGGTTTTCCCTAAAAACTCCTCGACATTCTTTTCAGCAATGACGACCCGCTTTTTATCTCCGGACACGATGATTTTTGCAGTCTTCCGACAGATGCCTGCAAGCTGTCGTTCCAGACTCCGAACACCGGCTTCCCGAGTATAGTAACGGATGATTTTTGTAAGTGCTTCCTCACGGACTTGCAATTGTGTCTTCAATAAACCATGGTTTTCAAGCTGTCTAGGCAGCAAGTGATCCTTGGCTATATGAAGTTTCTCTATCTCAGTATAACCTGCAATCGAAATGATTTCCATACGATCACGAAGCGGACCAGGAATCGATCCCAAATTATTTGCCGTTGCGACGAACATGACTTTGGAAAGATCGTAGGTTTCTTCAATATAATGATCACTGAAATTATGATTTTGCTCTGGATCGAGCACCTCAAGCATCGCTGCAGATGGATCTCCCCTAAAGTCATTGGACATCTTATCCACTTCGTCCAGTAAAAAGACCGGATTTATCGTTCCAGCTTTTTTCATGCCTTGAATGATCCGTCCCGGCATTGCCCCTACATATGTGCGGCGATGTCCGCGGATTTCTGATTCATCGCGCACCCCACCTAAAGATATACGGACGAAATTCCTATTCAGGGATGAAGCGATCGATTTAGCCAAGCTCGTTTTCCCGACTCCTGGCGGTCCCACCAAGCAAAGGATCGGTCCCTTCAGAGATTTGGTCAATTGCTGTACGGCCAAATACTCAAGCACACGCTCCTTCACCTTTTCCAAACCATGGTGGTCCTGGTTCAGGATTTTTTCGGCTTTATGAATATTCAAGTCATCTTTGGTCGCTTTGGTCCAAGGAAGAGAGATCAGCCATTCGATATAATTGCGGATCACAGAGCTTTCGGCTGAGCTCGAAGGAACTTTTTCATAACGGTCCAATTCCTTTAATGCCGTTTCTTTGATATGCTCAGGCATATCCGCTTCTTCTATCTTTTCGTTCAGGACTTCAATTTCCCCTGTTTTTCCTTCTTTATCGCCCAATTCCTTTTGTATGGCTTTCATTTGCTCTCGTAAATAATATTCCTTTTGAGTCCGTTCCATCGAACGTTTAACACGCTGGCCGATCTTTTTCTCGAGAAAAAGAACTTCTTTTTCGTTATTGATGATCTCGATTACACGGCTAAGACGCTCTTTCATATCAATGGTCTCAAGCACTTCTTGCTTCTCCTTCAATTTCAAAGGCAAATGGGAAGCGATTATATCCGCTAATCGCCCAGGCTCTTCAATATCCGAAGTGGACGAAAACGTTTCACCGGTTATTTTCTTGGACATTTTTATGTATTGTTCAAAATAATCCAGTAGTGTGCGCATTAATGCTTGATGTTCAGCATCCTTTTCATCACTGTCTTCATATATTTTAATCTTGGCACCATAATGTGTCTCATAATCGTAAAATTCCATGACTTCTGCACGGTTCAACCCTTCCACCAACACCCGGATTGTACCATTCGGAAGCTTCAACATCTGTTTTACCTTTGTTAAAGTTCCCATTGTAAATAAATCTTCTTCACCTGGTTCGTCCAACGAAACATCTTGTTGTGTCGTCAAAAATATAAGATGGTCTTCCACCATTGCTTTCTCAAGGGCTTGTACCGATTTATCTCGGCCTACATCTAAATGAAGTACCATCGTTGGATATACAAGCAGTCCTCTAAGCGGCAGGAGGGGGACGATGATTTCTTTATCAGTCATTTCCTGACACCTCCATCTAATTAGTATCGTCGTTGTAAACTATTTACCCATGTTCTCAACCTTTTAACAATTCTATCCTATTTATATAGAAGTGTCTATTCGTTTACCTTAACACGTTTCGACTGCTATTATTATCTCCAATATTAGATAAAAAAGCACGCCTGAATGCGTGTTTATTTTTTACGGCAGGGTGGCCGGGAACGCCAATTTTGTCCTTAAAATGCCCCGGTTCTATTTTTAGCCGGGGCATATCCTTTATACACTTTCTTTTTTTGATAGGTCCAAGGTTGTGAGGATTTGTTCCGACATCAATTCTTTCTTCAGTGCCTGATCCAGCACTTCTTTCACATTCGAAACAGGAATGATCTCTATATCCTTGATTTCAGATAGAAGCGGCTGCATGTTTTCGGCTGGGATGATTACCTTTTTTGCCCCGGCAAGTTTAGCCGCCTTGATTTTCGGAATGACACCGCCGATCGGTTTAACGCCGGCATGAATGCTTATTTCCCCAGTCATCGCCACAGTGTGGTCAACAGGGATTTTATATATGGCCGAGTATATGCCTGTGGCCATTGCAATCCCTGCAGAAGGGCCATCCACTGGACTTCCGCCCGGAAAGTTCACATGGATATCGAATTGATTGGCAGGCACTCCCATCGAGCGTAATACCGTAATGACATTTTCAATCGATCCTTTCGCCATGCTCTTGCGTCGAACCGATTTGCCACCCCCGCCGCCGATACTTTCTTCCTCAACGATACCGGTAATGTTTATCGAACCTTTTTCATCAGAGGCAGCCATTACCGTAACCTCTATTTCCAGCAATGCCCCGCTGTTTGGACCATAGACTGCAAGACCGTTGACAAGGCCTATTTTGGATTTCGCTTCTATTTTCCTGTCCATTCTTTGGGTCAGCTGGCTGCTATGGGCCATCCAATCTATATCTTCCTCCCTGATGAAAGTCCTGTTTTCATTAATTGAGATTCCTGCAAGAGTCTGAATCATGTTGACAGCTTCCCTGCCATTTCGGGCATAATCCGAAATCGATTCCAAGCCTTTATCACTGATGGTGATCCCCACTTTATCTGAGGCATTCTTGGCCACGGCGATTATTTCTTCCCGGTCCAGTTCACGGAAAAACACTTCTATGCATCTTGAACGTATCGCAGGCGCGATTTCATTTGGCGTTCTTGTTGTGGCACCAATCAACCGAAAGTCAGCCGGCAGTCCATTTTTAAAAATATCATGGATGTGAGTGGGAATATTTTGATTTTCCTCTTGATAATAGGCACTTTCCAGAAAAACCTTACGATCTTCCAATACCTTTAAAAGTTTATTCATCTGTATCGGATGAAGCTCTCCTATTTCATCTATGAACAGTACGCCTCCATGTGCATTGCTGACTGCACCCTGCTTTGGCTGCGGAATTCCTGCCTGTCCCATTGCCCCGGCTCCTTGGTAGATTGGATCGTGCACAGAACCGATGAGCGGATCGGCAATCCCTCGTTCATCGAACCTGGCTGTGGTGGCGTCCAATTCAACAAAAACGGCAGAATTCTTAAAAGGGGACTTGCCATTTTTCTTCGCCTCTTCCAAAACAAGTCTGGCAGCTGCCGTTTTCCCTACCCCCGGAGGACCGTAAATTATCACATGCTGGGGATTCGGCCCACATAAAGCAGCTTTTAAAGATTTAATCCCATCTTCTTGACCGATGATTTCATTAAATGTGCTTGGTCTAACTTTTTCTGCCAATGGTTCTGTTAACGAAATCGATCTCATCTTCCGTAATTGGTCCATCTCCTTACGTGAATCACGGTCAATGGAAACTTTTTGTGTCCGTTGGCCTTTCAATAAGTTCAAAAAATACAATCCAATAATAATCCCAAAAAACAGCTGGATAAACAACGCCAATCCTGTCCAATTCATCTTATTCCCTCCTGCACTCTCCTAGTTTGTCATTTCTGTTAGTATCTCCTTTGGAAGGGCGAAATTATCCAAGAAATTCGTGTTGAAAAATTGGCGTTTTTATCCTAAATACAACAATTTAGAAAAAAGGGAAAAGAAATAGACTGCCAGGATGAACTGGCAGTCTCAGACTGTAAACAACTCGAAATTATCTGGTTTTACCCTACTGTTTTGAGGTTTTAACGTTGATTTCCACTGCAGGCACTCGCTTTCCGCGGGCGGTCTGCGCCTGCGGGGTCTCCCTCGGACGTATATTCCCGCAGGAGTCTCGCACTTTCCGTTACAATCAACTTTGGTCTAAAAACAAGGCTGTTTTCGCATACTTTGTTGCTATTTACGAAGTAGTGCAGTGTGGTTGATTTCCCCTCCAGGTGCTCGCTTTCCTTGGTGCGGGCGGTGAGCCTCCTCGGCGTAAACGCCTGCGGGGTCTCACCTGTCCCGCTGCCCCCGCAGGAGTCTCGCACTTCCGCTCCAATCAACCTAAAATAGTTTCGTTTTAAAAACAACAATCTTTACGAAAAGAGCCAAAAACAAAAAGACTGCCAGCATTAACTGGCAGTCTTTCTTTTCCTTATAAATCAAGCAGATGTTTTCTTTTCTTGTCCTTTTATGGTTGTACCGTCTTTAAGGACGAGCTTTGGAGATTCATTTTTCGAAATCGTGCTGCCTGTAATTACACATTTTGCAACATCATCACGTGAAGGCAGATCGAACATCACTTCAAGGATGATGCCTTCGATGATGGAGCGCAGACCACGTGCACCAGTTTTGCGTTCAATTGCCTTTTTAGCAATTTCACTTAGCGCTTCCTGTTCGAATTCCAATTCAACATCGTCAAGCTCAAGTAATTTTTGATATTGTTTAACAAGGGCATTTTTCGGCTGTGTAAGGATTTCAATCAAAGCCGCTTCATCCAATTGCTCAAGAGTCGCAATTACCGGAAGACGTCCGATGAATTCCGGAATTAATCCGAAACGAAGCAAGTCTTCAGGAAGGACTTTGGAAAGCAATTCTTTTTCTGCAACATCATCCTTTTTCACGTCAGAGCCAAAACCAATGACTTTTTGCCCAAGACGGCGTTTGATGATCGGTTCGATGCCGTCAAAGGCACCGCCGCAGATGAACAAAATATTGGTCGTATCGATTTGGATGAATTCCTGATGTGGATGTTTACGTCCACCTTGAGGCGGAACGCTGGCAACCGTTCCTTCAAGAATTTTCAATAAAGCTTGTTGCACACCTTCACCAGACACGTCACGTGTAATGGAAGGATTTTCCGATTTACGGGCAACTTTATCGATTTCATCAATATAAATGATGCCTTTTTCCGCTTTTTCCACATCATAATCAGCTGCTTGGATTAATTTGAGAAGGATGTTTTCAACATCTTCCCCAACATATCCAGCTTCCGTCAAGGAAGTGGCATCAGCAATGGCAAAAGGAACATTGAGTAAACGTGCCAATGTTTGCGCAAGAAGGGTTTTCCCGCTTCCCGTCGGTCCGATTAGGGCGATGTTACTTTTAGAAAGCTCAACATCGTCGACTTTGCTATTGGAATTGATACGTTTATAATGGTTATAAACAGCTACAGCCAAAGATTTCTTTGCCTGTTCTTGTCCAATCACATATTCGTCAAGAATTTCGCGGATTTCCATAGGTTTAGGAACATCTCTGAATTCTACTTCTTCATCAGTTCCCAGCTCTTCCTCGACGATCTCCGTACAAAGTTCTATACACTCGTCACAAATATAGACACCTGGACCAGCAACCAGTTTACGGACTTGTTCTTGTGTTTTACCGCAAAAAGAACATTTTAACTGTCCTTTTTCATCATTAAATTTAAACATGTACGTTCACCCCTTTAAATACTCTTCCAACTCTATTACATAGCGGTACCTAATCGTAAAGAAAAAAACTAGGCACACATCTGCTTAAACATTCCAAACTCCCTAGTATGTTTTGCATTTTATCATGTTCTTGGAAGTTTAGTAACAAAAATGCTCACGGTCCGAGTTGTTAAATAAGTACAATAATCAATCAATATGTATTTGCCCTTTACCAGCATGCCCAAAACTTCGGATTTTTAAAAGCAGGATTTGCTGTATAAATATGTATATGCGGTATTAGAACTAATCTACACCGAAATCAAAAAAAAATCAATCAGGAATTAACCGATATTTAAAATTTACACTAATTCTCAATATGTATAAAACAAGGCACGATTACTCGCGCCTTGTTTTTTTAAAGGAAATATTTAAATCTACTTATTTATAAAAATTATTTAGCGTCAACTGTTTTGCTGTTTTCTACCAAGAAGTCAATTGCTTTCTTAATTTTAAGATCGCCTTTGATTCCTTCTAAGTTTCCAAGAGCTTGTTTGATCGCGTCAACTTCCATATTGTACATAGTAGCCATTTGTGCAAGTTCAGCTTCTACATCTTCGTCAGTCGCTTCAAGTTTTTCAACTTCTGCGATTGCTTCAAGAGTAAGGCTCGTACGAACTTGTCCTTCAGCTTCTTCTTTCATTTGCGCTTTTAAAGCTTCTTCGTCTTGACCTGAGAATTGGTAGTAAAGTTCTAAATTAAGACCTTGAGATTGGATGCGTTGAGAGAACTCATTCATCATGCGGTCAACTTCGTTTGAAATCATTGCTTCAGGAACGTCGATTTCTGCACCTTCAACAGCTTTACCAATTACAGTGTTTTGGATGAAGTTTTCTTCTTCATGTTTTTTGTCATGCTCTAATTTATGTTTTGTTTTTTCTTTAAGTTCAGCCAAAGTTTCCACTTCATCGTCGACATCTTTCGCGAACTCATCATCCAACTCAGGAAGTTGTTTTGTTTTGATTTCGTGAATTTTCACTTTGAATACTGCTGGTTTACCTGCAAGTTCAGCAGCATGGTATTCTTCAGGGAATGTAACTTCGATATCTTTTTCAGCGCCAGTTTCAAGACCGACAAGTTGCTCTTCGAATCCTGGAATGAAAGAGTTTGAACCGATTTCCAATGAATGGTTTTCTGAAGCTCCGCCTTCGAATGCTTCACCGTCAACGAATCCTTCAAAGTCAAGAACAACCGTATCGCCTTCAGCGACTTGTCCTTCTTCTTTAACGACAAGTTCAGCTTGACGCTCTTGTAAAGTTTTCAATTCGTTTTCAACATCTTCGTCAGTTACTTCAGTATTGAATTTTTCAACTTCAACACCTTTGTAATCTCCCAATTTAACTTCAGGCTTAACTGTTACAGTTGCAGTGAAGATCAGGTTTTCGCCTTTTTCCATTTTCTCGATGTCGATTTCTGGACGATCTACAGGCTGAATTCCAGCTTCTTCGACAGCATTTGCGTAAGCATCTGGAAGAATGATATCAAGCGCATCTTGGTAAAGTGATTCTACGCCGAATTTTTTTTCGAACATTTGACGTGGCATTTTACCTTTACGGAAGCCAGGTACATTTACTTGTTTCACTACTTTTTTGAAAGCTGCGTCTAAACCTTCGTTTACTTTTGCAGCGTCAACTTCAATTGTTAGTACGCCTTGATTACCTTCTTGTTTTTCCCATTTTACAGACATGTGTTTCCCTCCAAAAATCTATATACTTCAATAATAAGCATTGGATGATTATGCTTTGCAAGTGTTAACAAGTCATCCTTCAAATATACCCCCAAAATAATGGGGAAATCGTCAAAATTAGACGAATTATACATTACAACCACTACATTATACCACAGGATTAATCTGTTACAACAGCAATAGCTTAAATAATAGGATAAGAAATTTCTTCAATTTCTTTTATATAGGAAAGAATATCCGCAATGCTTTCCTCATCTGCCTGGTAAAGATCCGCTAAGTCCCTCACGGAAACTTCCCCGGTCATGTACTCTTCCGCCAAGGTATGGTAGGCAGCTGCCCATGCAGGCAAGCTTTCAGGTCCTGGTTCAAAAGGAAACAATAAAAAAGAATGACGTTCAATCAAACTATGGACCATTTCATATAAGCTCGGATTATCCTGACTGATTTCCTCTTCGGCCAGTCCGGTCACCATCTTATAGAAGTCCGTCTCCTTCAAACTTTTCAATTCCCTTGGGATGACCGACTTCGATTGATTGAATTTCCTCACCGTCATTTCCTCGTTATACTCCTGGTCGATAAGGATGTTAAGGAGCATCGTTTTGAAAAAAGGATGTCCCTCATCTTTTTGGAGAAATTCTTCGATTTGAGGGATAAATGGTCGAATATTGATATTCGTGAGTTTTGAAATGACCATAAGCATTTCATTATCCGTTTTCCCTTCAAAAAGTTCATCCTCCTGCATTTCCTCTGAAAGCTGTTGATTTTGCCTTTCTTTCTCTTCTTTTTTATCCTCAATAGCCCTTTTACTGAACTGAAGCATCTTTTCGAAATGTTCCTCTTTATCGAAGGGAATTTGGTTTTCTTCAAATAACAGTTCGATCGTCGTGACCATTTCCTGATGCTCGCCTAATTGCAGCAGTACCATCAAATAAATATTGATCAGTTGAAAATAGTCGCCGATGCCTTTATTCAGCATCTCTATGCACAACTCTTTTGCCTCCTGGTAATACTCAAGTTCAACTAGTGAGACCACCAGGCCCATGCAAACTTCATCATTTTCGGGCTCATACTCCCTGGCTTGGCTGAAAAGCTGCGCAGCCGCTTTAAAGTTCCTGTTACCAAGCTCATCCAGTCCTTTTACAATCAGCCTCTCACCGAGATTTGGAAAGGCGATAATCTTTGTTTCTCCGGCCTTCTTTTGGTTGTTCTCATCATCCATCCTATTTTCCGCCTCACCGTTCGCTTTTTGAGAAACAGTTTAGCATGTAATAGCTGGAAACACAAAAATTTATATGGGCGGATACCTTCTTTCCCGATAAAAAAAATCCCGTATCCTTTCAAATAAGAAAGGATAACGGGAAATGACTTTTTTCTATTAAATACTCGATACAGCCTTTTTTTGAGATTCATAGGCAGAAATCTCTTTATCATATTGAAGCGTTATCGAAATTTCATCCCAGCCTTTGACGAGCATTTCCTTCCAATATGGATGAATTTCAAAGCTCGTTTCAAACCCTTGACCATCTTTCAATGTCTGATTGGGAAGGTCGATAGTCAGCTCATAATCAGGTGCTGACACTCTCTCCATTAAATAGTTTACTTCAGTCTGGGTCAAAGCGATGGGGACCATGCCATTTTTCATGCAATTACTTTTAAAGATATCAGCATAAGACGGAGCGATGATGATATCGAACCCGTAGTCTTTCAAAGACCAAGGGGCATGCTCACGGGACGAACCGCAGCCAAAATTTTCACCTGCTATTAATATGGACGTGTTTTGATTATGGGGCTGATTCAATTCAAAATCAGGACGTTTCTTCCCGGTTTCATCAAAACGCCAGTTATAGAATAAAAATTCGCCAAATCCGCTTCGCTCAATCCTTTTTAAAAATTGCTTTGGAATGATTTGGTCCGTATCCACGTTTTTACGGTCAAGTGCCGCCGCTCTTCCTTTATATATAGTAATGGGTTCCATTTTCTGCACCTCCGGTTAATTCGTATTCTTATTGGACTTGTTCAGTTCTTTTCAAATTCCTAATATCGACAAATTTCCCATGAATGGCGGCCGCGGCAGCCATAGCCGGACTAACCAGGTGTGTTCTTGCCCCAGCTCCTTGCCTGCCTTCGAAGTTCCGATTGCTTGTGGAGGCACAATGCTCGCCTGCCGGAACCACGTCAGGGTTCATGCTCAGGCACATGCTGCAGCCCGATTCGCGCCATTCGAAGCCAGCAGATTTGAAAATTTCATCCAACCCTTCATCTTCCGCTTGCCTTTTGACGCTTTGTGAACCGGGAACGACCATCGCCCGAACCCCTTTTTGAACAGTTTGGCCATCGATCATTCCTGCGGCTTGCCTTAAGTCCTCAATGCGTGAATTGGTACACGATCCTATGAATACATGTTGTACGGGAATTTCCGTGATCGGCATCCCTTCCTCAAGGCCCATATACTCAATGGCCCGATTCAGTTCCTTAGGATCCATGATATCCTCTGCGAGGGTAGGTACTTTTCCGTCCACGCCACTAGCCATTCCAGGATTTGTCCCCCAGCTGACCATTGGTGGAATCAGGCTGCCATCAAGAATGATTTCTTGGTCATAAACAGCATCCTCATCACTGGAAAGTGACTTCCAGTCCTGAACACATTGCTCGAACTCTTGTCCTTTCGGCAAATATTTACGGCCTTTCAAATAAGAGAACGTTGTTTCATCAGGAGCTACCAGCCCTGCTCTTGCCCCGCCTTCAATCGACATATTGCAGACCGTCATTCTTTCTTCCATTGACATATCCCGGAAAACTTCCCCGCAATACTCAATGATATGTCCCGTACCGAAATCGACGCCGAATTTGGAAATTACATATAAAATGACATCTTTCGCCATCACGCCATGACCAAGCTTGCCATTGACCTCAAGCTTCAATGTTTTGGGTTTTGTTTGCCATAGGGTTTGTGTGGCCAAAACATGCTCGACCTCACTCGTACCGATTCCAAATGCAATCGAGCCAAACGCACCATGCGTGGAAGTATGACTGTCTCCGCAGACAATCGTCATCCCTGGCTGTGTAAGCCCTAATTCAGGCCCGATAACGTGAACGATACCTTGATCCGGACTGTCTAAATCAGCAAGGCGGATACCGAACTCCTTACAGTTTTGCTCAAGCGCCTCTAGTTGTTTCCTTGCAATATCATCCTCGATGAAATAGCGATTAACGGTTGGCACATTATGATCCATTGTCGCGAAAGTACGATCGGGTCTCCTGACTTTCCGCCCTTTTAATCTCAATCCTTCAAATGCTTGCGGAGAGGTCACTTCATGAATATATTGTAGGTCTATATAAATTAAATCCGGTTTATTCTCCTCTTCATTTACAATATGGCGATCCCATATTTTCTCTATTATCGACTTACCCATCACTATCCCACCTCGATCAATCTTGTATTTTTTTTAAAAAACACGGCCTAATGTTAGGCCGTGAAAGAAGTTTATGCATAAGCTCCCATGATGTTGGAAATGGCTTCCTGGTCTAAAAGGTTTGCTTTTATTTCTGCAATCATCTCAGAGGTAGACGTAATTGTCGGTTGGCCATTTGCGATATCGCCTGTTCTCAAGCCATATTCAAGGACCGTTTCCACCGCCTGTTCAACTGCTTTCGCCTCATCTTCCAAACCAAAGGATAGACGCAGCATGGAAGCCGCCGATAAAATCGTCCCAATCGGATTAGCCAGGTTTTTGCCTGCGATATCCGGGGCAGAGCCATGAATCGGTTCATATAGATTAGGACCATTAGTTGATATGGAGGCGGAAGGAAGCATTCCAAGCGATCCAGTCAATACCGACGCTTCATCGCTTAAAATATCGCCGAACATATTCTCCGTCACGATAATATCAAATTGTTTCGGGTTTTTGATCAATTGCATGGCTGCATTATCAACAAGCATATGTTCAAGGATTACATCCGGATAGTCCTTGGCAATTTCTTCAGCCGTCTCACGCCACATCCTGCTGGATTCAAGAACATTCGCTTTATCCACGGAAGTTACTTTTTTCTTGCGCTCCGATGCTAATGAAAAAGCAAGTTCGATGATGCGCTTCATTTCGCTTTTCTGATAGAAAAGTGTATCGACGACCGCTTCTTTCCCTTCTTTTTCAACGCGCTCACTTGGCTTTCCGAAATAAAGGCCGCCAGTTAGTTCCCTGACAATCACGAAATCCACATCTTCAATGAATTCCTTCTTAAGAGGAGAAGATTCCGACAAGCTGGAATAATAGCTGATTGGACGGATGTTAGCATAAAGATTCAAATCTTTTCGGATTTTCAACAAACCTCGTTCCGGTCTTAGGTGCGCAGGCTGGTCATCCCACTTAGGTCCTCCAACGGCCCCTAATAATACCGCATCGCTGTTTTTACAAATCTCCACTGTTTCATCCGGAAGGGGTGAACCTGTGCTATCGATGGCCCCTCCGCCAATCTCACCATATTGAAATTCAAAATCGTGTCCATATCTTTGGGCAACGGCTTCGAGGATTTCTACAGCGCCTCTTGTTACTTCTTTCCCGATGCCATCTCCTTGAAGCACCGCAATATTCCTTTTCATCGAAATCTCCCCTTCCTATTGTAATACTGCTTTTTCTTCCAGTTCCTTCATGATGATCACACGGTTAACAGCGTTCAAATATGCTTTGGCGGATGCTTCCAAGACGTCCTGATCAAGACCCCTGCCGCTTGTTTCCACACCGTTATAATCAATTTTCACAAAAACCTGTGCGAGGGCATCCATTCCGCCCCCCACCGATTGAATACGATAGTCCAGCAAGTTGATCTCTTTGCCCAAACATCTTTCAAGCGTGTTGTATAGGGCTTCTACACTTCCTGCACCTGTAGCCGCTTCCTGAATCTCTTCATTATCGCCTTTTTTCAATGTGACCGTTGCAGTCGCCGTCTGATGGGTGCCATGTGAAATCTGTAAGGAAATCATGTCATAGAAACTGATATCCGTCGCTTTCTCTTCAAGCACCAGCGCAACGATATCTTCATCCGTCATGGTCTTTTTATTATCGGCCAATTCCTTGAACTGGACGAATAATGAGTTCATTTCCTCATCCGTCACCGTAAAATTCAACTCTTGTAACCTTTCTTTGAAGGCATGGCGTCCTGAATGCTTTCCTAAAACGAGTGAATTGGACGAAACCCCGACGAGTTCAGGTGATATGATTTCATATGTCGTTTTTTCTTTTAACACGCCATCCTGGTGAATGCCTGATTCATGTGCGTAAGCATTGGCACCAATAATGGCTTTATTAGCAGGAACTTGCATTCCCGTAAGGCGGCTGACCAAATCACTGGTCCTTTTAATTTCATTCAATACAAGACCCGTTTCCGCTTGATAAAAATCTTTACGGATGTAGAGTGCCATGGCCACTTCTTCAAGTGCCACGTTTCCGGCACGTTCACCAATTCCGTTGATTGTGCCTTCGACTTGCGTAGCCCCGCCTTCGATGGCAGCCAATGAATTGGCCGTCGCCATTCCAAGATCGTCATGACAGTGTGCAGATAAACTAACTTTTTCAATAGAAGGAACATGTTCACGAAGGTATCTGAAAATGTTGCCATATTCGATTGGAGCTGCATACCCTACTGTATCCGGGATGTTAATGACCTTGGCACCAGCCTGAATGACCGCTTCAACGATTTCAGCCAAATAGTCAAGTTCCGTGCGGCTTGCATCTTCTGCAGACCATTGTACGATCGGAAAACGCGCTGCTCCGTACTTAACCATTTCAACCGACCTTTCAATCACTTGCTGCTTAGACATTTTCAACTTATATTCACGATGAATGGGCGAAGTGGCGATGAACGTATGCAATCTTGGTTCTGCGCCGCCCCTTAATGAATCCCAAGCTGCATCGATATCTCCTTTTACAGCACGCGCCAGCCCTGTGACAGAGCTGTTTTTGATTTTGCGCGCGATTTCCTGTACGGAGTTGAAATCCCCTTTGGATGCTGCCGGAAAACCGGCTTCGATTATATCAACACCCAATCTTTCAAGCTGATAAGCAATTTCAAGTTTTTCGGTAAAATTTAAATTTACACCGGCGGATTGCTCCCCATCACGAAGTGTGGTTTCAAATATATTAATTTTTCGCAACGGCTACCACTTCTTTCTCTTTTTGTTGAGGTTTTACGAATGGCATCATTTTTCTTAATTCACGGCCAACCACTTCGATTTGATGTTGGTTTTCACGATTATTGATCGCATTGAAGACTGGACGATTCGCTTGGTTTTCCAAGATCCATCCTTTAGCGAACTCACCGTCTTGGATGTCTTTCAAGATCGCTTTCATTGCCTCTTTCGTAGTTTCCGTCACAACGCGTGGTCCAGAAACGAAATCTCCCCATTGAGCTGTGTCAGAGATGGAATAGCGCATGTTTTCCATACCGCCTTCATACATAAGGTCGATGATTAACTTAAGTTCATGCAAACACTCGAAATATGCTACTTCCGGTTGATATCCAGCTTCTGTCAAGGTTTCGAATCCAGCTTTCACAAGGGCAGTCAATCCGCCGCAAAGTACAGCTTGCTCTCCAAATAGATCCGTTTCCGTTTCTTCCTGGAAAGTGGTTTCCAAACCGCCAGCTCTTAAAGAACCGATTCCCCGAGCGTACGCAAGTGCCAATTCTCTTGCTTCACCCGTAACATTTTGATAGATGGCGAACAATGCCGGCACCCCTGCCCCTTGTTCATATGTACGGCGAACAAGATGTCCCGGACCTTTAGGAGCGACTAATAAAACATCTACGTCTGCCGGAGGAACGATTTGATTGAAATGTACGTTGAATCCGTGTGCGAACATTAACGCTTGACCTGCACGCAATACCGGTTTGATTTCTTCTTGGTATACTTTCGGCTGAGTTTCATCCGGTAATAGGTTCATGATCACGTCTGCCTGTTCAGCTGCTTCCTTCACTGTGTAAACATTAAAGCCGTCTTCCACCGCTTTATCGAAGGATTTACCTTTCCTGATTCCGATGATTACATCTACACCGCTGTCACGTAGGTTTTGAGCGTGTGCGTGTCCTTGTGAACCATATCCGATTACCGCTACCTTTTTATTGTTGAAGAAATTCTCGTTTGCTTCTGCGTTATAATATACTTTTGCCATAATAATTACATCTCCCTTTTCATCATTGTTTTTGTTTTTGTTTTTGTTTTTGTTTTATACGATTGTCGCACTCTTAGCGTGTGCAATTTGCATTCCACGCGGGATGGCGGCAGTCCCTGTCCTTGCCAATTCCTTGATGCCATATGGCTTGATCAGTTCAATGAAAGCTTCGATTTTATCCGATTCCCCTGTGATTTGGACGGTCACGCTATCTTTACTGACATCAATAACTGAAGCTCGGAAGGGTTCGATGACTGAATAAATCTCGGCTCGGGTTTGTGTAGTCACCAATATTTTAATGAGTGCAAGTTCCCTCGCCACAATCGATTGATTCGTAATATCATATACTTTCAAAACATCGATCTGCTTATTCAGCTGCTTGGTGATCTGTTCAATGACAGTTTCGTCATCGACATCGACCACAAAGGTCATCCTTGAAATGCCATCCTGTTCGGAAGGTCCGACAGTCATGCCTTCAATGTTATAATTTCTTTTCGTGAACAGGTTCGTAATCCGATTAAGGACGCCTGGCCGGTTATTCACGGTGAGGCTAAGAATTCCCTTCATTGATTAAACTCCTTCCATTTCATCTAGCCCTTTTCCTTGTGCTACCATCGGAAAAACATTTTCGTTTTGTTTGACCCGGAAATCAATCAATACTGGACCATCAGTCTTTAACGCTACATCCAGGCAGTTGCTTGCTTCTTCCTCCGTCGTCACCTTATATCCCGGAATTCCATAGGCATCGGCCAATTTCACGAAATCCGGATGCGATTGAAAAATACTGTGTGAAAAACGGTTATCATGAAAGAGTTCCTGCCACTGTCTTACCATCCCTAGTGCACCGTTATTGACGATGATGATTTTGATTGGCAGATTCATTTCGGCAATGACCGAGAGTTCCTGCAGGCACATCTGGAATCCACCATCCCCCGATATGGAAAGCACCGTCGCTTTCGGGTTCGCCAGCTGCGCTCCGAGAGCCGAAGGTAAGCCAAAGCCCATCGTCCCCAATCCACCGGAAGTGACCCATGAATTCGGTTTGTTAAATGGATAGTACTGTGCTGCCCACATTTGATGCTGTCCAACATCGGTCGTAACAATGGCCTCCCCATTCGTTTTTTCATGAAGCATCTGGATGACCCGCTGAGGTTTCAATACGCCTTCTTCATGGGTATAGCGCAATGGGAACTCTTCATTCCAAGCAGTAAGCTGTGTTGTCCATTCATCAATTTCCGGTTTCTTGCCATTTTGCGTAATCAATTCCGAGAGTGCTTCTTTAGCACTTCCGACAACTGGAATTTTTGTCGGAACATTTTTACCGATTTCGGCTGGATCAATATCGATATGGGCAACCGTTGCGTGCTGTGCGAATTTCGCTAGATTCCCAGTCAATCGATCATCGAACCTTGCACCGATATTGATTAATAGATCACATTTCGCTAACGCCATGTTTGCTGCATAGCAGCCATGCATGCCACCCATTCCGATAAAGAGTGGATGTTCTGCCGGAAAGCCCCCAAGACCCAATAAAGTGTGGACGACGGGGATGCCTTGCTGCTCGACATATTCCTTTAATAGATGGGAGGCCTTTGCATGCAGGACACCTGCCCCTGCAAGAATGACCGGTCTTTTCGCCCCGCTTACGGCTTCAACAAGCTTTCTGATCTGTAAGTAATTCGGCTTGGTCGTCGGCTGATAGCCAGGGAGATTCATTTCTGGCTCCTCATCCGTCGATACACCTTCCAAAATGGCCATGTCCTTAGGTATATCGATCAATACTGGACCGGGCCGGCCGCTGGAAGCGATATAAAACGCTTCTTTTATGATGCGCGGAAGGTCTTCCGGCTTCCTTACCTGATAGTTATGTTTTGTGATCGGGGTAGTAATCCCCAGTACATCCGCTTCCTGGAAAGCATCCGAGCCGATTACACTGGTAGCTACCTGACCTGAAATTACAACTAGCGGTAAAGAGTCGATCATTGCATCGGCCAAACCAGTGACGATGTTCGTTGCCCCTGGACCGGATGTGACGATGACCACCCCCGGCTTGCCGGTAATCCTGGCGTATCCTTCCGCTGCATGAATCGCACCTTGTTCGTGCCTTGTCAAAATATGAAAAAGTTCTGAACTGTAAAGTTTGTCATAAATCGGCAATACAGAACCTCCTGGATAACCAAAGATGACATCAACATTTTCCTTTTTCAATGCTTCCAGCAGAAATTCGGCACCACTATAATGTGTCTTTCCACTTTTCCGATCAGCAACAACTGACTTTTGTGTCATTTCGTAAAAAACCTCCTTCGCTTTCCTAATTAAATTTTTTCTCAAGATTCAGAATTTTCAGCTTTTTAAGCATACAAAAAAGCCTTTTCACCCCAAATGTACTTGCACTCGGCAAGTTAAAGGGGTGAAAAGGCTTGATGAGCCACTCCACGGTACCACCCTTTTTCGCATGAAACTCCATGCGCACTTTGAATAGACTACACTATTCTCTGTTTTGGTAACGGGTACTGGTACGCACCCGTTCAGCTCTACTAGTCAGACGTTCAAGCTGAAACTCCAAGGTGAGTTCATCTTTCGGGACAATACCGGCTCTCAGCTACCCGGCTCTCTGTGACTGCCTTTTTAAAAGACTACTTATCCTCTTCAATGCTTTTCGCATTATTCATATTTTTCGAAACGCTTATGTTTGATGTCTTGTATTTGTGATTATCTTACGTGTATTTCAGGTAGTAGTCAACAGGTTTTTTGAAATTTTTTGATAATTCTAAATTGAAAGATTTGTTGTATCCGCTTACATACCTATCATGGCCACATTTTATAAAAAAAGTTTTTTCAATTTTTAATTTTTAAAAACACCGGATATCCCAATTAAATGAATCATGTCACGCATCATCCACATGATGTCAGTCACAAGTATCGGATCCCTAAAAAAGAATCATCCATTTTCCCTTTTAGCCTCATTTTCACTGATTGCTGACGCCACTCTTGATATAAGATTCGGCCGCCATCCCTTTTGAAGATCTCTCGTTGATAAACCGCCTGACATTCCAAGGTGAGGAAAATCACGGAACAATTCAAAATCCCCTCCCCAAACAAATCCCAGGGATTTTGCTATGGCTGCCACCCTTGTCCGCTTCTCGCCCTCTGTCCACAGTGCCCGCTTGCCGTCACCACTAAGGATGACAAAATCGACTGCAAGGCCATAGTTATGAAAGGATTGCCCCCCTCTGGCATAAGTCACGATTGGCTTGGATTTATTCGTTCTGCCTCGTTCATACAGTTCATGTTGTTCTCGGAAACTTCGATAACCAGCCGTTATTTGAACAAATATCCCCGCTTCATAAGCTAATTTCACCACTTCGAGTATCGTCTCGTTCACGACCGGGTTCATACCGCTTCCCATGTTTTCCTTTGCGTGATTCAATAGGGTTTGTAATTTGATGGCCATCCTAGCACCTCCCCTATATTAAATGCAAACATAACTGCAGGAGGAAAGGCTTTACCATTATTTTATTGGGGGTATAAAGATTATCTAAAAAATGAAAAAAGGCTGAACATAGGAGATATTAATCATCCCCTAAGTCAGCCCTCCGGTTCATTTAGCCAATACATCCTCGTATTCTGCATTTTTTTCAAATTGTTTTTGAACGAACGAACATACCGGAACAATTTTCAGGTTTTCCTCCCTTGCGAATCCTATGATCTTTTCAACTAGGGCATTTCCTACCTTTTGCCCGCGAAGCTTGTCAGAAACAACGGTATGATCGACCGTGATCTCATCATCACCTGATTTAAAGAATGTAATTTCCGCTAGTTTCTCACCAGATTCTTCGACAAAAAAAGAACTTTCACCTTTTTTGATATCCACCATCATGATGACCTCCTTTTCATTCCTCTTTATCATATCTCACAAAAAGGAAATTAAACAAATATTTAAAACGTGATTGAAATTGAATAAAGCAAGTACTTTCAAGGTTTATAAAGTTAGGAATTACCCATGTGAAGTTTATTTACAAACCGATGATGGTTTATATTTTAAAAGGAAGGCAAAAGACAAAACTTGATCGATCTTTTCCCTACGCTTATATACCCTTCCGGTTTCAAATTTCACCATGTTTAACTATTTCAATTTGTCTACAGAAGGGGTTCAAAAACGTATCTTTCATCAAATGATGCTCACGAAACCAACGGACCTAAAGTACCCAATACCTTTAACTCCTATCGTATCATTTCTATCTGATTCTCATAACGAAGTTGATTGTTGAGGAAGGTGCGAGACTCCACAGGCTCACCTGGACCGCCCGCGGAAAGCGAGTGCCTGAATCGGAAATCCATGCCCAAATTGTAACCGCCATAACATTACAACAAACTCGTTTTCTTCGAATTAGTCTAAGTCTGAATGATTCTTTCATAACCTGAAATACAGTGTTTTTCAAGCTTTCGTTTTTTGATGGCATTAAATTAATGGAAGAAATCTTTCCGTAAAGATGTGAGAATAAGTATATAATAGCAGAAACTGAAAAAACTGCCCTATTCAGGTTAGGACAGTTTTAAATGAAAACAAAATATAAAATGATCATCGATAACAATATGACCATAAAAACAGCGATTAGAATTACGTGCGCACTTGAAGACTGGAACGTCCCTTCATTGATTTGCCGTTTCTTCTGAAGATAACCGATTGTCGCCAGAACGGTAATCACAAGTCCCAATGCACACGCAAACATCCCCAGCACGATGCTGATCAAGTCAATCCGGGCATCCCGATGCACACCAATCGTAAAATGCAGGCTTGTCGCAAGAAAGCCAACTCCCACTATTGCAATCACCGTTCTTATCCATGCCAAGAAAGTGCGTTCATTAGCCAGATGCTGCTGGGCATATTTCAATTGGTTTTTCTCCATGTCATCACCTTAATCGAGCGTTTTTATCAAATGGTAAAATCAGTCATCTTTTCAGGAGCGAAAAGGCCCTGAACATTGACCCGGCAAACATTAGCCCTGCACCGCCGAGCAATAAATATATACATAGAGTTTTATCAATAACATTCAAAGGATAAAGCAAGGCCCCCAGCGCCATGATTGCCCCTATTCCCGTTATGGTCCATCCTATTTTTTTCATTCGCAACTCCTAAGATTAATTATTATTTAGTGAAGGTCCTCCACGGGTTTCCCCCTTTTTCATAGACAGGTCCCTCATTACTAGCTTAAACCATTTAAAAACTTACAACAAGTGAGATCCACCGATTATTTTCCCCACAAAAAAAGAGCCACAAATGACCCCCTGTTTTGAACACACCCAAATTCAGCCGTTCTTTTTATCCTTTTCCATATATTCTTTTATTTTTCTTTCTTCCCACTCAGACCCGAAGTTTCCTTGTGCAAGAATGGTAATTCCATGTATCAGAACACCAATCCCCCACCCACCGAGGGGATAAAGGAACCACCAATAACCGGGATCCGTCAAAAGGTTAATCGCAATCAACATGACATTCACCAATACATACACCATTATATGAATGTAGAATGCCTTAAGGTTTTCAACCTTTTTTTTCGCCCTTAGATATCCATCTCCATTTTCCATCTCAGCCACCCCCTAATCATAAACACTTAAATATATTACCATCTGCTTCCATAATACCTTATTTTTCATAAAGAAATAAGAATGAAATGCATCAAAGGTAAATCGGGAGCCGGGAATCAAGGAGAATCCCTAAAGGCCACTTATAAGTCAGCGGGTTTCATTCTATTGTATCCCCGTTCTTCGTAAGGCTGTATTTTTTCCATCCACTTTTCTTCAAGTTTTTTCAATTCCCGTTTAGCATCAAAAAACCCTGATTCTTTTGGCTTCAATACCTCCAGTACCTCAAAAGAAAATGCATCTTTCCCATATTGGTTCCACTCACTTTGCAGCACTTTATTGGTGTTTGTCCCGACTTCCAATTCAAATTGTTTCCCCTTCAACGTCTTTAAATTCCTGGTGCTTCCGATAAAGACTTTATTATTTACCGTATTTCTGATTTGGTATATCCCTGCTTCAACCTTTGTTTCTTTATATAATTGCTTCAATTCTTTTTTACGATCCATCTTTCTTGCCTCCAGTCATCATTTCTTCAGCCAATATTGGCTCCCATCAGGCTTTCTATCCAAGAATCCATATTCTATTAAGTATCTTCTCAAAAGAACATGATCATGATAAATCGCACCCAATATTTGATTGATTTCCTTTTCTTCGTATTTCCGCTCATTTTCAAAACGGTTCATAATTTCTTGGAGAATGATCAGCCTTTGTTTTTCCTTTGGCGGAAAAGACTTTAATGCATCCTGACTGCCTTTAGGGAAGTATTTTTTCAGTACAGTCACCTTTTCATCCTCAGTAACGTTATAACGATCATCGACCATCCTTGCTTTTTGATGAAGCGGGATAAATGCCGGCGCGTGTTCATCTTTATCTTTCAAAAGTTCCATCAGGGCTAAAAACAACTTAGCCTGACGCTCTTTCTCTTTCAACACAAAGCGATGGTTCCGAATCGTGGAAGGACTGCCAATTCCCATTTCCTCCTGAACCTCGGCATCATTTTTCCCTTGGTAAAAAAGGCGAAGGAGACGGTTTTGATGGTCGGTGAGACCTGTAAGTTTTTTATCGAGATCAATCAAGTATTCAAAAACCGAGCTGTGCGCATGTTCAATATGAATGCGCATATACCTCTTCGCTTCATAAAGAACTCCATCTTTCGGGTATACGATCCCCTTTTCAACTGCATTTCCACACAGTAAACAAACATATTGATTCTCACCTTCGATGTACCCTTGTTTAAGCTCATCCTGAGATGCGCTCCAAAACATTTCCGCGTCCTTCATTAAACAAACACTTCCCTATAAAGTTTATAATATAATAAACATAATATTGATTTGTTTGTATTATGTCAATGTTTTTTCTATTTTTTATAACTCCAGCAAATTATGGCCTTCTTAGTCAGAGGGGCATCATAACATAAAGCTGATAAGGGATTCACCTTCCACTTTACGGTTCCCATGGCACTATGCCGATTTAGTATCATGAGTAATAAGCAGAATTTTCCCAATAATATGCTTTATAAACGTGAATAAGCTTTAGAGGAGGATATCTTATCGAAAGAGGAAAATGAGTCGATCCCATCGATCCATAACACCGATTTGCACATGGCATTACAACATGTATCCGAACAATTCAAGGTCTCACGATTGAATCACTTATACAAAAACAATCGATGCAGCTGAGTGAAGCTGATGAAAAAAGTTCACCCGTCGAAGAATTGAATACGGCAATAATCAAAAACCGTGAAATCATAAAAAAAATCTCCAAACCTTAAATAGAATTTGATATCGAAAAAAAGACATCCAAGTATGGATGCCTCAGCTGCTGACAAAATTCGATGTAAGTAGATTTTACCTACAGTTCTTTTAGCTTGTACAAATTGAACGTAGCCCCAGGCACCGCTATTCCCGCAGGAGTCTCGCACACCCAACACAGTCAACTATGTTTAAAAATTCAGATAGAAATCTTTTTGCCTACAGTTTTTTATTTGAGAAAGTTGGAGTTGATTTCGGAAATTCGCTCCCTTTCCGCCGATTGTCTGCCAAGTCGCATTAAAGCAAGCACTTTTGGTGTCTCGGCTGCCAGTTATTCGGCAGTAGCGCTGTGCAAATTTCTTAAATCCAGTGAGGATTACAGTTAAGAACATAAAGACCTGAGCAAACCACACAATATTCGACCGTTCATGAATTTTTTTAACCCTCACCTCACTGTTCGGTCTCCGATTCCCATTTTGTCGGCGAAGGATGTTTTATGAAATTCCTAATAAACATCCTTCGCAGAGCTCATTAAGTATTAGCTAGGCACAAATTTAAGTATTCCTTCCAGATAAACACCTTTTTCTTTTCGTTTACATTCCCTCAACTTGATTCTTCCTTCTTTTTCCAACTCCTTGGCTAATTGGACCACTTCTGTTCCATCTTCGGTTATTTCGACTGAGAAGAAATTGCCCCGAGTGGAAGTTTGAATGAACTTGAATAATCTATCTTTATTCATTTAAACATCTCCTTATTTATTACAAGTTCGACATAAATGGTCATCCACCTGCGATAAATATAAATAAAAAATTTCATGGTTAAAAGGATGCAAATCAAAATGACCCTCGTTAGCTTAAACACCCAAAAAAGTAAAAAAGCCAAAACCTTTAGAAGGTTTTGGCTTTTTAAGTTAGTGTCCCAGGAGAGATTCGAACTCCCGACCGACGCCTTAGAAGGGCGTTGCTCTATCCAGCTGAGCTACTGAGACGTTTATGATATAAGTTGCGGTAAAACTTATGTATTACCTTAACTGTTCCCTTAGGACACTTCTTATTATAGTAGGATATCAAAAGGAAGTCAACGGTTTTTCAAAAAAAGTTTTTTTCTTTTTTTAAAGAACCAGGAAGCGGGGAAAAACGCTTCCTGTTCATTATACATGAAGTCATTCCATTTGATAAGCATTTCTTAAATCCTCAACGATTTTTCCTTCAAGGTCATAATAGATGATTTCAAGTTGGTCATTTCCAATCTCCAAAATGGCATAGGTTTTCTCTTTTCGTCCCCGCGGCTGCCGTATGCTTCCCGGGTTGATGAAGAGCTTGCCGTCAATCCACTCTGAACCTGGAGCATGGGAGTGACCAAAGCAAATAATATCCGCTCCTGTCTCCTCACTTTTATAAGATAGGTTCATCAAGGTCATATTTATGTTATAGAGGTGTCCATGCGTAACGAAGAAACGCTTGCCTGAGATATTCTCCACAATATCATCCGGATATGCCGAATCATAGTCGCAATTCCCGCCAACGGCCAAAAACTCCGCCATGTGAGGATCATTTCTTTCCAACTCTGAATCACCGCAATGGATCATGGCGGCGACCTCTTGTTTATGACGTTCGGCAATCATGCTGATTTCATGAGTTAAGCCATGACTGTCACTCATTATTAGCACTTTCATCGTCACATTCCTTCTTCCCTTTTTAGAAATAGATCAAGTTTTTCATCTAGAGCCCTCAACGCGTTGGCACGGTGGCTGATTTGGTTTTTTTCCTCTTTTGTCAATTCAGCGTTTGTTTTGCCCTGTTCCTCTACAAAAAAGATGGGATCATAACCAAATCCATTCGTTCCTGAGGGCTGTTCCGTGATCAAGCCTTCCATCGTTCCCGATACCGTAATCGTTTCCTGGTTGGGTGACGCTAGTGCCAAGGCACAATAAAATCTCGCCGTCCTAGCCTCTTTTGGCACGCCTTCCAGTTCGCGGAGGACTTTTTCCGTGTTTGCTTCATCACTCTTGGCCTCTCCAGCATAGCGGGCAGAATAAACGCCTGGACGGCCCTCCAATGCATCTACAATCAATCCGGAGTCATCAGCAATGACAAAGTGGCCTAGCTGATGGGCAATGGCCTCTGCCTTCAGGATCGCATTTTCTTCAAAGGTCGTGCCTGTTTCCTCCACATCCGGGGCATCCGGTACATCGAGAAGTGTTTTGACTTCATAACCTTTAGCGGAAAATAAGCTTTCGAACTCCTTGGCTTTCCCTTTATTTTTCGTTGCAATGATTACTGTCTTCATTTTTCATTTCACCCTTTTTCATTTTATCGGCACGGGAGCTCTTTGGGGCTGAGAAAGAATTTGCTGTCATTCGTAAATATGTAAAAGCCGCTTCTTCTCCAGTGCCAACGGACGGATTCAACTCTGCCTATCATGATCAACAACAGCCGCTGAATTTTCCAGATAAGTTAAGTCTAACACAACTCCCTCACCTGCAATAACCTGAAACTTATAAACTAACGTTTGTAATTTTCACTATGTTCAATATGGATATTAACTTTTATGTTATTTATTGAAGTCTTATCAAAGGAATTAATAATTTTATTATCCCACTTATTGACATGGTATCTGTATGCCTTTTCACTTATGTTAAAAAGGTCTGTATTGATTTTCCCCCCCGTCTCCAATGTCTTCAAAATATCTTGCTTAATTTTTATTTCTACCTTTTTTTCGATTTTTTCCATATCCAAGTTGTCTAAATTCTGTTTCAATATCCCATTTGCTTTAACTTCTAAATCATATAAGGGTTTCTTTTGTTGTTCCAATACTTTGATGTTTGTTTTGGGGTCCATGATTTCAACACTTACCTTTTGTTTATTCAGGGAAAAAAACATGACTGTCGCCTTATTTTCAACCCATTTCATACCAGTCAAATCTTGTTTACTTACAAACCCTTTATACTGTTGTTTTGATAAAACATAGCCGCCATTCAACGTTGGTATCTTTTTTTCTTTCCCCCTGTCTGTGTAATGATGCTCATTTATTACCATTGAGGGAATTAAAATGGAACCAACCGGTTGATAATATTTCGAAACCAGTTCACTGAATTTTAACGGGGAAATGAAATAGTTTTCATTAATAACGGTCTCTGGCCTTTGAATGATCGTGAATAAGTTAGGAAGATTAAAGAAACTATCACCGTTAAACACCTTTTTAATATCCTCGTTTGTAACAAACAGCCATGAATTGTATCGCAATAAGGGCTCTTTCCCTACATATTCAATGAAATCCTTCATTTTCTTATTGATTACATCCTCACTTAAAATGAAGGAGTTAACATGCCCGATATAAAGTGGCAATGCTGCATTTTGTTCCAATTCAGTAAATGCTTCTTCGATACTTTCCCCTTTACCTTTCCCAATGACAACACCGGTTTTTTCTTGTAATGCTGTGGCCCCCTCTTGTTTTGCTATATCCGCAAAATTCAATGCTTGAAAATATAAGATGAATTCACCCTCTTTATAATCGATCCCTAGAGCGGATCCATATGTTTGAGCTTGAATTTCCTTCATTCCCCAGCAGCCTGTCGTCAATAAAAGTTGACAGCCAATTACCATGACTGCAATTAGCTTTCTCATTTGTCCGACTCCTTTTGCGATTCATTATCACTGGATTGTAGAGCTTGATTCCGCTGCCTTAACATCCCATACGGAAGCTTGAATAAGACTTTTAACATGTCCGATTTATTTGGTTTGGAAAATGGATTCACAAAAGGCTGTCCGAAACTTTCCAAGGAAACCACAACAATCAAGATAAGAAATATTCCCATGAAGAATCCAAACAAGCCTAGAAATGCTGAACATGCAAATATGAATAACCTTATAAGAACGATATTCCCAGCGATATTCTGATTGATTAGGGTATAGCTTGAGAGAACTGTAACAGCAATTACTACGAGCATGGAGGGTGAAGTCAGCCCTGCCCGAATCGCTGCATCACCTATAATCAATCCACCCAATACAGAAACCGTCGGACCAACAGCTTTTGGCAGGCGAAGACCGGCTTCTTTAAATAGTTCAAACAATATGATCATTACGAATGCCTCCAAAGAAGCAGGTATGGGTAATCCCTGTCTCGTGATTGAAATCGTCGCAAGAAGCGAAAAGGGAATTTGGTCGAATTGATAGGTAACCAACGCTATAAAAAATCCCGGTAACGTAACCGTTACAAATAATGAGACTACACGAATGATACGCATAAAACTAATGTAAAAAAAGCTTGCATGTGCGTCATCGGCAGCATAAAGTAACTGATTAATACTCGTTGGTCCGATCAAGCTTGTGGGATTCCCGTCTACCAGGATGGCAAAGCGCCCTTGATTCAAGGATTCAACAACATAGTCCGGTCGACCGATATACTCCATTAAGGGGAAAATGGAAAATTGAGTATCATATAAGAGTTCTTCAACTTGGTAACTGCTGACTATGATATCAGCCTTTAATGAATCCAATCGTTTTTTAACATCCAAAAGAATCGAGGGATTGATAATGTCATCAATATATAGCAGCAATATTTTAGTTTTACTTCTTTTCCCGATTGTATATTCTATACATTTAAGTGATGCCGTTTTTAACCTCTGGCGAATTAAAGACATGTTATCCGCTATATTCTCAACGAATCCATCCCTAGGTCCCCGAATGGAAGATTCTATATTGGATTCTTCCGGACTGCGCTTAGGGGAATTGGCTAATGGGGTATGGTAAATTTCGTTGGAAGATTCATTAATAATGATCAGGTCTCCTGAAAAAAGAATGCTTTCTACTCCGTCTTTTAAATCGGAGCCCTTTCTAAGCGTACTGATCTCCATGATATTGCTTAATTGATCAATTGTTAATTCGCCATTTTCTTGAACCGCTTTAGATATTGTAGGCAGAATCACTTCATTGATGAATGGCATATCCACTAAGTTTGGCGCATATAAAAATCCCAACAAATAACGACCTTCATTATCAAAAGTTTTTGTTCTTAAAACAACATCGGAAGAATGTTCGAACCATTTTCGGATTTGGTCAATGTAAGAAGGAGTACCATTCAAATTTCCCTTCTTCATAATGTTTCACCTTTTCCTTTTCCCTTTTTAAAAATAATAAATAACAGTATAATTGCAGCACTAAAAAGAAACAGACTGCTTATCGGAAAGAAATATTTGTATAAAAGATTAAAAAATGAAGTAGCATCCCAATGGATTAGCGTTCCAATAACAATTAACAAATATAGTGAAAGCAGTATCCACTTCTGATGTTTTGAATTCGAGATTAACTTATAGCCTATAAATAAACATAAACTTATTCGGATCATGGCACCTGAAAGCCATTGGAAAATGGAAAGGAAATCGAGTCGAGTAATATAATAGCCAAATCTTAGCAACTTCCACTGTTCGTAAGCCGGATTCCTCATTTTCACCGCTTCCACAGAACCAAATTCCGCCATTGCTCCCATGAGGGGGCCTAACGTCAGCATGATGAGGATAATACCAACCAGTAAAAGCCACTTGGCTTTTAGCTTGTTTTTCAAGTAAGGAGTTAAAAATAAAAAAACGATAATTTCTAAATATCCTGCACTCGTATACAGCATTCCATTTAGTGTATGGCGATACCCGCTTTCAAATATCGGGAACAATAATTCGTAATTCTTATTACTCGTGTTCCCCAGCCCCACAAATATCCCCAAAATAGTGACGACCGGAAGAAATAGGAGAGCCAAAGTACTTATGGTGCGTATTCCTTTATAACTTGCAAAAATACAAATAAAAGTGAATAGGCTGACGACTACGATGTTTGGAATGTCATGAGTATAATTAGCTTTTGCCCAAATCAATGTAAATTTGACGGTTATGAAGGCGTTAATTATAAAGTACAAGGCAAATGCTATCGTGAAAATATATGTAACAAAAGGTGTAGACCATTTTTTCAGAAAAGAGATTATATCTTCTTTATCTAGTTTTTTATAAATATAAAAAATAAATAGTGTCCAAACGATACATGGAACAACACTTATTATGACACTTATCCATCCGTCGCGTTGAGATGCAGATAAGATATTGGGGAGGAGCAGGACATGCACCATGAATCCTGTATTCATGATGATTAAAACATAGATGTGTAAAGCCTGAATGACCTTTTGATCCATAATATCCCCCCATCCATTACATGATTAAAAGTAATTTCCCCTTTTTAAAATTTATTTATGTAAAAACTTTCCCACAACACGGGAAATTGCCTTGGGGCGATATTAGCTTTCACTCTTTAACAGCGTGGTCATTCAATGGCGGAGGCAAAAAAAATAAGAGGCAGCTGCGAGCTGCCTCATTGTTTTATTTCTACATATATTTAAAAACTGCCTGTGTTGACTTTCTCTGGACGGACGACTGGTTCGGATAATTTCTTACCTTCTTCATTAAGAACATCTGCGCTGCCCTGCACTTGCACTTCAACGCTTTCAATTCCTTTCTGTTCCGTCAAGGAAAGGACCAAGGCATCAAGGACCTCTTGTGATACCTTTTTCTCTTTAAAGCTTCCAAGGATATTTTCGTTAAAATTCAGGCTGACCTTACCTTCTGCCACTTTTGGCTCGTCAAGTAAAGCTACATCACTCATGAACCCTGTTTGCAGGCTAGAACCCGAAGGACTCTTCGTTAATTCCTGAATGACTGCTGTTACATTATCAGTCACCGTTTCGCTGATCCTGCGCGTCACGGGAACATAATAAGTGTACTCCTCATCACCGCCTACATAATAAACGGTGAGTGCCTTGGTATTGGAAATGTCGACTACATCACTCGTATCGATATTGATTCCTGAAGACCTTGAGATATTTTCATCTATCGGTGTGCCATTGACCGGCATTTCGGAAATATCTTCCCCATTGATTCTCATTTGGATTTTATCGACCGAGTCGAATTGTGTCAGGGTCCATGTGATGGCTTGAAGGATTTTAAGTTCATCCTCTTTCTGATAGTTTTTGAATTCCGGCGAAAAGTCCGCCACAGCCACCCCGTCTTTAATGTTCACGCTTATTTGGGTATCGGCAGGAATGACGGCCCTGAACCCATTTGGAAGTTTATCCGTGACTGGTCCGTTATTGACAAGGTAATCAAGGGCTTGTTTAGCGACAGCTTCCGATTTAGGAAGTTCCAATGTCTGTGGAACCACATACCCGCTTTTATCAATTAAATATAACTCCGTCTTCACCGTTTTCGATTCTACAGCGCCTTCTTCCCCCTCAGTCGCTGGCTTTTCCTCACCATTCGTTTCTGTTTCTTTTAATGAAGATTCATCCTCGACTAATGAAACATCCTTCGGGGGATCAATTTCCTTTTTCTCTTCACCGCCAAATAATCCGCAGCCTGAAAGCCAAAAAGAAGATGCCAGAATGGTCACAGCCATTGTTACTTTTGATTTATTGGACATAAAATCACTCCTAGGACAGTTTGTACTCCTATTTATACGAGCCCTAGGGGAAAATAGACCAATTATTTTCCCTCCGATAATGGAGCTGGGCAATTTGCCCGTATTGATGCATCTTTTTCAGCTTCATCAGGATTTGGGAACAATCAACTCCCATCCCCAAGTATAATCTGAATGCTGGATAGGATCCTTTCATGCACCTGCAGGGAAAGCGAGTCCCTCACGTTCCAATCAACGGCCACATGTACAAACCATAAAAAAACTGCAGACAAACTCCATTTTCATTAAGTTTGTCTGCAGTCTGAAACTTCCAAATGGAAGTCTTATAAGTGATCGATTTTAATTGTTTCGATGGTATTGGCATGAATACCGAGCCAGCTCGACGCGATGGAACCAAACATATCTCTTGAACCGGTTGTATAAAAGCGATGAACTGGACGGAGCTTGCTTTTATTGATTAATTTATAGTAATCCAAAATGACACTTGCCTCCCGGGCCGTCTCTTCTCCAGAGGAAATGACTTGCACTTCATCCCCCATATAGGAAGAGATTACAGGCCCCAGCAGTGGATAATGGGTACAGCCAAGGATCAGTGTATCGATTTTCGTTTTCTTCAACGGGTTCAAGGTTTGTGCCACGACCCGATTGACGATCCCCCCTTGAAACTCCCCGCTTTCTACGATTGGGACAAATTTCGGGCATGCTAAACTATCTACTTTCACATCGGAATTGATGGAAGCAAGTGCATCGTCATAAGCTTTGCTTTTTACCGTGCCTTCCGTACCGATAACTCCAATATGCAAGGAATCAGAAACTTTCAATGCCGCCCTTGCCCCTGGGTGTATGACACCCAACACAGGAATCGGAAGTATAGCCCTGATTTCATCCAATACAGCTGCAGTCGCTGTATTGCAAGCGATGATCAACATTTTTATATCCTTCTTCATCAAAAATCTCGTCATTTGCCATGTGAAGGTTTGGACATCTTTTTTTGTCCTCGGCCCATATGGGCATCTTGCTGTATCACCTAAGTAAATTATATTTTCATTTGGAAGCTGACGCATGACTTCTTTAGCTACTGTCAAGCCGCCTACTCCTGAATCAATGATGCCTATCGGTTGTTTCAAAAAACTCGCCTCATTTTTCTTTCATTTCTTGATGTAGTTTTACTAGAATCCCTTTGAGGGACATGATGTCAGATTCGTTAAAATTGACTAACACGCCACTCAAGTACTGCCTCCGTTTATTAATCACTTCTTCGATTATCCGTTCGCCTTCTTCAAGAAGGTGAATTCGAACCACACGCCGATCCTTTTCATCCCTGACACGCTGGACAAGCTGATGTTTCTCCATGCGGTCAATCAGGTCCGTCGTTGTACTGAAAGCGAGAAACATCTTCGTAGACAATTCGCCAATCGTCATGTCCCCTGATTCAAAAAGCCATTGCAAAGCCACGAATTGAGGAATGGTAATTTTATAATCATGGAGAATTTCTCTTCCCCTTTGCTTAAGCCATGACGATACATAGCGCAATTCCTTCTCGATATCGGCTACATATGCCACCTGCTTCTCTTCATCCATAAACACAGCTCCCCACTTCATGAAACTTATCATACTACCATTTTGGATGAAAGTGAAATGATTTTCAAGATTGATTGACTGGAATCATAATGAAACCCCACCATAAAAATAAGCAGCATCCAAAGAAGTCAAAACAACCAAATTGTTTTGCCCTTCCTTATATGCTGCCAATGAACGGGAGAGAAATTATTTATAAGGCTTACGTAGAGTTAACACATTAAAGCTTAAGTTCTCCCATACGAAGGAGTTCTATGACTGCCTGCGAACGTCCTTTAACTCCAAGCTTCTGCATCGCATTCGAAATATGGTTTCGAACTGTTTTTTCGCTAATAAACAATTCACCTGCGATTTCTTTTGTTGTTTTGTCTTGTACTAGTAACTCAAATACTTCTTTTTCTCTTTTGGTGAGTAATGGCTTATGAGTGAATTCGTTCTCCTTCAAGTAATGTTACCCTCCTTGCCTTCACCAGCATAAAACCCGGAGTGGGTGTCTATTTAGTCAAGATATAGTATGTCGGCTGGGGCAATGGAGTGACTCTTTTACTTGTCTAAATGGAAATATTTTTAGGAATGTTCCAGCACAGTATACAGCATCGAACGCTTCATGTCTTCCGTCCAAGGTACCGGCTTCCCGGTGGCCTTGGACACTTGTACAATCGTCCCCCTGCCCGTTAAACAAATGGAACCATCTTGTTTAGTCCCCATATAGTGTAGGTCCACTGAAGAATTTCCGATATGGTCAGCTTTCACATGGATTGTCAATTGATCATTGAAAAACATCTGCTTAAGGTAATCACACTGTAAATTGGCAACAACCGGCATCTCACCGCATTCAGCCGAGGTCCAATCCTTCATGAACCCCATACTGTTGAAATACTCAATCCGAGCTTCCTCAAAATAAGTAAAAGGAATCGTGTTATTCAAGTGCCCAAACATATCAGTTTCCGAAAAGCGGATCTTAATCTCATGTTTAAAAGAAAAATCATTGATCCACTCCGTTATATTATCGATATATGATATTTTGCCCAACTTGTGCACACCCTTTCTGAATTGAATGACTATTCACTCATTTTATAAGAAAACAACGATAATGAAAAGGATTTTCTATTGAAAGCAGGGTAAATTATCAAGCTCACTTCACAAATCCTTCACAGTTGGCCTGGTGCCGGATTTACACTTCAACCCCAGCTATCAATCGTTTATGATTCTCTCGATTCCCAACCAAGCCTGTGTATGTAAAACAATGAAAAAAAGAACCCATATCATAAGATACAGGTTCTTTCATGTTCATGATTAAACTTCATCACTGCCGAAGAAGTTACGGAATTGTTGGATCGTAGTATCACGGTTCAACGCAGCAATCGAAGTCGTTAATGGAATGCCTTTAGGGCAAGACTGCACGCAGTTTTGTGAGTTACCGCAGTTTGCAAGTCCTCCATCACCCATGATCGTATTTAAACGTTCAGCTTTGTTCATTGCACCAGTTGGATGTGCATTGAATAAACGAACTTGTGATAATGGTTGTGGCCCAATGAAGTCTGAATTGCTGTTTACGTTCGGACAAGCTTCCAAACATACACCGCAAGTCATACATTTAGATAACTCGTAAGCCCATTGACGTTTCTTTTCTGGCATACGCGGTCCTGGTCCAAGGTTGTACGTTCCATCGATTGGAATCCATGCTTTTACCTTTTTCAATGAGTCGAACATACGGCTGCGATCGACTTGCAGGTCACGAACAACAGGGAATGTACGCATTGGTGCTAGACGAACCGGCTGCTCCAATTGATCGATAAGAGCTGTACATGATTGTCTTGGTTTACCATTGATAACCATTGAACAAGCACCACATACCTCTTCAAGACAGTTCATGTCCCATGCGATTGCTGTAGTGTGCTTGCCTTGTACCGTTACTGGATTACGACGAATTTCCATTAGAGCGGAAATTACGTTCATATTCGGACGGTACGCTAATTCGAATTCCTCATCATAAGGAGCTGAATCCGGTGTATCTTGACGAGTGATTATAAAACGGACTGTTTTAGTCTCAGATTTAGTTTCAACCATTTTTTTGCTCCCCCTCTTTAGTGTTTCGTAGTGTAGTCACGTTTACGCGGTGCGATCAGTGATACATCAATATCTTCATAATGGAATTCAGGTGCTTGATCCAAGCCTTTGAATGTTGCCATAGTAGTTTTCATGAATTCCTCATCATTACGTTCTGGGAAATCAGGTTTGTAATGCGCTCCGCGGCTTTCATCACGGTTTAACGCACCAATTGTGATTACACGGGCCAATTGCATCATGTTTTGCAGCTGTCTAGTGAATGCAGCTCCTTGGTTACTCCATTTTGCCGTGTCATTGATGTTAATTTTCTTGTAACGTTCCATCAGCTCAAGAATCTTGTTATCCGTTTCTTTCAGCTTGTCATTGTAACGAACTACAGTAACATGCTGTGTCATCCACTCACCAAGTTCTTTGTGAAGGATGTACGCATTTTCGTTACCATCAAGAGACATGACTTCATTCCATTTCTCTTGTTCTTGTTTTTCGTACCCTTCATACAATGAAGAAGGAATGGATTCTGAAGTTTTAGCAAGGCCTTCAATATATTTAACGGCATTCGGTCCAGCGACTGAACCACCATAGATTGCAGAAAGAAGTGAGTTGGCACCAAGACGGTTACCGCCATGTTGTGAATAATCGCACTCACCTGCAGCGAATAAACCTTTGATGTTAGTCATTTGGTCATAATCAACCCAAAGTCCGCCCATAGAATAGTGAACGGCAGGGAAAATTTTCATTGGAACTTTACGAGGATCTTCACCCATGAATTTCTCGTAGATTTCAATGATTCCGCCAAGTTTAATATCAAGTAATTTAGGATCTTTATGTGATAGATCCAGGTAAACCATGTTTTCACCATTAATGCCAAGCTTCATGTTCATACATACGTCGAAGATTTCACGAGTCGCGATATCACGAGGTACCAGATTACCATAAGCAGGGTATTTTTCTTCAAGGAAATACCAAGGTTTCCCGTCTTTATATGTCCAGATACGTCCACCTTCACCACGAGCGGATTCACTCATTAGACGAAGTTTGTCATCGCCAGGGATTGCTGTCGGGTGAATTTGAATGAACTCACCATTAGCATAATTAACACCTTGCTGATAAACGATGGAAGCTGCTGAACCTGTATTGATCATTGAGTTCGTTGATTTACCGAAAATGATTCCAGGGCCGCCGCTCGCCATGATGACTGCGTCTCCAGGGAATGATTTGATTTCCATTGAAGTCAGGTTTTGTGCTACGATACCGCGTGCTGTTTGCTCATCATCGATAACAGCTCCAAGGAATTCCCAGCCTTCATATTTCGTTACAAGGCCTTCAACTTCATAACGGCGAACCTGCTCATCCAATGCGTAAAGTAATTGCTGTCCAGTTGTCGCACCAGCGAATGCTGTACGGCTATGTTGAGTGCCACCGAAACGACGGAAATCAAGAAGACCTTCCGGAGTACGGTTGAACATAACACCCATACGGTCAAACATATGAATGATTGATGGTGCTGCTTCGCACATCGCTTTAACCGGCGGTTGGTTAGCCAAGAAATCTCCGCCATAAACTGTATCGTCGAAGTGGATATATGGAGAATCCCCTTCACCTTTTGTATTTACTGCCCCGTTGATTCCGCCTTGGGCACAAACTGAGTGAGAGCGTTTAACAGGCACTAAAGAAAATAAATCAACCTGTTGTCCCAGCTCTGCTGCTTTGATCGTAGCCATTAATCCAGCTAGACCTCCACCAACGATAACTATTTTACCTTTACCCAATTCTGTCACTCCCTTATTTCCATTAGCCAAGCTATGTTTTTCCTAATTCTTATAAATGAACTCTATCTTCTTATACGAATGCGAAAATTGCGCTGATTCCGATATAAGAAAGAAGAACGAAAACGATCAATGTAAAGTAAGTCATGATTCTTTGCGATCTTGGTGAAACTGTAAGACCCCAGCTCACAGCAAATGACCATAATCCATTAGCAAAGTGGAAGATTGCCGAGATAATACCAACAATATAGAACACAATCATGAATGGACTAGAGAAAATCTCTGCCATCATGTCAAAGTTAACTTCAGCACCCATAGCTGCTTGGATTCTAGTTGCCCATATATGCCAAACAAGGAAAATCAACGTTATGATTCCAGTTAGGCGTTGTAGCATGAACATCCAGTTACGGAAGAAACTAAATCTGCCTAAATTGTTTTTTGCTGTAAAGGCAATATAGATTCCGTACACAGCATGGAAAATGAGCGGTAGATAGATGACGACCCATTCTACCAAAATCTTCACGGGCGTAAACTCAATTAAATGAACTGCCCCATTAAAAGTCTCTTCTCCTTTTGTTGCCATAAAGTTTACAGATAAATGAAAAATTAGGAATAGACCAATTGGAATTACTCCTAGAAGTGAATGAAGCCTGCGATTCCCAAACTCACGATTTTTTGCCACTAAGTGCCCCCCCTTAATTTGTGAAAAATCATGCAAAGATAAACTGGTGGCTACCTTTTATCTCCGCGTGAAAATACAGTATAGAGTCAAAAAACTCCTCTATACTTCCTTTACAATTATGTGACATGTCCATTTTACTCCTGACTTCTATGTGCGTCAAGAAAACGGATACAAGAAATCTCTTTTTCAGAATAGATTTTATTGGATTATCTTGGGTGTTTTTTGTTTGTCAAGATGATATTTTGAATAAATTTCTAATTTAACTATTAATATCTCGGTATAATTTCTCATTTTTTTCCAATTGCTATTTAAATAAATAAAAAACAGTATAATTTGCAAAAGAAATACGTTTATAATAGATTTACAGAAAGAGGCGATAAACTATGAAAAAAAATATTGCTGCTGCGATAGAAGAAGAGATTCAAACGGAAGAAATTCAAACTGAAGAATTCAAAGTTCCAGCTTTCGGGTACGAATTAATCAGAGAAGTTCTATTGAACGATATTCTCGGAAAAGACTCTAATCAAATCCTCTATTGGGCAGGTAAACAATTAGCAAGAAAATTCCCATTGAAGGGCGATCAGGAAGTGATTGAATTTTTCCAAAGCGCTGGATGGGGCAATCTGGAAATCTTGAAGTATACGAAACACCAGATGGAATTATCCCTCACGGGTGAAATAATCAGCCGCCGCCTGGATTTACACCCTGATTGTCACTTCCAGCTTGAAGCCGGTTTCCTTGCCGAGCAGTTTTCACTGCAAAAAAAATTCCTCAGCGAATCAACGGAAGAAATCAAACGCCGCGCAAAAAAAGTGATATTCACCATCCAATGGGATCCCAGAGATCCAATCTAATGAGCCCTGAAAACAGACTTACCCTTTTTACCGGAAGTCTGTTTTTTATTGGACTCCTGACACTTAAGCTAGCACATTTGCATGCTGACCAAGTTTAAATGCTTCATGAAGGGATTCAACCGCCTTCACCATTTCCTTTTCATTGACGACGGTCGAAACTTTAATTTCCGATGTGCTGACCATTTTCACCTGGATGCCTGTATTGGCCATCACTTCAAACATTTCGGCAGCCACTCCCGGATTGGATACCATACCAGAACCGACGATGGACACTTTGGCCAATCCGCTCTCCGTTTCGACCCGGTCGAATCCCAATTGTTCTTTATTATTTTCCAGAACGATCAAGGCCGCTTCCGTATCTTCACTTTTTGTGGAAAAAGATAGATTCGTCGTATCCTCGGCAGTCATGCTTTGAATGATGATGTCCACATTGATCCGGTTTTTCGCAAGCGTCGTGAAGATCGTGGATAATGCACCAAGTGATTGGGGCAAACCATATATTGTGACCCTCGTAATACTGTCTTCAAAAGCAATGCCGCGTACAATTAAGTTTTCTTCCATAGTTGCTTCCTCCTCTATGATCGTACCTGATTCTCTCTCCATGCTTGAACGGACTTCAAGCGGAATTTGATAATTTTTTGCATATTCGACAGCCCTTGGGTGAAGGACGCCCGCCCCCAGGTTGGCAAGTTCCAGCATTTCATCGTAAGAAATGGATTGGAGTTTTCGCGCGCCTTTTATGTAGCGTGGGTCCGTTGTGAAAACACCCGTTACATCTGTATAAATATCGCATCTATCCGCATTAAGCGCTGCTGCGATGGCAACTGCCGTCGTATCGGAACCGCCTCGCCCTAAGGTAGTGATTTCCCCATTTGCATCGTTACCCTGGAAACCGGCTACGACCACTATTTTCTTCTCCTGAAGCTGGGCTTGGATCCTTGTGGCATCGATGTTTAAAATCCGGGCATTCCCATGAACGGATTCCGTTTGCATGCCAGCCTGCCAGCCGGTATACGAAATGGCTTCATGTCCTTCTTCAATCAATGCCATCGTTAACAGGGAAATCGTTACCTGTTCCCCAGTCGTCAATAGCATATCCATTTCCCTCTTGCTTGGGGATCCGGAAATATCACGCGCCATGGAAACCAATTGGTCCGTTGTTTTCCCCATAGCTGAAACAACGACGACAACCTCATTTCCTTTCTCCGCTTCCTCGATTACCCGATTGGCAACATTTTTGATTTTTTCTACGCTACCGACGGATGTTCCGCCGAATTTTTGAACGATTAATGCCATCCTCATGCACCCTCTCTACTTTTTAGGCAATAAAAAAAGCAATGAGAAATATCTCATTGCTGTGGTCACATATCTTAATACTGTAATCACAGTGAGATAGCTCTCCAGGGTATAAACCCTGACAATCCGCCATTTATTAAATGTCGGACCAGGAGGACAAGGTATGAGTCTTGTCTTCCTTCGGCGGCGTCCCCTTTCAAAACCTTTCATGGAAGCTCATACTTCTCCAGGTTTTTACTCTTGAATTCCGCACCTCTATCAGCACTTTTAAGTTGTCTAGTTAAAAATTCCTTTTAATCATAGCATAGAGATTTATCGGTAGCAAGATTATTCTTGTAATTTTCTAACGATTCCCTCGGCTACCCCTTTTGGCATGCCAGCTTCCATGATTTCCTCGGCCGTCGCCTCTTTGATTTTCTTCAATGATCCAAAATGCCTTAATAATTGCTTCCTTCGCTTTTCCCCGACTCCTGGAATATCATCAAGCTGGGAGTGAACCGCATTTTTCCCGCGTAGCTGGCGATGAAACGTAATCGCGAACCGATGCACTTCATCCTGAATTCTTTGCAATAGGTAAAATTCCTGGCTCCTTGAATCAAGAGGTACAAGTTCAAGCGGATTTCCGATCATCAATTGCGAGGTCCTATGCTTTTCATCCTTAATGAGGCCTGAAAGTGGAATATCCAAGCCTAATTCATTTTCCAGAATATCCCGTACCGCTTCGACATGTCCCTTTCCGCCATCAATGATGATCAAGTCCGGAAGCGGCAGCCCTTCTTTCAATACTCGTGAATACCTTCTTCTGACCACTTCACGCATCGATTCATAATCATCAGGTCCCTGGACCGTCTTGATCTTATATTTTCGGTACTCTCTTTTTTCCGGCTTCCCATCAATGAACACGACTAAAGCGGAAACGGGGTCACTTCCCTGGATATTGGAGTTATCGAAAGCTTCAATTCGATGCGGGGTGTAGATACCCAGTTGTTTCCCGAGGTTTTCCACCGCATTGATCGTTCTTTCTTCATCCCTCTCAATCAAAGAGAATTTTTCCTGAAGGGCGATGGAGGCATTTTTATTCGCCAATTTAAGCATGTCTTTTTTCGCTCCCCGTTTCGGGTGAATCGTTTTGACACCAAGCAGCCCTTCGGCCATTTCGGCATCCACAGATTCAGGCAGCAAGATTTCCTTTGGTTTAAAATGGTTCGTAATCTCGTAAAACTGACCGAGGAATGTAAGAAGTTCCTGTTCGGGTTCATCGTAGACCGGAAAAAGCGAAACATCCCTTTCTATCAATTTACCCTGCCGGACAAAAAATACCTGAACGCACATCCAGCCTTTATCATAGGCAAAGCCAAATACATCCCTGTCGATGAAATCGGTCGTCATCATTTTCTGCTTCTCCATCGTAATATCGATGTGGGCAATCTTGTCACGGAACTCCTTGGCCCTCTCGAAATCGAGTTCTTCCGATGCCTCCAGCATTTTTTCAGTCAGTTCTTTTTTTATTTCAGTATGCCCGCCGTTCAAGAACCGGTTGATATCATCGACCATTTTTTTATATTCCTGTTCCTCTACTTCATATACACATGGGGCCAGGCACTGACCAAGGTGATAGTAGAGACAAACGCGATCCGGTAACGTATTGCATTTTCTTAGGGGATAGATGCGGTCGAGCAATTTTTTCGTTTCGTTAGCTGCAAATGCATTCGGATAAGGACCGAAATATTTCCCTTTGTCTTTTTTGACTTTTCGCGTAATGATTAGACGCGGGTGGCGTTCCGCAGTCAGCTTGATGAAAGGATACGTCTTATCATCCTTTAGCATGACATTATATTTTGGGTCATGTTTTTTGATTAAGTTCAACTCTAAAATAAGAGCCTCGATATTGGAAGAGGTGACAATGTATTCGAAATCCTCAATCTCGTTCACAAGTCGAAATGTTTTACCGTCGTGAGATCCCGTAAAGTAAGAGCGGACACGATTCTTCAACACTTTCGCTTTGCCTACATATATAATCGTTCCCTGACGATCTTTCATTAAATAACAACCAGGTTGATCGGGAAGAAGGGCAAGTTTATTCTTTATTTGTTGATTCATGCATTCAGCCTCCTGTTCTCCCTTTTTTACAATCATTATATATCAAGATAGCGAAAAAAGCTTCAAGTCCGCAGACTTGAAGCTTTTTTTAGCTATCTTACTATTACGCGTGTTTTGCAATAAGTTCAGCAAGTGCTTCTTTAGGTTGGAAACCAACAACCTTATCGACCACTTCACCGTCTTTAAGGACGATTAATGTCGGGATGCTCATCACACCGAATTTTCCAGCTGTTTCTTGGTTTTCATCTACATCCACTTTTACGATTTTTGCTGTATCGCCAATTTCAGTATCAAGCTCTTGAAGAACAGGAGCGATCATTTTACAAGGTCCACACCATGGAGCCCAAAAGTCTACAAGAACGACACCTTCGCTAGTATCTGTTGTGAAAGTTTGGTCAGTTGCATTTACAATAGCCATATATATTTCCTCCTCAAATTTACTCAAATAACTAAAAACAGTATACCACTGTTGCTCAAATCGATGCTAATATTTTGCTTCAGTGGTAGGATGTCCAAAAAAAGAGTAACTATGCAGGCCAAAAACCCTCCCCATTAGCGCAAACAAAGGGGCAAGACATGTATCGGCTCATGCCGAATGTCTTGCCCCTCATCTGTATTATTTCTATTACGCGTTAACTTTAAGTTTTTTGAATTCTTCCGTAAGTAATGGAACGACTTCGAAAAGATCTCCGACAATTCCATAATCAGCCACATTGAATATGTTAGCTTCCGGGTCTTTATTGATGGCAACGATAACCTTGGAATTGGACATTCCCGCTAAATGCTGGATCGCACCGGAAATTCCGCAGGCGATATAAAGATCAGGTGTTACGACTTTACCCGTTTGCCCGATTTGTAATGAGTAATCGCAATAGTCTGCATCACATGCTCCCCGGGAAGCTCCTACCGCTCCGCCAAGAACCTGTGCCAGTTCCTTTAATGGTTCAAAACCATCTTCACTTTTCACGCCACGGCCACCCGCGATGATTACTTTCGCTTCTGAAAGGTCCACCCCTTCACTGGCTTTTCTAACAACATCCTTAATGATTGTCCGTAAGTCCTTAATATCCACACTTAATGTAGAAACATCACCAGAGCGGGACTCATCTTTCGCTAATGGTTCGATATTGTTCGGACGGATTGTCGCGAAAATCACGCCAGCTGTAACAATTTTCTTTTCAAATGCTTTACCAGAATATATCGGGCGGGTGAAAACGATATTTCCGCCTTCTTCTTCAATGGATGTAACGTCGGAAATCAATCCTGATTCAAGTTTTCCAGCCAATTTAGGTGCAAGGTCTTTTCCTAAGGCTGTATGCCCAAAGAAAATTCCTTCCGGCTTTTCCTGCTCGATGACGGCAAGCAAGCTTTGCGCATATCCATCTGAAGTATATTGTTTCAATTGATCATTTTCGACTGCAATAACCCGGTCTGCACCATACTGGATCATTTCATTACCTAAATTCTGAACACTGTCACCAACTAAAACACCAACAATTTCCCCGCCATCCGCTGCAAGCTTAGCCGCACCGATAGCTTCAAATGATACATTTCTTAGTGAACCATCACGAACTTCGCCCAATACAAGAAACTTTCTAGCCATTTATAAAAACCTCCTGTGCTCTATTTTTCTTTTTGTCGTGTGTTGTTGTTTTGAGATGTACCGTATCGATTAAATCACTTTTGCTTCACTGCGTAATAACTGAACAAGCTCGGTAACTTGAGCACTGATTTCCCCGTCCAAAACTTTTCCAGCTTCTTTTTTAGCAGGAAGGTAAATTTCAATCGTTTTTGTTTTGGCCTCAACATCGTCCTCTTCCAAATCCAGGTCATCCAATTCCAATTCTTCAAGCGGTTTTTTCTTTGCCTTCATGATTCCTGGCAATGAAGGATAACGTGGCTCATTTAGCCCTTGTTGCGCTGTCACCAATAATGGAAGAGAGGCTTCGATCGTTTCAGAGTCCCCTTCGACATCACGGATAACGCTTACATTTCCATTTTCTATGTCCAATTTAGTAATGGTTGTAATATAAGGAATTCCCAAAATTTCGGCAACGCGTGGTCCCACTTGACCAGAGCCGCCATCGATTGAAACGTTCCCTGCAATGATTAGATCTGCATTTTTATCTTTTAAGTATTCGCCAATAATTTTGGCAGTCGTGAATTGGTCACCATTTTCTATGTCGTCTTCTATATTTATCAATACAGCTTTGTCAGCACCCATTGCCAACGCTGTGCGTAATTGCTTTTCAGCCTCTTCTGTTCCGACAGAAATAACCGTTACTTCGCCGCCTTGTGCATCACGCACCTGGATTGCTTCTTCAACTGCATACTCATCGTATGGATTAATGATGAATTCTGCCCCATCCTCATTGATTTTCCCGTTGGATAGTGTAATTTTTTCTTCTGTATCAAATGTTCTTTTCAGCAGTACATAAATGTTCACGATAATACCTCCCGAATAATTTGAGTTTTGAAGATTATGAATTTTATTGATATATAGTAATGTTCTACAGATTTCACCATAATCCTGCATGATATATAAAAATAGTTATTTAAACCGAAACATCATTTCCCTTTGAATACAGCTTCCCTTTTTTCAATGAAAGCGGCGATTCCTTCTTGTGCATCGGCAGTATCGAAAGCCTGACCAAAGAGGGCAGCTTCCCTTTCCACACCTTTATGGTAGGAATCATGCTTGGAATAATTCAATAACTCAATGGCCGCCTTTAATGCCAGTGGGCTCTTCTTGGCAATTTTATTGGCTAGATCCTTAGCTTTTGGAATCAGTTCTTCATCCGTGAAGGCATGATTCGCCAATCCGCATTGCACAGCTTCGGTGCCTGAAATCGGTTCACTTGTAAACAGCATTTCAGCTGCCTTTGCCATGCCTACGTAACGAGGAAGACGTTGGGTCCCAGCAAATCCGGGGATTAAGCCCAACTGCAGCTCAGGCAAACCAAGTTTAGCCCTTTCGGTGACCAAACGGATGTGGCAGGCCATAGCCAGCTCCAATCCTCCGCCAAGCGCCGCACCATGGATGGCTGCAATGACCGGTTTTGGAAAAGATTCGATTTTCTCAAATACAGATTGACCATTCTTGGTCAGCTTCTCGAAAGCTTTCCCGTTTTTCACTTCCGTAAACTCTTTAATGTCCGCTCCTGCAGAGAAGAATCTTCCTTCACCATGAAGAAGGACAACCCGTACGGCTTCGTCTTTCCCAATTTGATCGAATGCCTGTGAAAGCTCTCCGATGATAGCCGAAGAAAGTGCATTTGCTGGTGCATGATCAATCGTTATAAAAGCCACATGATTTTCGACAGAAAGCTTAAGATATTCCATATCAATCCCTCCAGGCATGATAGTCAAACTTTTTTGATAATTCTCTATGTATCACTTCCTGTTAAAGCTGGAAGTTGAATTAACCGATTCTTTCGAGGATGGCTAGCCATCCTCTATTTAAATCGTTAACTTTTCAGGCCACAGCCGCCAATCAGCAGGCGGTGAACGTCTGGTGCAAGGTAAGGAAGCGAATACTTTTGCTCATTCATGACCCAAGTCGTCACAGTTTCATCAATCGTTCCAAAAATCATCTGCCTGGCAAGTAAATTATTTAAATCAGGCAGGAATTCGCCGTTCTCTTTTCCTTCTATAATGATCTGATCGATTAAATTTAAATACCCTCTTAACACATCATTGATTCTAAGGCGCAATTCTTTATTCGACTGTCTTAATTCCAACTGAGTGACAATTGCTAAATTCACGTCTTCTGAAAGGTTTTGAAAATGTTTTTGGATGAGCACATGCAGTTTTTCCGAAGCAGTGGTCTTTCCTTTTATCTCTTCTTCGATCTGTTCCACAAAATACCCCATCTTTTCATGGAATAATGATATTAAGATATCTTCTTTATTTTTAAAATAAAGATAAATGGTGCCATCCGCTACGCCTGCCTGTTTGGCGATTTTGGATACTTGGGCTTGATAGTAACCGTTTTGGGCAATGACAATAACGGCCGCATCAATAATTTGATTATACTTTGGTCTGTTGCTTTTCACTGGATGTCCCCTTTCAGAAAAATGAATGAACCATCATTCATATTTCTATCATAAAATGATGACCCTTTACTGTCAAGCAAAACCTTATATAAGGCTCCTGACATTTCACTTCTGTTCATTGTACAGCCACCATCCATAGCTTGTCCAGCTGTTCTGCAAAACGGAGCCCTCTTCCGCTGCTCCGTTAAAAGGGGGTGCTTGTTTAAGCTTCTTTTCTTTCCTCGGATATTTTTTTCTTTTCTTCCTCGATAAGGACTCTTCTCAGGATCTTCCCTATCGTCGTTTTAGGAAGTTCATCCCTGAATTCATAGCTTCGCGGCACCTTATACGAAGCCAGGTTCTTTCTGGCAAATTCATTCAATTCCTCTTCAGTGACCTTGGCATTTTTTTTCAGGACGACATAGGCCTTGACGGTCTCTCCTCGATAAGGGTCAGGGATGCCTGCCACAACTACTTCCTGTATGGCCTCATGCTCGTATAGCACCTCTTCCACCTCACGTGGATATATATTGAAACCACCTGCAATGATTGTATCCTTTTTCCTCTCGACGACATAAAAGAACCCCTGCTCATCCATATAACCCAGATCGCCAGTAAGCAGCCAGCCATTTTTAAAGGTTTTTTCCGTTTCATCCGGACGGTTCCAATAACCTTTCATTACCTGTGGTCCTTTTATGGCAATCTCGCCTATTTCATTCGGAGGAAGCTCTTCATTGGATTCCAGGGACAGAATCGCCGAGTCAGTGTCCGGCCACGGCAGTCCAACGCTTCCTTTTACACGCGGCTGATCCCAAATGAAATTAGCATGTGTCACAGGTGAGGTTTCTGAAAGTCCATAGCCTTCAACTAGCTTCCCGCCGGTAATTTTCTCAAACTGCTCTTGAACCTCTAAGGGCAAAGATGCAGAACCGCTAATACAGGCATTGATGGAAGAAAGATCATATTTAGCGATATCCGGATGGTTCAAGAGGCCGATATACATCGTTGGCGCTCCTGGAAACATGGTCGGTTTCTGTTTTTGGATGGTTTTAAGCGTCGCTTCGACATCAAACTTCGGCATGATGATCATGGTGTTCCCTTCCATGACGGAAAGAACCAAGACCGTAGTCATACCGTACACATGGAAGAAAGGCAGAATCGCAAGGATCCTTTCCTCACCGCGCTTATTTTTGTAAAGCCATGCATTGCACATTTTCGTATTTGCCAGCAAGTTCTTATGAGTAAGCATGACCCCTTTGGGAAAGCCAGTTGTCCCACCTGTATATTGCAAAAGGGCAAGGTCATTATTGACATCGATCGGCACAGTGTCGACTTCTTCAGTGATCTTTCGTTTCATGATTTCGGAAAATAAATGATGATTCCCTTCATGCTCCACATTGATGACAATGCCGTATTGCTTTTTTTGAATAAAAGGATAGATAAGATTTTTCGGGAAAGGTAAATATTCCTTGATAGCGGTTACAATTATATGTTCAATATCCGTTCTTGATGCCACTGCAGAAACACGGGGAAATAAAATATCCATCACTAAAATCATTTTCGCTCCGGAATCTTTCATTTGATATTCTAATTCACGTTCAGTATAGGTTGGGTTCGTTTGAACCACGACTCCTCCGGCCATCAATATCCCAAAAAAGCTTATGACACCCTGAGGGCAGTTAGGTAGCATGACGGCAACGCGTTCGCCTTTTTGAAGTCCGATACTTTTTAAATAGGCTGCAAACTTTAAAGCAGATTCATGCACTTCCCGGAAAGTTAATTCTTTTCCCTGGAAATGAATCGATACTTTATCAGGGAATTCCTCGGCTGATTCCTTCAAAAAAGAATAAAGAGGTTTATCTTCGTACGACAAAACAGCGGGTATCTGTTCCGGATAAATAGCTTGCCATGGCTTATTGCTCATTTGCCCCCTCCTTCTGAATATTCTCAATACTCTTAATCATTATAATACAATCGGGATTTTCTTACAATTGCCGAATTTCAGAGTATAAAGACCTTACGATTAAAGGCTGGATAGTATATATGTCCTATTCCAACTACAGGGAATGTTGGAATAGGACATATAAAAAGGGAAACAAAAAAAGGAGTGGCTATACTCCTTTCAGAATGTAGACAACCCTTTTACCCTCATTTTTTTCTTTTAAAAAAGTTCCAGTGATTGGAACGGAAGGTACAAGACTCCTGCGGGAAAAGCGTGTCTAGGGGAGACCCCGCAGGCGTGCCGAGGAGGCTCCCCGACCGCCCGCGGAAAGCGAGTGCCTGGAGTGGAAATCATTACACATACCCTCTTTCGGAAATCCGCTCCCTTTCCGCTGACTGTCTGCCAAGCCTCATCAAAGCAATCGCCTGTGGGCCCTCGGCTAGCCAGTTATTCGGCAGGAGTGTCGCAAATCTCTTCCATCCTTTAAGGAATACTGTAAAAATATGAAGAATAATCTAGTTTACTTTTAAAATTTTGGTTCGGGGCGAGAGCAATTCGGAACTCCTTTTGCCGGAAAATTGATGGGACCGCAAGACTGAAGACGAATTGGAGAAGGAGAGCCAGTTTCCCTACAATATTTCTTTAAAAAAAGTTCCAGTTGATTTCAGAAATCCGCTCCCTTTCCGCCGACAGTCTGCCAAGCCTCCTCGACGCAAGCGTCTGCGGTGTCTCGTCTAGCCAGTTATTCGGCAGGAGTGTCGCAAATTTCTTCAATCGATTGAGGATTATAGTTAAAAAAACATGAAGGATAAACTAGTCTTAAACATGGTTTAGATGAGCCTGGCCTGCAGTTTTTTCTTTTAAAACACAAAGTTGATTGGAACGGAAGATACGAGACTCCTGCAGAAAAGCGTGGCAGGGAGACCCCGCAGGCGTGCCGAGGAGGCTCCCGACCGCCCGCGGAAAGCGAGTGCCTGGAGTGGAAATCAACGCTCAAATTTCACAACCCCTCAAGAAAAAAATAAAGGATATTCAAATTTTCTTTAAAATCACAGATCGGGGAGAGCATTCCGATCCTCTTTTGTCGTCTACTGAAAAGAGGCATTCTACTTCTTGGTTTTAATTCTATACCAATACTTATATTTTTCTTCAAACCCCAATTTTCCGTATAAGCTTAAAGCAGGTGCGTTCGTTTCTATCACCTGAAGATAAGCATTTTTTGCTCCATTTTCTTTACCCCAATGCAATAGATTACGAACGAGTATTGCACCATTGCCTTGGTTTCGAAAGTTTTCATGGGTAATGATATTGTACAGGCCTATGTATTCGTCTTCCAAAACACCCAGTCCACTTGCTGTAACGGTTCCACCTTCATCAGTCAACAACATAAAGCATGTTTTTGGAATGATATTCCCTAACATCTTTTTCAGGATGGTTTGATCATGATCATCAATATTACTAAGCTGGCAGAAATCGTGAAACCATTCATCATGTAAATGATCATACTTTATGACATTGGTTTCATTCGGTGACTCTGTATCTGCCAAATTCAATACCTGGACACTTGTTGTTCCTTCAAGGGCATACCCAGACTCTTCCAGCACACGATCCAAGTTGATAGGGTTTGCCTGTGGAGTCACTTTGTACACGGCCTTATCATTCCTTGCAAAATATAATTGTTCACAATTCGAAATTTTCTTTTTCACATTTTCATTCGATGGATAGATGGGGGTGATGGAATTCGCCCTTTTCGTATATCCATCCGCAAATCGGATAACCCATCCATCATAGATTTGTGTTTGCATGGCGGGTAAAGCATTCAGCGATAATTCTTCAATCTTCTGTATCCATTTGGACTGATCCATATTCCTCCTCCTCTTCAAAAGTCTATTTGACCATTATTATTATACATGGCCCCCGATTTTTTTTAATAGAACCAAATAAAAGAAGCGGCACACTGGCCGCTTCAGTTGAACAATGTCATATAAATGATTCCAAACAGAAAAAAGATTCCGCAACAAACAATTAAGACTTTTGCAAGTTTCTCCACAGCTTACTCCCTCTCATGAAGGGCATTAAGAAATTCCGGCGCCGATGACAAAAGATAATGCGATTGATATGATCATCGATAGGAATCCAACTGCCCGATTATCTTTTTGTATTTCTTCATCTATTTTAAATCCAGGAGTCATAAATTCAAAAATGAAATAACCGATCAGCAGCAGGACAAAACCGTAGACGCCCCAGCCAATCATGGTAAGAAGCGAATTCTGATGGAGAATGGACTGTTGGAATACATAGGCGATCCCAAAAATTTTACCACCTGTTGCCAACGCGACAGAAAGGTTTCCCTGTTTGATCTCCTCCCAGTTCTTGTACTTTGTGACAAGTTCAAAAATGGCTAAAAAAACAATCATGCACAGAATAACGACACTGTAACGAGCAGCTATATATACATATTCATTTTCCCACATATTCTCCATGGTCCAACTCCCGAATGGTAACTAGCCACCCGGCTTGGCTGAATTGCCGGAATGACCGCTTTCCTTTATTTAAATTCCACCACCGTAACACCTGTTCCGCCTTCACCGGCTTCGCCGAAGCGAATCCTTTTGACAGAGCGGTGATTTTTCAAGTATTCCTGGACCCCGGACCGAAGAGCACCCGTCCCTTTACCATGAATGATGGAGACACTCGAATAACCGGCCAAAAGAGCATCATCAACGTATTTTTCCACTCTTGATATGGCATTTTCAAAGCGTTCTCCACGAAGGTCAAGTTCGACGCTAACGTGATAATCGCGGCCTTTGATCGTGGTAAGCGGCTTTGTTTCTTTTACTTTTGTGCTCTTGATGAATTCCAGGTCAGACTCCTTCACTTTCATTTTCATGATGCCAATCTGAACCTGCCATTCATTATTTGAGACCTTCTCAATCAAGTGACCTTTTTGACCAAAGCTTACGACCTTTACTTCATCTCCAGGTTTCAAGCTTTTATCCAGCGGCCTCGCAGCTTTATTTGTTGTTTTTTTCACTTTAGGCGCTGCTTCTTCAAGCCGTTTTTTTGCATCGATCAGTTCATGCTCTTTAACATCGGCATGCTTTTCAAGTCGCAGTTTACGTAAGTCGGCAATGATCGCTTCCGCTTCCCTTTGTGCATTTTCAACGATTGCCGCTGCCTCTTTTGCTGCCTTTTCAACCATCGCATCCCGTTCTTGATGGTACTCATCAATTTGCTTTTGAAGGTCTTTATGAAGAATTTCCGCCTGTTTCAGGTGATTCTTGGCTTCCAATTCTTCTTCTTCAGCCTTCTTGCGGCTGTCTTCAAGGGACGCTATCATATTTTCAACTTTATTCGTATCCTCACCGATATGGCCGCGGGCGTTGCTGATCACGTTTTCTTCCAAACCAAGGCGCTTGGAAATTTCAAACGCATTACTCCGCCCTGGTACACCAATTAAAAGTTTATAGGTGGGACTCAAGGTTTCCACATTAAATTCGACGCTTGCATTTATGACGCCTTCCCGATCATATCCATACGCTTTTAATTCCGGGTAATGTGTCGTTGCAATCACACGTGCTCCGCGCTTATACACTTCATCCAAAATGGAAATGGCCAAAGCTGCACCTTCCTGTGGGTCAGTTCCCGCTCCAAGCTCATCGAATAAAACAAGACTGTCATAATCGACATGCTTAAGGATATCGACAATATTGACCATATGCGAAGAAAATGTACTTAAGCTTTGTTCAATCGACTGTTCATCGCCTATATCGGCAAAAACAGAGGAAAACACAGCCGTTTCGGAACCATCCAGTGCAGGGATCTGCAGACCGGACTGGGCCATTAACGTACAGAGGCCAATCGTTTTCAGGGTAACCGTCTTACCACCTGTATTCGGACCGGTGATGACGATTGTCGTAAATTCATCACCAAGAAAAATATCATTGGCCACGACGACATCATTCGGAATGAGCGGGTGTTTCGCTTTGAATAATTTCACGCGTCCCTCATTATTCAGAATCGGCTTGGAACCTTTTATCGCTTTTGCATATTTTGCCTTGGCGACAAGGAAATCGATTTGTGCCAGCACTTTGACATTATGAAGCAATTCAGGGGTGAACGCACCGACTTTTTCCGATAGTTCGATCAATATCCGTTCTATTTCCTGCGTTTCCTTCACTCGGGTTTCCTGCAGGACATTATTCAGCTGAACGATTGCTTGAGGTTCAATGAACAACGTCTGCCCTGATGATGATTGATCATGAATGATCCCTCCATACACACTGCGGTATTCCTGTTTTACCGGGATGACGAATCGATCATTCCGGATGGTGATGATGGCATCGGATAACATGGTTGATGCATTGGAAGAACGGATCATACTTTCCAGTTTTTCCCTTACACGACTTTCATTCGTCCGAATTTGGTTTCTTAGGGTACGAAGCTTGTCGCTGGCAGAATCCATCACTTCGCCATGTTCGCTTACTGCATACGTAATTTCCTGCTGCAAATCAATCAATGGATGTAGGGAATCGATATATTCGGCTAAAAGCGGAACATCAATCTCCTGCTCTGCCAGTTCTTCGAAGAAACGGCTTAAGATCCTGCCGGCACGAATCGTACTCGCAAGTTCCATCAATTCCATCGGTGAGAGCATACCGCCAATCTGTGCCCTTTTTGCATGCGGACGGATATCGAAAATTCCGCCCAATGGCAAGTTACCTTTCAACCTTACGATTTTGGCAGCCTCATCTGTTTCTTCCTGCCATCTCGACACTTCTTCAAAATCCGTGGAAGGCATCAATTGCTCCGCCTTTTCTTTTCCTATGGATGAGGATGCGTGTGAGATTAATTGTTCTTTTATTTTATGAAATTCCAATGTCTTTAAAGCTTTATTATGCATGGAGTTAAAGCTCCTCCTTATTTATGGACAAATAGTTAATCATTTCTCTTTAAAAACGCCAAAAAGCCATCCGTATCCCTTGCATTAAGAACCCTGGATTCTTTAATCCAGCCCTTTTTGGCTGACGAGACACCCACAGGCATATGTTCAAGCATGTCGATGCTGTGGGCATCCGTATTGATCACGATCGGAACGCCTGCTTCCTGAGCCTTGCGCAGATGCGGAGGTGCCAAATCCAATCGGTTCGGATTCGCATTCAATTCCAAGGCCGTATTCGTTTCACGGGCCAGTTCGATCAGCATTTCTATATCCACATCATATCCGGTTCGTCTGCCGATGATCCTTCCCGTTGGATGTGCAATGATATCTACATGCGGATTATTCAGAGCCGTTTTTAAGCGCTCCATGATCGTTTCCCGAGGCTGTGAAAAGCTTGAGTGAATCGATGCAATGACCAAATCCATCTCTGCAAGCAGCTCATCGTCATAATCAAGTGTCCCATCAGGAAGTATATCCATCTCTATCCCGGAAAGAACGGTAAAGTCAGTGTATTTTTCATTAAGTTCATGGATGATCCGTTTTTGTTCACGTAAACGTTCAGCGGTCAAGCCGTTCGCCACTTTCAGATATTGCGAATGATCGGTGATGGCCATATATCGATACCCTTTTGCACGGCATGCTTCAATCATTTCTTCAATCGTATGAGCACCATCACTCCATGTCGTATGCATATGCAGATCACCTTTAATGGCCTCTAAAGATATGAGAGGTTCATTAGCATCATAATGCTCCACTTCCGTTCCGTCTTCACGCAGTTCTGGGGGAATGAAAGGAAGGCCAAAATGATTATAAAATTGTTCTTCCGTTTCAAACGTCAATACATCACCGGTTTCAGTCACTTCCACCCCATATTCGCTGATTTTCTCTCCGCGATCTTTAGCAAGCTGGCGCATCCGCACATTGTGATCCTTCGAACCTGTAAAATGATGAAGTGTCGTGATGAATTCCTTATCCTTAACGATTCGGAAATCGACAGAAATGTCATATTCATAATCAAGCACGACCGATACTTTTGTATCACCGGCCGCAATCACCTGTTTTATCCCTTTTATTGCAAGCAGTTGATTCTTAACCTCTTCGGGATGATCTGTCGAAATGATAAAATCGAGGTCCTTGATTGTTTCCCTCATACGCCGGATGCTGCCCGCCCTGGAAGAACGGATGATGTAATCCATGTTAGCAAGGGCCGTTTCAATATCAGCCGCAATCGGTCTCATGAAGGCTAGGGGGAGCCGATCTGGCCTTGAACCAGCCTCGGCAATTGCAGACAGGATCTTCTCTTCCGTTTTTTTGCCGAAACCGGCAAGCGCCGCGACCCTGCCTTCCTCACAGGCGATTTTAAGATCATTCACATCTTTGACATGCAGCTCTTTATGAAGCTTGGCAATTTTCTTACCGCCCAAACCTTGAAGCTGCAGAAGCGGAATCAATCCTTTTGGCACCTGCTCCTGAAGCTCTTCAAGTACAGTCGATTTCCCTTCATTTATATACTCTTCGATGACGGATGCCGTTCCTTTCCCGATTCCATTCAAAGCGGTAAAATCTTCGATCTCCGTCAGGCTCCGGTCATCCGTTTCCAAGGCGCCCGCTGCCTTTCGGAAAGCTGAAACCTTAAACGGGTTCTCTCCTTTTAGTTCCATATATATTGCAATTTTTTCTAATAGTTTAATGATATCTTTTTTATTAATTGTCATTTAATTCACCGCCGAAAAAATTAGTAGGGTGTCCCATGTTCACTTTCTTAAAGATACCTTTCTTGGAGGTAAAGTACAAGCAGTCAGGTTCTTAACCTTCGAATCAAATAGAATGAAGTTACATGCCGCTACATAAAAAGGGGCCTCCCCCGTGTTCAAAGTATAGGAATCCAGGACTTTGAACACGGGAGGCAGGCCCTCTTATACTGACATTAAGATTGTTTTACATCATGAAACCAAAGTTCCTTCACTTGCTCGGAAAGGAACGGCGTATGTTTCACGATCGATTCTGCCAGAAATGAGCCAGTTAATGGTTTCTGGATGGAATCCATTGGCAGCATGGCAGCTATATATAATATAATAAACATGATAAGATAGACTTCGAGAAAACCCAATATCCCTCCGCCCCAGCGATTCAGTTGCTTTAATATCGGTAGATGGGTAATGAAATTGAGCATGGATCCTATCATTTGCCAAAGAATCTTGGCAGCAAAGAAAATGATTGCAAAGGCAATTGCATTGTAATACGCCGTATCAAGCCCGACTGTATTGAAAAACATATTAAGGGTCGAGGAATCACCCATCGTTGGGAACGGAATCCATAATTTCAAATTGGGAGCAAGATCTCCGTAAAATACATAGGCGACGATGAAGGCTACAATGAACCCAGTCATATGAACCGTTTGTAAAATGAAGCCACGCTTTAAACCGATTAATAAACCGATTAAAAGAATGGCCAGAATTGCTAAATCAAGCATGTACTCAGTCCTTCTCTCTCTTTAATTCCAGTTGAAGCTGGTCTAGTTCATCTTTTAATTTAATATATTCATGGATGGTATTCACGGCCGTTAGCACCGCTAGCTTGCTTGTATCCAAGTGTGGATTTTTCATCCTGATCTCTCTCATTTTTTCGTCAACCATCGAAGCGACCAGGCGCATATGACTTGCGCTTTCTGTGCCGACGATTGTATATGGCTGTCCGTATATATCAACTGTTGTTTTATTTCGTTTATCGTCTGACAAAATGATGCCCCCAATCTAAACAATCCTAATTCTATCATATCATGAAGTTTTTCGTCATGAAAGAGAGTACATCGTCATTTCTCGCATTAAAATTTCAATAATTTGTCATACGATATCGAATTTAGGAAGAAGATTACCTATTAAACAAAATGAAGTTAGGAGCTAACCCATTATGTCCCATGTTGTTTTACTTATCAGTCCTGAACAAATAAAGGCGATGAAGTCCCATTATTCTTCATCCTTGGCGGCCAAGCAGCCGCCAGGGAGCATCTTTTCCGCCAAACCGCCGCTATGTACGGTGACGGCTTATAAATCCGGGAAGGTCCTTTTTCAAGGTAAGAATGCCGAAATAGAAGCGGTAAAATGGCAAAAAGGTACCACTGCTGCGGCTCCAAAGAAAAAAACGGCATCCTCTGCATCGGTCAACGTCCATCGATATTCGCCGCCAGCAAATATCGGAACCATGTCAGTGATTGGTTCAGACGAGGTCGGAACAGGAGACTATTTCGGCCCGATGACCGTCGTAGCCGTATATGCCAAGAAGGAGCAACTCGCTCTATTAAAGGAGCTAGGTGTCCAGGATTCCAAAAATCTGAAAGACCCACAGATCATCGACATTGCCAAACAGATTAAGGATGTAGTGCCCTTCAGCCTGCTCACATGCGACAACCCGAAATATAATGCGCTGCAGGCAAAGGGAATGTCACAAGGAAAAATGAAGGCACTCCTCCATAACCAAGCAATCAAGAACCTCATGCAAAAAATCCAGCCAGAACAAGCGGAAGCCGTCCTTATTGATCAATTCGCTCAACCAGAGGTATTTTTCAATTACCTAAAAGGCCAAGAACTATTCCAAGCTAATGCTACCTATCTATGCACAAAAGCGGAAGGCATTCACCTTGGAGTGGCAGCCGCATCCATCCTGGCCCGATATGCATTCGTCAAACGCTTTGACTTGCTGAGTGAAAAAGCGGGATTCAAAATCCCTAAAGGTGCCGGATTTGCAGTAGATGAAGCGGCCGCAAGATTGATTCACGAAAAGGGAATCGATTCATTACACGAATTCACGAAAACCCATTTTGCCAACACTGAAAAAGCGAAGCGACTCTATCAACAGAAATATCATAAATAGAAGAAAGCGGCTGATCTTCCTGAACAGCCGCCTTTTTCTCATGAAAATGCGCGGTTTACTCATGAATTCACTCTATTTACACGTGAGTTTGTGCGGTTTACTCGTGAATTCACTATTTACTCGTGAATTTGCGCCATTTACTCGTGAATTCACGCCATTTACTCGTGAGTTTGCTCCATTTACTCGTGAATTCGCTCGGTTTACTCGTAAGTTCACCTTTTACTCGTGAAATAAAAAGGACAGCTCCCCATGATTCAGGGAGCTGTCTTTTAGGTTTTATCCTCTTAGCTCTGCGCCGGCTTTTTCTTTAACGGCTTCAAGCACTTTATCATGTGCTTTTGTAATGTCCTCGTCCGTCAGGGTACGTTCCGGGTCGTAGTATTTCAGTGAGTAGGCAATGGATTTCTTGCCTTCCTCCATTCTTTCACCTTCGTATAAGTCGAAGATGCTTACTTCTTTCAGCAGTTTGCCGCCGGCTTCTTCAATAATATCCTGAATGTCCCCGGCTTTCGTGGCTTGATCCACAACGAGCGCGATATCGCGTGTGGTTGATGGATAGCGCGGAATCGTTTGGTACGCTATCGGCGCGACTTCTGCTTCGGCCAATGCTTTTAAGGAAAGTTCGAAAATGTATGTTTCTTTAATATCCAAGTCTTTTTGGACAGTTGGGTGCACTTGGCCGATAAATCCAATTACTTCACCATTCAATAGTACTTCCGCTGTCCGTCCTGGATGCATATCGTTGATTTCCGCTTGGCGGTAACTGATTTGATCAGCTAATCCAAGTGTGTCGAATAATGCTTCGATCACGCCTTTGGCTACAAAGAAATCCACTGGTTTCTTTTCACCCTGCCATAGATGTGACTCCCATAGACCGGTGATTGCTCCAGCAACATGTTCTTTTTCTTCAGGCAGTTCTTGTTCGTCACGCTTAAAGAATACCGAACCGATTTCATACAGTGCCAGTGAATCAATTTGGCGGGCATTGTTATATTTCACGACTTCCAGCAATTGAGGCACGATGCTTAAACGCAGCTGGCTTCTTTCTTCACTTATTGGCATTGCCAATCGAATGGATTCTCTTGCTTCCAATGCGAATTGGGACGCTTTTTCCTGGCTTGTCAGTGAATAGGTCACTGCTTGATAAAGGCCTGCGCCTTCAAGTGTACGGCGTGCCTTCCGCCGTTTAATTTGATAGTCTGTCAATTGTCCTGGATTAGCAGAACCGATCGGCAGTGTAACGGGGATGTTATCATATCCATATAAACGTGCAGCCTCTTCGACTAAATCGGCTTCAATCGTAATATCACCACGGCGCGTCGGGACAGTGATCGTGAATGTTTCATTGTCAAGTTCCACGCCGAATTGCAGACGTTTGAAGATTGATTCCACAACTGATACGGTCATGCTTGTTCCAAGGAGTGTGTTGATTTTTTCAAGCGTAATGCTAATGACCGCAGGTTCCATTGACAATTCGTCAACTTCTGCTGCTCCTTGTAAGACTGTTCCGCCTGCATATTGTGCAATCAATTGTGCAGCACGTTCCCCTGCTTCACGAACACGTGCCGGGTCGACGCCTTTTTCAAAGCGGGCACTAGCTTCACTGCGTAAACCATGGTCCTTTGAAGCTTTGCGAACTACTGTACCAGCAAAATATGCACTTTCAATAATGATGTTCGTCGTATCATTTTTGACTTCGGAATCCGCTCCGCCCATCACACCAGCAATCGCAACTGGCTCACTGCCATTCGTGATCACTAAATGGTCAGGTGTCAAAGTGCGTTCCGCTTCATCCAATGTTACGATTTTTTCAGCATCCTTCGCTCTGCGGATGACGATTTCCTTTGAACCAAAGCGGTCATAATCAAAGGCATGGAGCGGTTGGCCGTATTCAAGTAAAATGTAGTTCGTGATATCCACCACATTATTATGAGGTCGGATACCTGCAGACATCAACCTAGTCTGCATCCAAAGCGGTGAGGGTCCGATCTTAACATCCTTGATGATTTTAGCCATGTATATCGGGTTATCTTCTTTCGCTTCCACTTTGACACTGATATAATCAGTTGCTTTTTCAGCTGCCTCTTCTTTCTCGACTACCGGCCATTTCACTTCCCGGCCTAGAATGGCTCCCACTTCGTATGCAACACCAAGCATGCTTAGCGCGTCGGAGCGGTTTGGTGTCAGCCCAAGTTCCAGCACTTCATCACTTAAACCAAGTTCCTCCAATGCATCTTTCCCTACTTCCACATCATTAGGGAAGACGAAGATTCCTGTAGCATAATCCTTGGAAACAAGCTTGGATTCGAAGCCCAATTCTTGAAGCGAACAAATCATTCCGTGCGATTCTTCTCCGCGAAGTTTCGCTTTCTTGATTTTGAAATTACCTGGAAGGACTGCACCAACAGTAGCGACTGCGACTTTTTGGCCTTTATCGACATTCGGTGCTCCACAGATGATCTGAACGGGATTTTCGGCCCCGATATCAACTTGGCATTTATTCAATTTATCCGCATTTGGATGTTGTTCACGTTCTAAGACATGCCCGATGACGACCCCTTTTAGCCCTTCACTTTTCTTTTCCACCCCTTCAACCTCAATGCCGCTTTTCGTGATTTTGTCAGCAAGCTCCGACGCATTGATGCCTGAAAGGTCAACATAATCTTGTAACCATTTATATGACACAAACATGGTAGGTCCTCCTTTTTAAAATAAAAATTTATGCTTCGTGATGGTTGAATTGTTTTAAGAATCGAACATCATTCGTATAGAAATGACGGATATCGTCCACACCGTACTTCAACATGGCAATCCGTTCCACGCCCATTCCAAATGCGAATCCAGAGTATTTCTTGGAATCGAAGCCAGCCATCTCAAGGACGTTCGGATGAACGATCCCAGCGCCAAGCACTTCGATCCAGCCTGTTTTTTTACATACGCTGCAGCCTTTACCGCTGCAGATTTTACAAGAAATATCCACTTCGACGGAAGGCTCAGTAAATGGGAAGAAACTTGGACGAAGACGGATTTCACGGTCTTGCCCGAATACTTTTTTCGCAAATACGTCTAGCGTTCCTTTCAAGTCGCTCATGCTGATGTTCTCATCGATGACCAAGCCTTCAATTTGCTGGAATTGATGGGAGTGTGTCGCATCATCGTTATCCCGGCGATATACTTTTCCTGGGCAAATGATTTTAACAGGGCCTTGACCTTTATGTTTTTCCATCGTTCTGGCTTGAACCGGTGAAGTGTGCGTCCGCATCAGGATTTCATCCGTGATGTAGAAGGAGTCCTGCATATCACGTGCCGGATGGCTTTTTGGCAAGTTAAGTGCCTCGAAGTTGTAGTAGTCGCTCTCGACTTCAGGACCTTCCGCAACCGTATAACCCATCCCGATGAATAAGTCTTCGATTTCTTCCACGATTCGTGTTAATGGGTGAAGATTCCCCTTGTTTACCGGACGTCCTGGAAGTGTGACGTCAATCGTTTCAGTTGCTAGCTTTGCATTGACTGCCGCGGTTTCAAGCGCTTTTTGTTTCTCCTCGATCTTTGTTGCGATTGCTTCACGTACTTCATTGGCTAGTGCCCCGATTTTCGGGCGCTCTTCGGCAGATAATTTACCCATGCCGCGCAATACCTCCGTGATTGGCCCTTTTTTCCCTAAATAAGCAACACGGACTTCATTCAGTTCTTTTAATTCGGAAGCGGCGGCAACTTTTTGCAACGCTTCTTCCTGCAGTTCTAGTAAACGTTCCTGCATCATGTCTTCCTCCTTTATTTTCCTTTTGTAAAAATGAACACAAAAAAACCCCGATCCCTAAAGGGACGAGGTTTATGTATCGCGGTACCACCCTTATTAGTGCATAAACAAAAAAACTTCTGCACTCACTTCATTAAAAATAACGGCTCTTCACCGGAACATTTTTCGGACATTCTGTCTTCCCAATGCCAACTCGAAAGGTGAATTCACTTAAGCAGTGCCATAAAAATGCTTTCAGTCAAGGCATTTTCTCCCTGGATATGGTTAACTTTAAGCTACTACTCTTTGTCATCGTTGTTTTCATTATAAAATTCTGTTTTATTATATTATAATTCTTCGGCCGTTTCAAATCGATTTTCGTAAATGGTACATTAAAATCCCGGCAGCGATCCCCACATTCAAAGATTCACTTTTTCCGTAGATGGGAATATAGAGGTTTTTAGTCGTTTTCTCCAGTAATTCCTTCGATACCCCTTGACCTTCATTACCGACCAGCAGGGCAAATCGGGAAGACTTTTCCACTTCTTCAAATGGCGATGCCCCTTCTAATGCCGTGCCATAAACCGGTATGCCGCTTTGCTTAAGCTCATCGATGATTTCGGATAGGTTCCCTTTAATGACAGGCATATGGAAGAGGCTCCCTTGCGTCGAACGGACCACTTTGGGATTATACAAGTCAGCACACCCTTCCCCAAGGATGACCGCATCGATTCCCGCTGCATCCGCTGTCCTGATCATCGTTCCAATATTCCCAGGATCTTGGACGGCATCGATCAACAATAATTTCTCCGGATTGATGGACGCCATGCTCGTTGATTTCTGTTCACAAACCGCAGCAATTCCCTGCGGTGCTTCGGTATCGCAAATCGCCTTCATAATATCATTTTTCACATAAATGAGTTCTGTGCCTTCCACCTTAAAATGGGCAGGCATTTCAGTTTCTTCATTGATGATCACTTCCAAGACGATTTCCTCTTTTAAGGCTTCTTCAACTAGGTGAAAACCCTCGACTAAATATTTACCTGTTTTATCTCGTTCTTTTTTCGTCAAAAGTTTTTTCCATTGCTTAACTTGCGGGTTTTTTACGGATTCGATATATTTCAAGGGTAAACGCTCCTTTAACTTCACACTGATTTTCCTATTATAACGCAATTCACATACATATTGCATGCGAGTTTGTGAAATGCTATTAATGTCAGTCATTATGTGTTAGAGGAGGAATAATTATGAATTTAAACTTACGTAATGCGATCATCCAAAATGTATCTGGAAATACGCAAGAGCAGCTGGAAGACACGATTGTCGATGCCATACAAAATGGCGAGGAAAAAATGCTTCCTGGATTGGGAGTATTATTCGAGGTCATCTGGCAAAATTCATCCGAGCAGGAAAAACAGGAAATGATCACTGCCCTCGAAGCAGGATTAAAAAAATAACAGCCTTCAAAGGCTGTTATTTTTTTAATCTCGCCTCGCCAGCCTTCAGTTCTTCGATGGAGACTTCTTCTTCAAGCAGCAAGATGAATTTCTTTGCTTTCACTTCTTCAAGCATCGCTTTTGTCTCCGCAAAAGAGTAGCCGTATTTCGTGAAAAAGCTGCGTAAATCTCCAGATCCTTCATCTGTGAAGTAATGGAAGATTTTCAAAAAAAGAGTATCCTCCTTATCCTGATTGGCGATGATCAGTATATCCGTATGTTCATTTCCAAGCTGCACATTATTTTTTATATCAGCTGCCACTGTCATTTGGGTGCCAGATACGCCTTTTGCTTTTAAGTCTGAAATTGCAGCAAGTAGTTCCGGATTAGAGTCAAAAACACCATATACGTTTTTTTCCATGTTTCTCCCCCTCCTTGTTACTCTACTTATAATAAAATTCCTTTGTCATTATACCTTGCAGCATTATCAATAAACAAGCAAATAGTCTATGGAGACGAACAAGGGAACCCTCTGCCTAAAGGTTTTTTTAAAAATAACAGCCTGTAGCAAACTCTAAGAAAATCGAGGTTGCTTGCGGTCCTATTAAAAAGGCTGTTTTCACATACTTTGTTGCTATTTACCAGGTAGTGAGTTGTGGTTGATTTCCCCTCCAGATGCTCGCTTTCCTTGGTGCGGGCGGTGAGCCTCCTCGGCGTAAACGCCTGTGGGGTCTCACCTCTCCCGCTGCTTCCGCAGGAGTCTCGCACTTCCGCTCCAATCAACCTTAAATAGTTTCGTATTAAAAACAACAATCTTTACGAAAAGAGCCATTAAAAAAAGTTCCACTCCCTTTCCGTCGACTGTCTCACAAGCCAAAGCAAACGGCTGGGTGTCTCAGCTAGACAGTGATTTCGGCAGGAGTCTCGCAAATTTCTTCAATCTAAGTAAACAAACAAAAACAGCCTTATGCAGGCTGCTCTTGTTGCGGTATTACAAATTGTCGGTATTGATTCGATTTTTGATGTATTCATCTTGTAAGCCTTCCTCTTGCTGTCCGCTGGCTGTCGGTCCCGCGGTCCGATCCAGTGATCCTTGAGCGTCCAGGTTTTTGTCAGCATCGTCTGCAAACGGGTTGCTTGCCAGTGTTCCTTCATGAATCCCTGGTTTTTGCTTCTTGAATTTTTCTGTGGAATTCCCCCAGATTTCCCTTTCTTGAGCTCGCTTCATATCCAGCTCTTCATTTTCATAGATATTGGCGGAATTTCCGTGAAGCTCTTGGCTTCTTCCTGGCTGTGCTTCCATTTCGCTTGTTTGATAGGCATTCGCGGTTGTTTCCGGAAAAAGGTTCGGGTCCGGATTGTTCACCACCCCTGTTTTAAGCGGATTCTCTGCAGGTGCGTCCGTATCCTCGATGCGATTGGAAGTTATGTTCTCACGTGCTGTTACGGTTTCCGATTCATCTAAAAGAATGAGGAATTTTCCAGCCTCCACTTCATTTATATAAGCAGTTGCTTCACTATCGGCAAGCCCTAGCTCACCTAGACGGTTCCTTATATCTTCGGAACCCTCGTTCAGGAAAAAGTGTTTCATTTTATCAATGAAGGATTCCTCGTTAGAGTTAGTAACGACTTCGACATCCGGATCATGCTTTTCATTAACGAAATCCAAATCTTCTTTCTTATCAGCCATTACCGTTATTTCCCCTTCATGAACCCCCTTTTCCTTGAGGGATTGTATAGCCTGGATCATTTCTCTTTCCGTATTAAAAACACCATATAACGTTTTTCCCATGCATATTCCTCCTCCTTTCCGATATTTCTTCTTATGTGTATTTATACCCTGATGGGTGCCAATTAAACAAAAAGGTTTGCCTTCCCTAAGCTCGGACCTTTAATCGGTCTAAAAACCAAAAGGAAACCTGCAGTTTTAAAACTGCAGGCCATTTCCTTCACTCTTAGAAGCGGTCGGTTCTACGTTCAGTTGCCTTTTTCTCATTCACGATCGATTCATCTGTACTATCAAGCTGGATATCTTCCTTTTTAAGAGTATCCTGAACTTGTTCCGTTTCTTGTACAGCATGTTTCTTGATGACAATTTCATCGGTGACAACCGGTTTTTTCGAAACTTCCAGTTTTTCTTCAACAACCGGGATTCGTAATGTTTCCCCATCTTCAATGGTTCCGGTTTCCCGATCCGCTTCACGTCCTGAAACCGATCTATGCTCAACTGTCACTTCTTCGTGTTCAACAGGGACATTGATCGTTTTATGCTGTTCATTGACTTCTTTATTAATGACGACTTCTCCTGTCTGAACTCTTTCTTTGTCAATGTTCAGCTGTTCTTCCCGAAGTGTAAGTGTCCTTTCATCTTCTGGCAATTCACGGCCTTGTCCGTTGACTCCATAAACATCTTCTTTATTTAATGCATCAGTTTTTTCCGTGCCATTATATAATGGGTTGGTGGAGTTAGTATCAAGCCTTGTACCGGCAGTGTCCATTGTTCCGGTCGTGAATTTATCTCTTGCCGTTCCAAGATGGCCTTCACCTTCTTCAACCAGAACCAGGACTTTTCCATTTTCTACATCAAAGACATGTTCAGCCGCATCGCTATTCGAAAGTCCTGCATTAGCCAATCTTGTTGAAAGGTCTGCCGTATCTTCCGGCATAAAGAAACGTGCCACCTTGTCCATAAACGATTCGTCGTTAGGAACATTCGTCATTGTGTGAACATCCGTTTCCCGTTGATGGTTCGTGAAATCCAATGTTTCTTCCTTATCTGCGACGACCGTAATATCGTCCCCTTCAAAACCCTTTGCCTTAAGTGCATTAATTGCTTGGATCACTTCTGCATTTGATTCATATACTCCATATACTGTTTTATTCATTTTACATTCCTCCTTAGGTTTTGTTGTTTCGTTTAGTGGATGCTATATATAAACAATACCCGCCATGTTCCTAAGTAAACGAGGAATCCATATTTCATTTTTGTTATATCATTTACAATTCGTTCTCAGCACAGAACGCATTTTTAATTGAAATCCAAGCTTTACAAGGGTTTCCCCCTTTATAAAAATGTAATGTTTAACCAAATCATGCCATTTCGTTTTTTCAAATAATGCTTGTGATCTTTTTTCTTCTATTATAACGCCACAGCCTTTATTAGCAGGTCCGCAATATGCACCGCTTTTGTGCATTCCCCCAAGTTTTCCCGCTCGATCCCCAATTGCATTTGCAACAGGCAGCCAGGGTTTGCCGTGACAACAATATCGGCCTGTGTCGATTTCGTGTGCTCCATTTTAGAGTCGAGAATGTTCATGGACATCTCTGATTCAACAATATTATATATCCCAGCTGAGCCGCAGCAGCGATCGGCATCCTTCATTTCCCTGAAATCGATTCCTTCTATTGATTGAAGGAGAATTCGCGGAGCCGAGGAGGTGTTCATCACATTCCGTAAGTGACAGGAATCCTGGAAAGTTACGGATTGAGCTGGAAGTTTCAGGCGAACTTTTTCCTGAAAACGCAAATCAACAAGGATCTGGCTGATATCTTTCAACTTATTTTTAAATGAGATTGCACGGTCATGCCATTCCGGTTCATCTTGGAGCAGATGATCATAATCTATGAGAAAAGCGCCGCAGCCACCGGCATTCGTAATGATATAATCAACTTCCTCCGTTTCAAAGGCTTCAATATTACGCTTGGCCAGTTGCTTTGCACCTGCTTTTTCACCACTGTGACCATGCAGCGCACCGCAACAGGCCTGGGATTTCGGTATCACGATTTCACATCCGGCCAGCTGAAGAAGCTTTAGTGTGGCCTTGTTCGTTTCCAAAAACATCGTATCCATCAAGCAGCCGGAAAAGAAAGCCACCTTTTTGAGCGGCGTTCCGATTGCAGGCAGCTCGGTTGGCCTATTTTTCATTTCTGCTTTTTTCGGGACTTTCGGCAGCACTTTTTCCATGGCTGCCAAATTATCCGGTAGCATGTTGAGGACTCCCGTTTTACGGGCCATGTATTGCAGACCTGATTTCTGATAGAAGCCAAGCAAGCTTGTCATGGTCTGCATTCGCTCCTGGTGCGGGAATAGTCCACTAAAAACGGCCTTGCGAATCGTTTTAACAGGGAAGCTGTGTTTTTTATTCTGATGGATGATATCCCTTGCTTCTTCAAGAAGGTGTCCGTATTTCACACCTGAAGGGCACACAGGTTCACAAGCCCTGCAGCCGAGGCAAAGACTCAACGACCGTTCTACATCCCTATCTGGCTCAATCACGCCATCCGCCACCGCTTTCATAAGTGCAATCCGGCCCCTTGGTGAGTGGGATTCCTTCAGCCCCGATTCTATGTATGTCGGGCAATGGGGTAAGCAAAAACCGCAGCGCATACAATTCAACAATTCATCTTCATTCATTTTTTCCGCGAATTGAATGGCAATGGTTTCCCTTTCCTGAACTGTCGTCATGAAGAAACCACCACCCTTTTCCTGGTTTCCTTGGCAAATACTTTGCCGGGATTCATGATGTTATTGGGATCGAAAGCCTGTTTAATCGCCCTCATGGCATCAATCCCTTCTTTCTTCAGTTTCCATTCAAGATACGGGGCCTTCATCGCTCCTACACCATGTTCACCGGTAATCGTCCCGCCAAGGTCGATAGCCGCGGCAAAAATGTCGGCGAAAGCGAGCTCCACCCTCTCCATTTCCTCATGATTACGAGCGTCGGTAATGCATGTCGGATGGAGGTTCCCATCCCCAGCATGACCGAACGTGCAAATGTCCACGTTATGCTTGTCAGCGATCTCATTAATCGCTCTAACCATTTTGGCAATTTCCGAGCGAGGAACGGTGGCATCTTCCAAAATGGTCGTCGGCTTGAGGCGTGCCAATGCGGAAAGTGCTGTCCGTCTTGCCGTTTTCAAGGCGACAGCGTCAGATTCCGTTTCGGCAATTTCCACGGAAACCGCCTTTTCCTCTAGACAGATATCGGCCATCCTTTTCATATCACGTTCCACCACTTCAGGCGGACCATCCTGTTCAATCAGCAGGACGGCTTCCACATTGGTAGGCAAACCGATTTTCGCGAAGTCCTCGACCACGATCAACGTCGGCCGATCCAGAAATTCCAATGTCACAGGAATGATCTTATTTGAAATGATCTTGGCCACTGACTGTGCTGCAGCATCCAGATCTTGATATAAGGCAAGCATCGTCTTAGTCGTTTCCGGCATTGGAATCAGCTTTAAGGTCGCTTCCGTAACGATGCCCAAGGTCCCTTCCGATCCGACAAAAAGTTTCGTTAAATCATATCCGGCTACATCTTTGGCAAGCTTGCCCCCTGTTCGAATGATGTCCCCATTCGGAAGGACCACTTCAAGCCCGATGACATAATCACGGGTGACTCCATACTTTAAGCCTCGCAGTCCACCAGAATTCTCATTAATGTTGCCGCCAATCGTGGAGATTTTCATCGAACTTGGATCCGGCGGATAAAACAACCCCTTCTCTTCAACTGCTGAAATCAATTCCAAAGTGATGAGCCCAGGCTGTACGGTCGCCGTTAAGTTCTCCTCATCTATTTCAAGTAATGAATTCATTCGATTGAATAAAAGGACAAGCCCCCCCTCTGTCGGGCATGTGCCTCCGCTTAAATTCGTCCCAGACCCGCGCGGAACGATCGGAACATTGTATTCGTTGCAAACTTTGACGATGGCTGCGACTTCAGCTGTGCTGCCCGGTTTGATGACAGCATCCGGCAACGCTTGAAATCCAGGCGTTGCATCATATGAATAGACTAGACATTCCACTTTCGAGTCATCGTAATTCTCCTGACCGACGATGGCAAGAAGTAGCTGCTTAACCTGCTTTGTTAACATGTACATCCTCCTCATATAAACATAGGAAATTCTAGATTTTTTATATGATGTAAGTATAAGAAAAAAAACACTCGGCCTTCTATGTATGAACATATAAAGTTTTGAGCTTTTCATAGAATTAATTTGTATGTTTATCCAATACACTTAATGCTAGATACATCATGACTAAATCGGCTGGCTTCCTAGGGTTCAGCCGGGTCAAATCCTCAATGCGCTTGAGCCTGTAATGGAGGGTATTGATCTGGATATGCAGGGCTCTAGCCGTCTCTTTTAAAGATAGATCACATGCAAAATACATGGTAAGGGTTTTAAGCAGCTCCTCATTAGGTAGCAACTCCTGAATCGTCCGGGATAAATATTCCTGTCTTGTTTCAGCGGTAACTTCATCAAGCAGGACCTCAAGTTTCAAGTCCTCGTCAAATATGATACCTGATGAAGAAGACGCGATTTTCAAGGAACGTTCCGCTTTAAAAAACGCTGACCTGAAAGCGGATCCTGATGCACGCGAACTAACTCCTGCACACACTTTATAACCCGAACTCTCTTCCAGCTTTTTTTGCAGTTTACTTAGTTTCATATATTGCTGGTTTTTTGAACCGATGAAATCGGCCATTGAAAGAATGACGAATCGGTTCCTCCCCCAACGTACTGCGATGTCATTGGGATGCTGCTGTCTTATGAATATCTGAAGCGTTCTCCATACATGAGGTTCAATGATTTCCTCAGTCTTGAATTCACCAAGGGTGATGATCCGGTCCGCATGAACATCGACCCCAAGTAACTTGGCCTTCTGAAGGAAGTGCTCATTGAACGTCTGCAGCTGATGCCATTCAAATACAAAGAATTCCATCAGACGTGATTGGGATTCTGCTTGTTCAATATGATAGCTTTCCTGAATGAACATCTCCGTCATCTTTTTTAATAGTTCCGCATAAGGGGAAACATGTTTGGGGTCACCTGTAATTCCAATGACACAAACGGCTTCCTGATTAAAGAAAATAGGCAGGTTTATCCCTGCCTTCACTCCTTTCCAACTTCGTTCATCCTGTTTATTGATGATCAATTTCTCACGATTGTTGAAAGCGTGGATGGCTCCTTCATGAAAAGATCCAATACGGCTGCCATCGGTGCTGGCGATAATCATGCCGGCATGGTCAATAATGATGATCTCCTCATCAATCAGTTTTCGAACCTCATGCACCAATTTCCCTGCAACAGCTGCCAATTGCATGATATGTCCTCCTTTTTTGAATGGACTTGAAAATATTTCGAGGCTCCCCGATGAAAAGGGAGCCTCATTCTACTTATGGAATCATCCAGGAAAGGACGCCATTTTGCAAGAAGGTAATCACACAAACAAGCAGCAATAAAAATAAGCTATGTTTAAGCGTGAATCTCAATAATTCCGATTCCCTGCCCGCCAATCCTACGGCAGCACAAGCTATCGCTATCGATTGGGGGGAAATCATCTTTCCGGTGACCCCTCCAGAAGAGTTCGCCGCCAGTGCCAGAACCGGTTCCATCCCCACTTTAAGCGCAGTCACTTTCTGCAGACTGCCAAATAAGAGGTTGGCTGATGTATCCGATCCGGTAATGAACACACCTAGCCAGCCGAGAACAGGTGCGAAGAACGGAAATAAATCACCCGATTTTGCCAGGGTCATCCCTAATGTTGTCGACATGCCTGAAGCATTCGTCACATAAGCAAAAGCAACCACGGTAGAAATCATCAAGATTGGTTTGGCCAACTCTTTCATCGCTTCAACAAAGGTGCCATAAAAGTCTTTTGAAGACATGTGTGCGATGAACTTCGTTACGATGGCAGCCAGTAAAATGGCCGTCCCGGCTGCTCCGAGCAGTTCTATTTTATAAAAAGCAGCAATCGGCAATCCATTACTTCCGATTATCTCATTATGCAGACCTGGAACTTCGATTTGGAAGGTTAATAGTTTCCCGATTTCATTGATTCCGCCAAGCAGCACATTGTTGCCTTCATAATGTCCGGATAGTGCCGGCTTTATTGGGTTCATCCCCCATATTGTGATGAAAAGCGTTAACAGAAGGAATGGTGACCAAGCATAGAATATCTGCCATTTCGTGTATTTTGTTTCCGCTTCGGCTGTATATAATGGCTCGACAGCAGCTGCCGTTTCCTCTGATGCAAAGCGAAAGATCGTCTTAGGTTTCCAGAATTTAAGGAAAATCGCCAAAGCAAACAGTGACACTAACGCGGATAGGATGTCGGGTAATTCGGGCCCAAGAAAATTCGAACTTAAGTATTGTGTGATGGCAAAGGAAATTCCGGAAACCAAAATTGCCGGCAAAACCTCAAGCGACCTTTTCCACCCAGTCATGATTAAAATGAGATAAAGCGGAATGAAAGCAGAAAGGAATGGCAATTGGCGGCCGACCATTTTGGAAATCTCCATGGCCGCTATGCCAGTAGGGCCTTCCATGGCGATGATCGGTATTCCGACCGCCCCGAACGCTACGGGAGCGGTATTCGCGATCAAACAAATCCCGGCTGCATATAGCGGATTAAAGCCGAGACCGACTAAAAGCGCGGCTGAAATGGCGACCGGCGCTCCAAATCCCGCAGCACCTTCTAAAAAGGCCCCGAAAGAAAATGCCACCAATAATGCCTGGAGGCGCCGGTCTTCCGTAAGCGAAAGCACAGAAGAACGAATGATATTGAATTGCCCGCTTTTAACAGTCATCTTGTACAAAAATACGGAAGTGATGATTATCCATCCAATTGGGAGCAGCCCATATACGCCTCCTTGTGAAGCGGACATCACTGCTTTTCCTGCAGGCATTCCATATATCAATACAGCCACTGCAAGAGCTACAAGCAACGTCGTTATACCTGCCATGTAACCTTTCATGCGTTTGATGGTAAGCGCCCAGAAGAAGTAAAGAATTGGAATGAGTGCGGCAAGAGATGATAAAACTAAATTATCGGTGATAGGTGTAAAGTTTTGTGTCCATGTCATTCATTTCGACTCCTTTTACTATTGACTTTTTTAAAAATTCAGAAATCAAACGCTAATTGAAACCCCTTACATATCCAAATATTCAAAGTCATCAGATGACTTGATGAGTACTCATTTAAATTAAATGATTGAAAATATAAAAGCAAGATTTTTTTTATTTTTTGTTGATTTTTTAACTCTTCTGGAAGTGTCAAAGATCATTTGTGTTATATAATATTAACTAGAGAAACTCATAGAAAATAGAGGTGCTACTACTTGGTATATAAAAAAATAAAGCCGAAAAAAATTTATGAAGAAGTCAGCGATGAACTTTATGAAATGATTCGGTCAGGCAGCCTGAAACCAGGTGAACAATTGGATTCCATTCAGCAGCTTGCGGAAAATTTCCAAGTCGGGCGCCCGGCCATCCGCGAAGCATTAAGTGCATTGAGTTCAATGGGCCTTATTGAAATAAAACAAGGTGAAGGAACATTCGTCAAAACCTTCGACCCCGCCATCATGAACCACCCCTTGTCTGCCGCCCTTTTGATGGATCAAGACAATATCAAGCATTTACTGGAAGTCCGGAAAATCCTTGAGTCCGGTACGGCGGAAGTGGCAGCGAAGAAGAGAACGGAAGAAAACCTTATCGAACTTAAGGACATGCTTTTTAATATGGAAAAGGTCTCGGATGATGAAGAACTTAGTGATAAAGCGGATATCTCCTTCCATGTTGCCGTGGCAAATGCATCACAAAATGAGTTGCTGATTACATTGATGAATCATGTTTCAGAATTAATGACGGAAAAGATGCGTGATATCCGTCGGGCTGCGCTTTATTCCGAAGAGATGACACTCAAGCAGCTTTACCAGCAGCATGTCAGGATATATGATGCAATCGTGGCACAGGATGAGGACGGAGCCCGCAGTGCCATGCTGTTTCATCTTCAAAGCGTCGAGGAATCGCTGGACCGGGTCATCCAAAAAAATCAGCAAAAGAATCATTGACATTCCTTTAAATTTCAAAAATACCCTATACAAAAAAGGATTAAATTGATATATTATTTTGAAAACGATTACTTCATTTAAAAAATCTTGGAAATTGGTATCTTCTCTTAGCCATTTCCTTTTTCCATTTTCTGGTCATCAGATGACCTGTTAACCTATTTTGAAAAAGGAGGAGTTCAGATTGAAAGTTACTCTCTTTGCAACATGTTTAGTGGATTTGTTTCAATCCAATGTCGGCAAAGCGACAGTGGAGCTACTCGAGAGATTAGGCTGTGAGATCGATTTCCCGGAGTCCCAGATATGCTGCGGACAGCCGGCATATAATAGCGGGTATACGAAGGAATCGAAGGAAGCAATGAAAAAGATGATTAAAACGTTCGCGGATGCTGAATACGTCGTAACCCCTTCCGGTTCCTGTGCAGCGATGTTCAAAGAATATCCGGTACTTTTCAAAGGTGATGCCGTATGGGAAAAGAAAGCGGCATCATTAGCGGCTAAAACATATGAATTGTCCCAATTCATCGTGGATGTCTTAAAAGTGACCGACGTCGGGGCTACCCTCAAGGGAAAGGCCACTTATCATACTTCATGCCATATGACACGGCTGCTTAAGGTGAAGGAAGCACCTGCCATTTTATTAAGCCATGTCAGGGGGCTGGAAATGACACCACTTCCGGATGCCCAAAACTGCTGCGGGTTCGGGGGGACCTTTTCGGTTAAGATGGGTGACATTTCCGGACAAATGGTCGAGGAGAAGGTATGCAATATTGAAGAAACCGGTGCCGACTTTTTAATCGGCGGGGATGCAGGATGTTTGATGAATATCGGCGGACGGATCCAAAGGAAGGGGCAACCGGTGAAGGTCCTTCACATTGCGGAAGTCCTGAATAGCATTTAAAGAAAGCGAGGAGGGAAAAACTTATGGCTATGAAAACCAGCTCTGCCAAATTTAAAGACCGGGTGGATGAAGGAATACATAATGACTTTATGCGATTGGCCGTATCCAGTGCCCAAGAACGATTACACGGACGGCGGCTGACTGCCGTTGATGAATTGGGAAGCTGGGAGGATTGGCGTTCCCTTGGGGAAGAAATTCGGCAGCATGTGCTCAGTAACCTTGATTTCTATTTGCACCAGCTTGCCGAAAACGTTTCGAAAAGGGGCGGTCATGTCTTCTTCGCTGAAACCGCTGAACAAGCAAGCGGCTACATTAAGGATGTCATTGTAAAAAAGAATGCCAAAAAGGTCGTTAAATCCAAATCGATGGTTACGGAAGAGATCAATTTGAATGCAACTCTTGAGGCAGTTGGCCTCGATGTCGTTGAAACGGACCTTGGAGAATACATTTTACAAGTGGATGATCATGATCCCCCTTCCCATATCGTAGCACCTGCGCTCCATAAAAATAAAGAACAGATCAGGGATGTTTTTAAAGAAAAGCTTGCCTATACGCAAACCGAAAAACCGGAAGAGCTTACCGCCCATGTGCGGGGCATTCTGCGGAAAGATTTCTTAAGCGCCGATGTGGGCATTACCGGCTGTAATTTTGCGATTGCGGAAACGGGCTCGATCGGATTGGTGACGAATGAAGGAAATGCCGATTTGGTCACTGCCCTCCCAAAAACGCAAATCACCGTGATGGGAATGGAACGGCTTGTACCTACATTCGATGAATTCGAAGTCCTTGTCAGCTTATTGACAAGAAGCGCTGTCGGCCAAAGATTGACCAGTTACATCACCGCACTTACCGGTCCGCGTGATGAAGGTGATGTAGACGGACCCGAGGAGTTTCACCTTGTGATCGTGGATAATGGACGCTCCTCCATCTTAGGAACTGAGTTTCAATCCGTTCTTCAATGCATTCGCTGTGCTGCCTGTATAAATGTCTGCCCGGTCTATCGCCAGGTTGGCGGTCATTCATATGGTTCAATTTACCCCGGACCAATCGGCGCTGTGCTTTCACCCTTACTCGGAGGATATGATGATTTCAAGGAACTGCCGTATGCCTCCACTCTTTGTGCAGCCTGTACAGATGCCTGTCCGGTAAAGATTCCTCTCCACGATTTACTGAGGAAACATCGTGAAGTCATCGTTGAAAAGGAAAAAATGGCGCCGTTTTCAGAAAAGATGGCCATGAAGGCCTTTGGGATTGGTGCGGCATCGCCTATGCTTTATAAATTCGGCTCCAAAATGGCCCCATCAGCGATGTCACCTTTTAAAACGGGGGATATCATCTCGAAAGGCCCGGGACCGCTCAAAACTTGGACAGAAAGCCGCGAGTTCCCTGCTCCAGGGAAAGAGAGCTTTCGGGACTGGTTCAAAAATCGGGAAAAAGGAGGGAAACCATCATGAATGGAACCATCCATAATGAAGGGGAATTTTTAAACAATATAGCCAAAAACCTGGGAAGGGCTCCTATTACGGAAGGCATCTCCGTTCCGGAATGGAAGCATGCCCCCCAAAAAGAAGTTTTGAAACATGCGACACAAAATGATCTTGTCGCGGAATTGAAGGAGCAATGTAAACGGGTGCATACTCAATTTCACCTTACCGACTCCAAGCAAGTGGTGTATTGCTTAACAAAGGTGATCGAGGAACTTGGAAACGGACCCGTGATCATCCCTAAGGACGGTCGATTTTCCGAGTATGGGTTAGAGGGCATCTTAAAGGAAAATGATGTCCATATATGGGATCACCAAGCCGGGAATGAAAATATCGAAAAAGCAGAATGTGCTAACATCGGAATCACATTCAGTGAGATGACACTAGCAGAATCAGCGACCGTCGTCTTGTTCAGCGACAAGGATCACGGCCGTTCCATCAGCTTCCTTCCTTCCTGCCATGTTTCCATCATTCCGAAAAGCACCATCGTTCCGCGAATGACCCAGGCTGCTGCGGCCATCCGTTCAAAAGTTACCCGGGGCGAAGTCGTTCCTTCCTGCATCAATTTCATAACAGGGCCGAGCAATTCGGCTGATATTGAAATGGACCTTGTCGTCGGCGTCCATGGACCCATCAAAGCCGTCTATATAATTGTCGAAGACAAGTAGAAATAAGAAAAAGAAAATGGAGAGGACCTATATTAGGCCTCTCCATTTTTAAATTACTATATTACTCGTAAATGATCCGATCAACCGCTTCGCGATCGAGGCGTTTAATCACTTCGACAATGAGCTTGACTGCATTCTCATAATCATCCCTGTGAAGCATTGCTGCGTGTGAATGAATGTAGCGTGTGGCAATTGTGATCGCCAGGGCGGGAACACCATTTGCCGTTAAATGGATGGAGCCTGCATCCGTCCCGCCGCCAGGAATCGATTCATATTGATAAGGAATATTCATTTCATCAGCCGTGTCGGTGACGAAATCGCGTAATCCCTTATGTGCCACCATCGATGAATCATAGATGACGATTTGCGGGCCTTCCCCCATCTTGCTCATCGCTTCTTTTTCGGAAACCCCCGGTGTATCACCAGCAATGCCGACATCGACGGCAAAACCGATATCCGGCTGAATTTTGAATGTGGATGTTTTGGAGCCACGCAGGCCGACCTCTTCTTGCACTGCGCCAATTCCATAAACTACGTTAGGATGGTCGCTGTCTTTCAGCTGTTTAAGCACATCAATGGCGATTGCACAGCCAATTCGATTGTCCCAGGCTTTGGCGAGCAGCATCTTTTCATTATTCATAACCGTGAATTCAAAATATGGCACAACCATATCCCCCGGCTTGACGCCCCATTCCTTAACCTCTTCTTTGCTGGATGCACCAATATCAATGAACATATCCTTAATATCAATCGGCTTCTTCCGCGCTTCCGCTGACAGGATATGTGGCGGCTTGGAACCGATAATGCCCGTTATATCACCTTTACCCGTAACGATCGTCACGCGCTGGGCCAGCATTACCTGTGACCACCAGCCCCCTACCGGCTGAAAACGCAAAAATCCCTTATCATCAATTTGGGTGATCATGAAACCGACTTCGTCCATATGCCCGGTAACGATGATTTTCGGTCCGTTTTCATCTCCCGTTTTCTTGGCGATCAAACTTCCCAGCCCATCTGTCGATATTTCATCCGCAAATGGTGTTATGTATTCGGTCATCACTTTTCTTACTTCACTTTCATTTCCTGCAATGCCTTTAGCATCCGTTAAGTCAGCAAGCATCTTTAACGTTTCATCCAATTGAGCCATTCCCTTACCTCCTTATAACTTACATTACAAGAATAATTATACAGACAAACGATTTCATAAACAATCAGTAGCCTTGCTTTTGCCTTTCGTAATTGACTTCATTTTTGCTTACATATGCTTTTTCCACATCCGCTGCCGAAAATCCGAGCAACTCCCCTAAATGTAAATACGCAGTAAAAACCTTTTGGTAAGATGAACCTGTCAACTGTGTGCGAAATTCACTGATGTAGCCGTAAATGGCAGTAAATTGAACTGTCAAATCCTCCTGATGCATCTTTAGGGCAGATGGAACTTCCGGTACAAAACCCCGTTCGATGCCGAGTGACAAAATGAAATGAATGCCATCCACATATTCAGCCAAAATCGTTTCTTTATCAGAGGGTCCTTTAAGGCTCCAGAATTTAAAACATCTTGTTTCATTGGCAAGCTCTCCAAGCTCCACTAAAAGAGCAAGTATCTTCCGTTCCACCAAGTCTTCCGCACCCAAATCATGCTTGGATTGTATATGCTCATCCAAAGCCGCCTGCATTTCCATTAATTTACTTATGTTCATTTTCATCACTTCTTTCCTTCGTCTTCCCCTAAATTATATCAAATAAATGAAACTTATTAAAAACCCATACGTAAATGAAAGGGAATCACTCTGTTTAAGGAGGTATCTCCATGGTATTGATCATGCGGTTCATTCTTTTGGCTCTCATCATTTTCTTAATCTATACAGTCATTAAATACCTATTTAATCCGAAAAGAAAATTAGAGCTGGCACATGAACAGAAAAAATTCTTTCTGCTCGACGATACAGCCAATATACGAAAGAATTTTTTATTGACGTACAACGGGGTGATGTTTGAAGGGGAAAAGTATTTAGGGACGACGGAACGCTCCTTCGAGGTCATCTCCATCTTCATTTGGCCTAAAAAAGTGGCAGGACTGAAAGGCTTGAAGCGAAATGATTTCTTGAAAATCGAGGCAGCCATAAAAAAACAATACCCGGATGCCGTTATTGATTGGAAGAGCCCGGTCAAGGAGTTCTTACAAAATTGAAAAAATCACGCATAATGAAGAGCCTTGAGGAAAATGGACTCAAGGCTCTATATTAATCATCTGAACGAAAAAATTCCTTCCAGGGGACGACCGTCTGCTTCTCTCTCAATAAATAGATCAATAAGGTTAAGGATAATAAAATGATGACGATCAGCGTGGGACTGAAATCTGCAATATAGTGGCCAAAAACAGTGTATACGAATGCTACAGGAAGATTGGTCATGAAGGATAGGTAAAAATAATTTTTCAGCCCTTTATTGGATTCCAATAAACAAAGCGACAATAAATAAAAGTGTATGAATGGTATTAGCCTGAGTACTGCAATTTGCCGGCTGTTCAGTTTTCGGTTACCAAACAGCTTATTCTTAAGCCGCAGCAGCCTTTCCTTTGTTTTCGGAAATTTGCCTATCACGAAATAAAAGGCCATGCTGGAAAGCGTCAAACCGATTACCGAATAGATGGTTCCAAAAGCAGCCCCGAATAATACTCCTCCAGACATGCAAACCACAATGACGGGAATGAATAAAAATTGCCTTAATAAATGAAAAGTGATAAAAATCAACGGTGCAAACACGCTTCCAGATTGAACGTAGCTCATCACAAGTGTCAGTTTATCATTCATGCTCTCCCTCCAGCTACTCTTTGCTGCTTCTACAAGCATATACACTATACGGGCTACTTATTACAATTGAATGAATACCTTAATCAATAAGCCTATCTGCAGAATCATCAATATAGGCAGACCCCACTTAAAAGCGGCATGCTTCGTCTTATGGCGGAATTGCTTCATCCCCAAAAAGGACCCAGTCCCTCCTCCTATGACAGCCCAAAACCATAGTGTCTTTTCGCTGATCCGGTACTCCCCATTACGCGCTTTCCTTTTGTCGATTCCCATTAAGGCAAAACCGATGATGTTCGTGATGATCATATAAGCAGCAATGAACCATACTCCTTGCATTCCCATTCCCTCCTTTAAATATGTAAAAAGCCACCCTCTTGAAAAGAGAGTGGCGGTATCAGTCAGACTTATTTGTCTAATTGTTGTTTAGCAGCAGTTGCTAATTGAGCAAAAGCTTGTTCGTCAGCAACAGCAAGATCAGCAAGCATTTTGCGGTTCACTTCGATACCAGCAAGCTTTAGGCCATGCATTAAACGGCTGTAAGAAAGACCGTTGATGCGTGCTGCAGCGTTGATACGAGTGATCCAAAGTTTGCGGAAATCACGTTTCTTTTGACGACGGTCACGGAAAGCATAGTTTCCTGACTTCATTACTTGTTGGTTAGCTACTTTGAAAAGAATATGTTTCGCGCCATAGTAACCTTTAGCTAATTTTATTACCTTTTTACGACGTTTGCGAGTAACAGTACCGCCTTTTACACGTGGCATGTTATTTCCCTCCTATTTAACTCGATAAATCGAACTTATTTAATGTTGTCTAGCATATGACGAATACGTTTGAAGTCACCTTTGCTTACAAGGCTAGCTTTGCGAAGCTTACGCTTTTGCTTAGTAGATTTGTTAGCAAATAAATGGCTTGTGTAAGCGTTAGAACGCTTAAGTTTGCCGGATCCAGTCTTTTTGAAACGTTTAGCAGATCCGCGGTGAGTTTTCATTTTAGGCATAAGGTATTCCTCCTCATTACAAATTACTTTACAATTACTTTTCGTTTTTCGGTGCTAAGATAATGAACATGCTGCGCCCGTCCATTTTTGGGTGTTGCTCGATTGTAGCCACTTCTTTACATGCTTCAGAAAAACGAACGAGTACACGTTGACCAATTTCCTTATGCGTAATGGCACGTCCTTTGAATCGGATAGAAGCTTTTACTTTATCGCCTTTTTCAAGGAATTTAATACCGTTGCGAAGCTTCGTATTGAAATCATGCTCTTCAATCGTCGGGCTCAAACGAACCTCTTTCAGACTGATGACTTTTTGATTTTTACGTGCTTCCTTGTCTTTCTTTTGCTGCTCGAAGCGGTGTTTTCCGTAGTCCATGATCCGGGCTACCGGAGGCTTTGCATTTGCAGCAACTAAAACTAGATCAAGATTTACACGAGCGGCAATTTCCAATGCTTCGAATTTCGTTTTAATTCCAAGTTGTTCTCCGTTTTGGTCAATAAGACGAACTTCACGGGCTCGGATGCCCTCGTTTACCATCGCGTCTTTACTAATAGTTAGCCACCTCCAAAGATATTGGCGAATACGAATATTTGAATAAATTCGGTCACGCTCACAACTCGCTTACAGGATATAATCATAATAAAAAAGTGTGGATGCATGTTGCACCCACACTTGATAGACTCATTCAGAAAGATCCAAATAATCAAATCATGACCTGTTAACTGCATTGTTTGCGTCAACCAGGTGAGAAGCGGGTGCTTCTTCTTTTCATCAAACACGTATTCAATTCACTTTAGAAATATATCATAAACACTGATGACTTGTCAAATGCTAAATTTTATTCGTTTTTCACAACAAAATTAATATTATCAGACATTCAGTTATTTGACAATACGTTTTTTAAAGTAATTTGGACAGAAAATATTCATCATGATACTTTCCATCAAAAAACAGTGATTCCCGCTTTATTCCTTCCTTTTCGAACCCCATCTTATGATACAAGGAAAGCGCAGGGGCGTTGTTTGCAATAACGGACAATTCCAGGCGCCGTATTTCGTTAGTCCGTGCATGCTCCTCCATTTTCTGAAATAGCTTCGTACCGATACCTTTTCCTCTACCCTTTTCATGGATGCCGATGACGATTTTGGCGGAATGCCTCGTTCGGCCCATCTGATTGCCCAATAAGATTAGGTAACCAGTCAACTCATTGCCGCTAGCGGAAACGAGGACAATGGAAAGGGGATTTTTTTCGATTTGCTCCAATTGCTTTTCCATTTGTTTCGCCGTAGCTTTTCTTTCCCCAGGGTTAAACAGCATATACCCGGAATCTTCTACATGATTGAACAGAGCAGCCAATTTACCCGCGTCTTTCCTTAAAGCCCTTCTAATCTCCATTTATCCCCATTCCCCCTTTAGTTACAGTCCATACTGGCCGAAGCCATCACATGTTAAGAGTCTTCTTTCGCCTTTTTCTTTTTCTCAATGGTGTCCCAAGAAAATAGGACTATCCAAAAAAGCAGGACCGGGACGATGGCATATTGTCGATAATCATCCAATAACAATAAGATGATGATGACAAGGAATGTCGGTCCGAATAGATAAGTAAATTTCTTTTTCATGCTGCCTCTCCTTTTCATTGCTGTACATATTTTCACATGATGGTTTCATTTTATCATGCCATGATTAAAAAGAGGGACACAACTATATGTGCCCCTCTTTTTGCTATTAACGGCTCACTTCCGCCTTAATCGCTGAAACGAAATCTTCAAATGCGATCGTTTCGGATTTTTGTTCACCGTATTTACGTACATTCACGCTGCCTTCTTTGGCTTCATTGTCTCCAACGACCAGCATATACGGGATTTTTTGCATTTGCGCTTCACGGATTTTGTAACCGATTTTCTCGTCACGTGTATCCAGGTCGACACGAATGCCTTGCGCTTTAAGTTTTTCCTGTACTTCTTTCGCATAATCCAAGTGCACTTCAGGTGAAACCGGGATCACCTGTGCTTGGATAGGTGCAAGCCAAGTAGGGAATGCCCCCTTGTATTCTTCAATCAAGTAAGCGACAAAACGTTCCATTGTGGAAACGACGCCGCGGTGGATAACAACCGGACGGTGCTGCTTGCCGTCCTCACCGACGTAATTAAGGTCAAAACGTTCAGGAAGCAAGAAATCAAGCTGAACAGTGGAAAGCGTTTCATCTTTCCCTAAGGCAGTACGCACCTGAACATCAAGCTTAGGACCGTAGAATGCCGCTTCACCTTCCGCTTCAAAGTAATCAAGACCAAGCTCATCCATGGCGCCTTTTAACATGCTTTGCGCTTTTTCCCACATGTCATCATCATCGAAGTATTTTTCTGTATCCTGAGGATCGCGATAAGACAGACGGAATGAATAATCCTTGATATCGAAATCTTTATAAACTTCCAGAACAAGGTTCACAACACGCTTGAACTCTTCTTTGATTTGGTCGGGGCGAACGAAAATGTGCGCATCATTCAATGTCATCCCACGTACACGCTGAAGGCCTGAAAGGGCACCTGACATTTCATAGCGGTGCATCAAGCCTAGCTCGGCAATCCGGATTGGCAGTTCGCGGTAGCTGTGGATGCTGTTTTTATAGACCATCATGTGATGCGGACAGTTCATCGGACGCAGGACAAGCTGTTCGTTTTCCATCTCCATGACCGGGAACATGCCGTCCTGGTAATGATCCCAGTGTCCGGATGTTTTATAAAGGTCCACGCTTCCCATTACAGGTGTGTAGACATGGTCATAGCCTAAACGTTCTTCCTTATCCACGATATATCTTTCGATTGTACGGCGAATTGTCGCGCCTTTTGGCAACCACATCGGCAGCCCTTGCCCCACTTTCTGTGAGCTCATGAACAAGTTTAGTTCTTTGCCGATTTTACGATGGTCACGTTCCTTGGCTTCTTCAAGGAGACGCAGGTGTTCGGCCAAATCTTCTTTTTTATAGAAAGCCGTACCGTAAATGCGTTGAAGCATTTTGTTTTTGCTATCGCCTCTCCAGTATGCTCCAGCGATGCTCAATAGCTTGAACTCTTTGATTTTCCCAGTTGATGGAACATGAATTCCACGACAAAGGTCAAAGAATTCACCCTGCTCATACAGTGTTACCTGCTGATCGGCAGGAATCGCATCGATCAATTCCAATTTATATTCGTCGCCGATTTCTTTAAAACGGGAAATCGCTTCATCACGACTCACTTCGATGCGGGAGATTGCCAAGTTTTCGTTGACGATTTTCTTCATTTCTTTTTCAATCAATGGAAGGTCTTCAGGAGTCAATGATTCCTCTAGATCCATATCATAGTAAAAGCCGCCTTCAATGACTGGCCCTACGCCGAATTTAGCGTTTTTGTACAAACGTTTGATCGCTTGTGCCATCAAGTGCGCTGTACTGTGACGCAATACTTCAAGAGCATCCGCTGCGTCCTGAGTGACGATTTCGATTGTACCATCTTGTTCAATCGGACGTTTTAAATCATATAATTCACCATTGAATTTTCCGGCAATGGATTTTTTCCTTAAACCAGGACTGATGGATGCAGCGATGTCTTCAGTTGTTGTGCCTTTAGCAAACTCCTTGACCGCTCCGTCAGGAAAAGATATTTTCAGTAGTTCTGACATTCAGTTTCACTCCTTCTTATTTGTTCGAACAAATTACAGGTTTTTGATTCCATTACAACACAAAAAAGCCCGCCCCTGTATAAAACAGGGACGAGCTTAGTAATAAATATCATTAACCCGCGGTTCCACCCTCGTTCCAGCTTGCTTTTCACGGCAAAATGGCACTTGTAACTTGGTAACGGCAGCTTCCCGTCAGCTCATATTCGCAGAATGCCTGCTTTCCGAGCCGAAGTTTAAAGGTGGTAAGTGTTCCATGCGAATAGGAAGCTTACAGCCTGTTGGCTTCCCTCTCTGATAATCGGCGACTAGAATACCCTTGTCCTCATCATAACTTTTAGTTTTTTAATAGTATGTAGGAAATTATAATTTGTTATACGTTGAAAATCAAGGTTAATTTTCTTTTTTCCACGAAAGTTCATTCAACTGCATAGAAAATGATGAAAGTGGCAAGATAGTCGCCCGTTCTTCGAAAATCCTTGAAATGGTCTGGATGAGCCCCTCTTCCTTGTCATCGGTATATATGCACAAGTTTTCAGGAGCAATCGATAAAAGCGGGGCAAGTATCACCGTATCGAGAAAAAGTGAGCTTTTGGCAAGAAGCCTCCTGTCAATCATACTATTGATTTTTGGACGGTCGAGTTTGCTGAATTTCTGATCATAGAAGTGAAAACCGTCCCGGTTGACAAGGTGAAGCTTTCTTAATTTCGTCTCCTGCCCTTGAAGGCAATCACGGAGCGTAGCAATGAAATTTTGATAGTCCTGTTCCAGCTTATATTCATCAATCGCCTTGACGACATACTTTTCCAAAGTGTGCTGAAACGATTTTAAACGGAAGGTCGTAAAAGAATCGAATGAAAAAGATACCTTTCCAGCCAAGATGCTTTGAAGTCCTTCCTCAATCAATCGTTTCTCCGTACTGAATGCTCCATCTTGATTCCTGGCTCTTTCCGCCTCGATGATGGATGATGCAATTTCAATGATGGCTTCAATTTCTTCCCGTTCCCTATAAAAAAATTTACCGACTATAATTTGCTCCAGAACAGGAAGCGTCTTTTCTTCCAATAAAAAAGAATGGAATGCATCACGAAGCAGAATTAGCCATTCATCACCTGAAGATTCCGTTATATCCACGTGCATGCCTTGTTGCGGAATAAATCGAATATATGCTTGAAATTCTGCCCCCAGTGGATGGACAGAAACGAAATTCAGTAATTTCATTGCCTCTGAATCATTTTGAAACAAAATTTGCACTACGACATCCCCCCTTCCCCCTTGCTTCTTTTTTCATGTATATGGGGATGGGGACGTGTTTAGAAGTAGGATGGGCCTTGTAAGAAGAAAAAAGTGACCTCCATTAAGAGACCACTTTTCTTCATCTTCTCCGATTCACGCCATCAAGCTTGACCGGCTCAGCTAAATATTGAATTCTTTCCAGTACCCGGGCCGCCTTCACTTCTTCTTTCTCACCGCGCTGTGAAAAGGTCAGGTGGTTCTCCAGGCCATTCATATCAAAATTCGAAGTGAAAAATGTCGGCAGGTTTTCCAGCATCCTAAATTGCAAAATCGGACCAAAAACCTCATCGCGTCCCCAGCTCGTCATGGATTCCGCTCCAATATCATCAAGCATGAGGATAGGTGCCGTTTTCACCATTTCAATTTTTTCATTGACCGTATTATCACCTATCGATCCCTTAAGTTCCCTCAAATAGTCAGGTACATAGACAATAAGGGAGGAAATTTGCCTTTTTGCAAGTTCATTGGCGATCGCACCTAATAAGTACGTTTTCCCAACACCGAATTTCCCATATATATACAAGCCTTTTTGCCTTTTACCCGGCTCATATTCCATAATGAACGACATCGCTTTACTTAGGACAGACAAGCGTTTGTTTTCATTATCCGTTTGGGTAAAATCTTCAATGCTGGCCTTTAAAATATCCTTCGGTACATACAGGCTGCGGATCAGCTTTTCCCGTTTCCGCTTTTCATCCTCTGCCAATTTCCTCGGGCAGACTTCATAATGCAGGTTCAGGGCTTTTCCTTGCACCACCAATTTAGGATAATACCCTTGCATCATATTGATGCAGCCATCCAAGCTCGGACATTTATCACACTTATTGCTCTGTGAAGTGAACTCATAAAGCTTCCCCAAGTTTTTATCAATCATTTCCTTCGTGACCGTCGAGCTGTTGGCATTCATGAATAACCGCACTTGTTCGTTTTCAAAAATCTCCTGTTTCAGCTTTTCATAACGCTGTTGAAATTGATTTGTATTGGCCAATTTATTAAGGGACCTATTAATCTTTTCCATCGTTCATTTCACCTCCCGCTTTCCACAGCTTCCATTTCTCCAGAAGTTCGCGTTTTTGGGCATCCAATTCAGGCTGTTCCGCATTCTGCTCCTGCTGTGCTTCTTCTTTTTTCTCAAGCCACTCAGGAACCACTTCTTCCCGTATCGCCTTTTTCCGGCTGCCCTTCGCAGAATTCCTGCTTCCTTGAGCCCAGTCCTGATATTTCCTATGTTCATTTTTGGCCAGTTCCATCGCCTCGACGACTGTTGAGACCTTTAGCCGTGCCCAATGGCCTGCCAGCTTTTCCACATAACCTTTCGTGAACTTCATATCCGTTTTGAGCATGACATATTCAATCAAGACATTGACGACACCCGGATTCAGCTTTTGGTTGATCATCACGCCCTCAACCACTTTCAAATCACCGCTTGACGGCTCTGCACCGCCAGACAATTGCATCAGCCGCTCCCTCGGGGAAATCGTCTCCAAATGACGGATTAACTCTTGTTCCTTTGTTTTCGGTTCTTCTTTTTGTGTCCGTTCACGAATTGGCTGCACCCGATTGACAAGGGAAGGCATATCGGCCTGCCGTTCGATCTGGTACCAGTCCCTTGCCGCCTTTCTAAGCAATTCCTCATCAATCTCATCATCCAATGAAACGGCATCCATTACTAGTTTTTGCATTTCCAGCGGATCAATGCCATATAAAAAAGCGAGTTTGGCAATCGTACTTTTTATTTTAGGAGTAAAAGCCTTTTTCGGCACAATCGAGGATTTCATCCCGGCAAATAAAAGGTCAAAATCGAATAAGTCATCAAACCCCGATGGCTCAACGCCTTCCGCCCGATCGATGTATTGCTGTTCAGGCACCGGTTTCCATTCGTTTTTCGCTTCATCCGTTACATATAAAGAGTCCAAATGGTCTGATGAGAATACTTCCGCAAAAGATTTAGTCACACCTTCATATTGATCGGTTAAGATATGGTCATCACAAAAGAACCTCTTTAACCGATTGAATTGAGCTTTACCGATTTTTTTGTATAAGTAAATATTCAGCATTCCATCCGTGAAAAACTGCTGGGGTGAAAGCGGCGGGTTTAACTCATAAATAAATTCCTTCGTTTCATTTTTCGATTTCTTATATACATTCAACAGGCCGATTCCTTCAAGTAAAAGGCGTGCTTCGTAAATATCACCTAACTTAAGGCCGATGGTATTCATTAATTGATAATGCGAGGAGGTTTCCGACCATAGCCTGTTTTCCTCCAACTCACTCCATAACGTCATATATAGGCTAATGCAGATAGGTCCAATAAGAGGTTGATATAGTCGGGTAAGTATTTTCCGATCATAATCATGAAGCAGCCCCGCAGATGAGACCAAATATGAATCAGCTGGGAGCAATTCTTGCCAATGCATTGACATCTCCATTCAAACCTTTCAAAAGATGTAGTGAAAAAAGAGCCAAAGTGAATCTTCAGCTCTACTTTCTTTCTTTATTTATTAAATCTTTCAGTTCATCAATAAAGACATTGATATCTTTAAATTGTCGATAGACGGATGCGAACCTTACATAGGCAACCTCATCGACTTCTGCCAGCTTGTCCATTACCATTTCGCCGACACTGTCGCTTTTCACTTCCGATATGCCCTGGTTGCGTAGTTCTTTTTCTACATAACTGGTAATTTGCTCTAGTTCTTTCAAGGGAACCGGACGTTTTTCGCAAGCCCTGATTAAGCCACGCAGGATTTTATCACGACTGAACTCTTCACGTGTCCCGCCCTTTTTCACTACAATAAGTGGTGTTTCCTCCACCTTTTCAAATGTCGTGAATCGAAAACCACATGCCTCACATTCACGGCGTCGTCGAATCGATTTACTTTCATCGACTGGCCTGGAATCGAGCACTCTTGTTCCGTTATATTGACATGATGGGCATTTCATCATTATCAGCTCCGTATTTTATGTAGGACTCCCCTATCTAAATGTTCCCCAAGGAATTACTTCTCTATCTTAATCTTATATTAAAAGGAACGGACAGTACAAGTAAAAAGTGTAACTTCCGGCAGCAGGCACTTTTTGTTCTGCCGTTGAAGCACCGTTGCCAATAGCATTGTGCTTCAAGGCAATCCTCTCCAATAAAGTGAATCAGACTGCCGATTCATTGCATTAAAAAAGAGATGCACCCATGGCATCTCTGTGTATACATTTTTTTATAGGGCACTTATATTGGCTTTTTTCATTTGTACAGGACCTAATCCACGTGGTAATTCTATGTTTTCACGTGTTTGCGCATTCAAAGCTTCTGCAATATAATCTGCCGCAATATTCGGATCCAAGTTACCGCATGTATAGACATCAATGCTCGCATAGCCGTGTTCTGGAAAACTGTGAATCGTTAAGTGTGATTCAGAAATGATGACAACCCCGCTGACTCCTTGTGGAGCAAATTTGTGAAAGGCAACTTCTCGTACCTCTGCACCTGATTTCAAAGCAGCGTCAACAAAAATCTTTTCAATTAAATCGATATTGTTCAGTTTTTCAAAGTCACAACCCCAAAGTTCAGAAATGACATGTCTACCCATTGTTTCCATAGTGTAAGCTGTTTCCATATTAAGCTTCCCCCTTACCATGATTTAAAAATAAGTTCTGATAACTACCACGGGGGAAAGTTAGTCCAAAGAGGTCCTAACCCTTTAAGTAGCCATCATGCAAACTGTTTTGAAGAAGTTCACGATTCATAGTATATATGGTTTGAATTTTTTTTGCAACTCCAAATTGAATTTTTGGAAAGATAAACTTTATATGTAATGGGGATATAGCGAAGGTTCCAATGTGGAGCAAATTCCGTCTTTTTTTATTCAGTGCCATAAAGCAGCCGGGAATTCATGGATCACTGCATGAAAAATAGCCCGCTAAAAAATTTTAGCAGGCTCGGATTTTTCATTTTATTTTACTGATAATTCGACTTCGGACATTTTTTTCAACTCGGAGCCAACCAATTTTACAAGGTCCACTACACGGTTGGAGTAACCCCACTCATTATCATACCAAGCAAGGACCTTCACTTTCCTGTCCCCGATCATCATCGTTGTCAATCCATCGATGATTGCAGAGTGTGGATTCGTTTTGAAATCACTGGAAACTAAAGGTTCCATCGTGAATTCCATGATTCCTTTGAGTTCATTTTCTGAAGCGTCGATGAAGGCTTGGTTCACTTCTTCAATCGTGACATCACGGTTCAAATCCACAACAAGATCGACTAAAGATACGTTTGGTGTCGGTACGCGTATCGCCATTCCATGAAGTTTGCCTTTTAATTGCGGCAACACTAGTGAGATGGCTTTTGCAGCTCCTGTAGTCGTAGGAATCATGCTTTCCGCAGCGGCACGGGCACGTCTCAAGTCTTTGTGCGGGTTATCGATATTATTTTGATCATTTGTATAAGAATGTATCGTTGTCATTAAACCGTTGTTTATGCCGAATTTTTCATCAAGCACTTTTGCAACAGGTCCAAGGCAGTTCGTTGTACAAGATGCATTGGATATGACGAAATGCTTGTCAATTTCCAGCACCTCCTGATTCACTCCCATTACAATGGTAACGTCTTCATTTTTACCCGGGGCTGATAATATTACTCTTTTTGCTCCTGCGTCTAAATGAAGAGCCGCTTTAGAACGATCATTGAATTTGCCAGTGGCTTCAATTACAATATCTATGTTCATCTCTTTCCAAGGCAATAGCTTTGGATCGCGGTTATTTATTAGTTTTACTTGGCGGCCATTCACTACTAGTGAATCATCTTCAGCTATAATGATACCGTCGAATTTACCATGTATCGTATCATATTTTAGTAAGTGTGCTAAAGTTTCAGCTGGATAGCTTGCATTTATGGCAACAATGTCCAAACTCTCGTCTAATATGGCTTTTCGGAAAACCATTCTTCCAATTCTCCCAAATCCGTTAATCGCTATTCTTGAATTCATTGTTCGGACCCTCCAGAAATATTAGTGTTATACTTATTACCTTTCACATGTAATTAGTATAACATAATTCAGAGGAATTGTGCTAATAAAAATGCGGATTGTTTTATTTTTTCAACATAAAAAGAAGAAACCGGACGGTTTCTTCTTTTTATCATGATTATATGACATACCATTCGCTAAGTATGGCCTTCACTTGCCGCTTCGTTTCATTAATGTCACCATTATTATCGATGACAGCATCCGCTAAGGCCTTTTTATCGGCCAAGGGCATTTGCGAATTGATCCTGGCAAGTGCCTCCGCCTCCGAAAGACCATTCCTATTCATTAATCGCTTCAATTGTACTTGCTCATCCACATAGATCAAAAGCGTCTTATCCACCATGAATGTCAGCTTGCTTTCGAATAGGAGCGGAATATCCATGAACACCGTTTCTTCTCCTGATGATAGTGCCGCTTCCGTTTTCAGCCGCATCCAATTCCTGACGGCAGGATGCACGATGCCATTCAACAGCAATCTCTTTTCTTGATCATTAAATATGATCGACCCAAGCTTTACGCGATCTATATTCCCATCCGTCAATAAGATATCTTCTCCAAATGCTTTCACAACTTGGTGATAGGCTTCTTCACCTGGCTCAACGACAGCACGGGAAGCCAGATCTGCATCGACAATCGTGAATCCGAGTTCCTGTAAATAGAGGCTGACGGTGCTTTTCCCACTGGCAATGCCTCCGGTGATTCCGATGATTTGTCCCATAAGCTCCCCCCTTTTAACCTTATCATAACTTGAATAAACCGATGATGATCAATAATACACCTGGGAGAAAGGTCAAATGCTGAACAACTTTATTATTTGAAAGCAATTTTCCGCTTTGAATTCCGCTCCAAATGAAAATCGAACTCATAACAGCGATGCACCCTGCGAGGATGATCGGTGAAATCCCGATCATAGCCGCTCCAACTCCGGCCCCGAACGCATCCAGCGAAAGTGCAAACCCCAGAACAAGCGCTTCAACGCCTGTTATCGTACCTGATTTATCAAAATCGGCATTCAATGGTTTTTGTAAAATATTAATGACTACCCCAAGTGATTTAATTTCAAAATTAAAGATGATCTTTTCATGATATCTATCATCTTTCAAATCCTTTTCAGGCTTAAAATACTGGTATACCATCCAGGCACCAAGAAAAATGAGGATGATGCCGCCTGTTTTTTCAGCCGCCCCGATAGATATGAGCTGACTGATGAATTGTCCGATGACCATCGCTATACCTAAACTCAATGCAGAACAAAATGAGATGACCGCTATTGACCTTAAGGGGATTTTCATCTTCCGCATACCGAATGTCAAACCGACGCCAAATCCGTCAATACTAACTGCAAAAGCGAGAAAAATAATTTGTAGCCACATCGGAATATTACTCCTTCCCTACTCGTTGCTACCCTAGTATATGGAAGGAGCCCATCCGATGTGTTTGAATAAACATGACCTATTTTAGCGGCTGGCATGACGGGCAAATATGTGTGCCGCGTCCTGCAACAACCAGTTTTTCAAGTGGCGTGCCGCATGTTTTGCAGTTCTCGCCTTTTCTTCCATAAACATTCAGTTCCAACTGAAACATGCCGATTTGCCCTTGGGAATTAATGTATGAACGAATCGTGCTTCCGCCTTTTTCCACAGCTTCACCTAACGTCGCAATGATTTCAGCATGCAACGTTTCGATTTCCTGCAGCGAGAGTGAAGATGCCATTCTCTCCGGATGGATACCGGAACGGAATAACGACTCGTCCACATATATATTCCCAATCCCGACGACAACGGTTTGATCAAGGAGAACGGGCTTGATTTTCCTGTTGGTTCTTGCCAACTTCGCACGAAGACCTTCGACAGTAAAATCTTCGGATAACGGTTCAGGCCCTAAGTGTAACAGGGGCAACTGTTCAAATTCTTCCCCTTTGGCAAATAGATGCATTGTTCCGAATTTCCGGACATCCCTGTACCGAAGTTCACTGCCATCAGTGAAAGTGAAGATCACATGGGTATGCTTATCATACGGCTCTTCTTTTGGATGAACGCCGTATTTCCCTTCCATTCTTAAATGCGAAACCAGCGAATAATCATCCAAGGTGAAAATGAGGAACTTGCCCCGACGGCCTATTGCAGAAATCGTCTGCCCCCTTAAGGCATCCTGAAACTGTTCGACAGGCTCAGGCGCTTTAATGATCTTTGGCCAGAAAACGGACACTTCCTTAATCTCTTTTCCGAGTACGAGCTGCTCTAACGTTCTTCTGACTGTTTCCACTTCTGGAAGTTCTGGCATTGCAATCACCTATCTTTTATTATTTGGCATCAAACCATGTTGGCCCGAAAGCATAATCCACTTTAAGGGGCACGTTCAATTCAATGGCATTTTCCATTTCCTCCGGAACGATCACTTTAAGGATTTCGAGTTCCTCAGGAGGGGTTTCAAAAATCAATTCATCATGAACCTGTAGAAGCATTCTCGTTTTGAGCCCCTCCTTTTTCAGGCGTTTATTCATGTTGATCATGGCAAGCTTGATGATATCAGCGGCACTGCCTTGAATCGGCGTGTTCATCGCTGTCCGTTCGGCAAAACTCCTGATGTTGAAATTCCTGCTTGTTATCTCAGGTATATATCGCCTTCTTTGCATCAGAGTCGTGCTATATCCTTTTTGACGGGCCTCATGTATGCTTTCTTCCATATATTCCTGAACACCTGGAAAGCTTCGTAAATACTTCTCGATGAACTCTCCAGCTTCTTTTCTCGTGATTCCAAGACTTTGCGATAGTCCGTAATCACTTATACCATAAACGATTCCGAAGTTGACCGCTTTGGCATGGCGCCTCATGTTCGAGGTGACTTGATCTGCCGATACATGGAATACGTCCATGGCTGTCCTTGTATGGATGTCCATCCCGGCCTGGAATGCTTCCACCAATCCGCTGTCATTGGCGATATGCGCCAGGACACGTAATTCGATCTGGGAGTAGTCGGCAGCAAAAATGATCCAATCCTTTTCGGAAGGAATGAAGGCCTGCCTGATTTTCCTTCCTTCTTCCAGTCTGATCGGGATATTCTGGAGATTGGGATCTGTAGAACTTAACCGGCCGGTCTGGGTCAATGCTTGGTTGAACCGGGTGTGCACCTTGTCCGTTTTGCCATTGACCACTTTAAGCAATCCTTCAATGTAAGTGGATTGCAGCTTACCAAGCTGGCGATACAGCAGTATTTCCTTAACGATATCATGCTTGCTCTCCAGTTTTTCCAGCACATCGGCTGAAGTCGAATAACCTGTTTTGGTTTTCTTCATGACCGGAAGCTCCAACTTTTCAAACAGGATGGCCCCAAGCTGTTTAGGTGAATTGATATTGAACGCCTCTCCAGCCAATTCGAAAATTCGCGCTTCGATATTTCTTAAGCGAATGGCTAATTCCTGTCCCATGTTTTTCAGTCGGCCTATGTCCACCTTGATTCCCTGCCATTCCATATTTGCCAGGATGATCGACAAGGGCAGCTCCAGTTCCGTAAATAGGTGATACTGCTCGAACTCTTGCAGCTTATCTATCATCGGTTCTTTCAGAGAAAAGATCGCCTTCGATTTTCTGGCGATATGCTCCCTCAATTCCGCTTCCTCAGGTATTTTGCGTTTTGCACCTTTTCCATAAAAAACATCATCTGTTTCAAGCCGGATAGTACCTTGGGTTTTCGTGATTTCTGCGACTTCGTCCACTGACTCTGCCGGATCAAGGATATAGGATGCCAAAAACACATCAAAATCGATGCCTTTTATTTCGACTCCCCGATGACGCAGTGCCACGACCGTACGCTTCGCATCGAAAACCGTTTTCTTTTTTGTTTCATCCTCTGCCCAGGATTTAAATGCATCGGAACTCAGAGCATCCTCTCCATTGAAGTAAAAATGACCTTGTTCATTACTGATGGCAATCCCTATTATATCGGCTCGATGATAATTATCTTCTAAAATTTCAACATACAAGGCACTTTCATCTGCAAACATTCCTTCTGTCATTTCAGCAGTGTGCACCTCTATCTTCTCCTGTTCAAGCGGTGCGCTTTCCGTTACATCCAATTTATCGAGTAAAGTCGAAAAACCAAGCTCCTTATAGAATGAGATGACCCGATCCTGATCCATGCCAGTGTACTCGGTCTCGTTAACGGAAACTTCAAGCGGCGCTTCCCTCGTTATCGTAGCCAGCTCTTTGCTTAATAAGGCCAGGTCTTTATGTTCTTCAATTTTCTCTTTCAATTTTTGTCCGCTTACCTCATCAATCGACTGCAGAAGGTTTTCAACCGTTTCAAATTGATGCAATAATTTAAGGGCAGTCTTTTCACCAACACCCGGAATACCGGGGATATTGTCGGAGGAATCTCCCATCAGCCCTTTTAAATCAATGATTTGCAAAGGGGTTAGACCGTATTTTTCATGTATATGCTTTGGAGTGTATTCCTCAATTTCAGTAATCCCCTTTTTCGTGATGGAAACTGTCGTACTAGGGGAGGATAATTGCGTTAAATCCTTATCACCGGAAATGACCTTCACTTCAAAACCATCTTTTTCCGCTTGTAAAGACAGCGTACCGATAATATCATCGGCTTCGTAGTTCTCCAGTTCATACCTTTTTATTTGAAAACAATCAAGCAGCTCCCGAATGAAAGGGAATTGCTCGGATAATTCTGGCGGCGTTTTTTGGCGCCCCCCCTTATATTCTTTAAATGATGCATGCCTGAATGTCGTTTTACCCGCATCGAATGCCACAAGTATGTGCGTTGGCTTTTCTTCTTCAAGAATGCGGTTGAGCATCATGGTGAATCCGTACACGGAATTCGTATGGACCCCCTTATCATTATTCAAGAGCGGAAGCGCAAAAAACGCACGGTATGCAATGCTGTTTCCATCTATGAGCACTAGCTTTTTATCCAAATCCGTCTTCCTCCAGTCATACAGGTTTATGTAGTTATAGCTTCTATATAAAAACGCAAAAAGCCGTTCATTTTCCTTCTCTATTCTACCATGAGTAGAAGCGGAAAGAAAAATGACGGCATCAAGGTTATTTAGTATTTCCCATCAACAAGCTGGCATAAGGGGAATCAGAAGGCAGAACGATGACCGTTTGATCTCCAATCGTTTTCTTGTAGGATTCAAGAGTCCGGTATAGTTTATAAAATTCGGGGTCTTTGGAAAACGATTTATTATAGATTTTCGCTGCTTCCCCTTCCCCTTCTGCCCTGATCACTTCTGCATCAGCCTCCGCAGTAGAAAGCAGTTCCTTCACTTTCCGATCGGTATCCGCAATGATACGGTTTTTCTTCGCATCACCTTTGGACAGGTATTCTTGCGCTTTCGATTCCCGCTCGGAAATCATCCTCTTGAAGACGGATGCTTCGTTTTCGGAAGGCAGGTCAGTCCGCTTGATCCGGACATCCGTCAAGCTGATTCCATAACTGTCCTTTTGCAGCAAATCGTTGACTTTTTCGGTTATGCGGTCGTTTAAACTTCCCCTGGATGACTTCTCATCATTGATGATCTCATCATAATTCAGCTGGCCCAGCTCTGAACGAACTGCCGAATAGATGAACTCTTCCATTTTCGTTTCGGCATTCTCAAGTGTCCTTGCATTTGTAATCAATTTCTTCGGATCTTCTATTCTCCAAACTGCATAGTTATCGATCAGCATCCGTTTTTTATCTTTCGTATTGATTTCCGCTTCGGAAACATCGGAAGTCATCTGATACTTCGGTAAGGTCATGATACTCTGAATGAATGGCACCTTCGCCTTCAATCCCGGAGTCTTATCGATCCTTACCACCTCACCGAATTGGCGGACGACCTTGTATTCGCCCTCTTTGACGATATAGACATTGGTGAAGATGATTAGCAGCAGCACGATGAAAATAATCAGGAAAATGCCGATTCTCACATAGCCCCTCCAATGAAAATCCCCTTTTTTCAACTCAGAGAAATCTATTATTTTTCCACTCATTGTTTAGTGCCCCCTTCCCCTGTCGCTTTTTCTTCCGATGCATTCCCTTTTTTTGTTTCTTCTTCAGGTATGGCGGCTTCATCAGTGGCAGGAGTTTTTTTCGTTTCCTCCTTTTCAAGCGAGCGAAGCGGCAAGTACTTCATTGTGTTTCCATCATCATTCATAATATAAATCTCAGCATTCGGCAATACTTCCTCAAGGGTCTCAATAATTAGACGGTCCTTCGTAATTCCCTTATTGCCTTTATACTCACTGAGTAATTTTTCAAAGACCGCTACATCCCCGCGGGCAGCTTCCGTACGGGCAGCTTTATCCCCATTGGCCTGTGAAATGATGGCATCTTTTTCCCCTTCAGCTTCATTCATACGCTTATTTTCATATTTATCCGCTTCGTTAATTTTCGTATTCGCCGTTTCACGGGCATCCGTTACATTGGTAAATGCTTTCCGCACTTCTTCATTCGGTAACTCCACGTCCTGGAGTTTAACCGCAGATATGGAAATCCCAACATCATACTTCTCCATTAGCTGTGACAATAAATCGCGTACATCCGCTTCGATTTGCGCTTTACCAGATGTAAGGGCATCATCGATTTTCGTGCTGCCGATTATGCTCCGTAATGCAGCTGAAGTCGTATCGTATAATATTTTTTCTGGATCTTCTGCATTGTATAGATATTTTGGAGGGTCGGTGATTTTCCACTGAACGACTAGGTCGGCCAGCACAATATTTTCATCACCCGTAATCATTTTGGTCTCACTCGGGTAATCCTTCACCTCTCCATCCTCTTCCTTATATCCAAATTTAAGACTGAATGTTTCTTTGGATAATTTCTCGACCGATTGAATCGGCCAAGGCAGTTTAAAGTGAAGTCCTGGTTCCGTTATCGTCTCCTCCACTTTACCAAACGTCATTATGACAGCTTGATCGGATTCATCAACCGTGTACCAGGTCGATATCGCCACTACACCCAAAATTAAAATAAGAAAGACAAGTCCTGTAATTGTATATATCCTTTTTAAGCTAACGATATGTATCACCCCTTCTTTGCAGTTATATCTTATTTACGCAAGAAAGGGCCTAAAGTTTCATAAAAATCAAATATTTTCCCAGAAAAATAGGATAGATGAATGGTATCCGGGGAATATAGCAAAATTAAAAGACAGAGACCATGTCTCTGCCTAAGTTTTAAGGTTTGTACGATTTGAACGTTGATTGCAACTTAGACGCTATTCCTACAGGAGTTTTGTCTACCTGTTCCAATCATCTTGTTTTAAAATTTTGGTTGAACTACAAAATAATCAAACAGAGACTATGTCTCTGTCAATGTTTAACTCCTTGGATGAGGGGTTGTACAACCATTGTACCCCTGCATTATGAAGTCCGTTTTAAGGAATTGTAAAGGACATGTAAATAAAATGCCCGCTACATTTTCCCTTTTAAGCTTTTATTTAAAGTGACTGTAAAAGTCGTCCCTGTTCCAGGTGTGCTTTCCACGTTGATTTTACCTTTATGGACTTCTATTATATGCTTGACGATTGCCAGTCCAATGCCTGTTCCTCCTGAATCGCGGCTCCTCGCCTTATCGATCCGGTAGAACCGTTCAAAGATCCTTGGCAGTTCTTTTTCTTCGATGCCGATCCCGTTGTCTTGAACTGTAATATCGACGGTCTGTTCATTTTCAATGATGTCAACGGTGACCCTGCCGCCATTTGGTGTATAGGTCAATGCGTTCGTAATCAAATTGATGAAAACCTGTTTGATCCTGTCAGATTCCCCTTCAATGAAAACTGGTTCCGGGGATGTTTTAATTTCAAGGGATACTTCTTTTTCCCTCAGCTTGCCTATAAGCATCTCTTGTATTTCGCCAAGCACTTTCGTAATATCCACGACCCCTGCGTTTAAAACGAATTCCTGCTGCTCCATTTTGGATAAATTCAGCAGCTCCTGAATGAGTTCTTGCAGCCGGTCACTTTCTTTCAAGATAATCGATAAAAAGTGCTTTAAGGTCTTTTCATCTTTTAAGGCTCCATCTAACAATGTTTCAGAGAAGCCTTTAATGGAAGTGATCGGAGTCCTCAATTCATGGGACACATTGGCCACGAAATCCTTCCGCATCTGCTCGAGCCTTTTCAATTCGGTGATATCATGGAAAATGAGGAGGATCCCCTTCCATTCGTCATGATTCCCGATTATTGGAGCGCCGTAAATCTCAAAATGCTTTCGTTCTATGGCAAGCGGTATCTTCACCTGCCGTTTTATCGTTTTTTCCGTTCGAAAGATTTCTTCGATGATGGCTATCACTTCCTGGTCTTTAATGACCGAATAATATTCCTGAAACAAAAACGTGGCGGCGTTCACACGGAAGCTTTTCTTGAATTCCCGGTTGATCAAGGTCGTATACCCTTTACTGTCTATCAGCAAGACCCCGCTACCGATATTCTCAACAAGAGTTTCCAAACGATCCTGATTCATTTCCCTCGCTATCTCTGTTTCCTGAAGATTCCTCGCCAATATGTTCAAGGAAGTTGTCAGCATTCCCGTTTCATCGGAATGCCTCCCGAATGTCCGGGTTCCGTAATTCCCTTTTGCCAGTTCAATGGCTGCCATCGTCGCCTCTTCGATCGGACGGGTATAATATGAAGTGATTTTACTCGCAAGCATCAGGATGATGATCAAGGCAACCCCTAAACAAATGATTAATATTTGCCACATTTGTTTATTCACTTGATGGATGGCCTCTATTTCATTGCTATGGACGACAAAGCCTTCGATCTCGCCGTCCTTTTCAACCGTCTTCCAATAATAATGGAGGTCCGATTCGCCTTCGACCACTTCATACCCTTCCCCATTCTTAAGCCCTTTTTCCAAAGTTATTTTGCGAAGGACATTGGCATGGCTTTTAAGTATTTCATTGGATGATGTCGAATCGTATAATATTTCCCCACTCGTGGAAAGAATGGTTAAATTAGAATCTAAAAGGGGTGTCAGTTTTGCCGTCTTCCCTTTTTCCAAAAAGGACTCGATCCCGCCATGCTCCTTAATATATGTAGAAATGAAAAATGTTTCGTTCTGTATACGCTCATTGAACGTTTTAATATAATAACTTTTGAACAAGTGCCCTAATAAAAAGCCCACGGCCATCAGGACGACCATCACCAATGTGATGAGGGTATATAAGAGCTTTTTACGATAGGTCGTCATTCTTTTTTAGGCTCCTCAAGCTTATACCCCAAGCCCCTTATCGTTTTAATATAGAGTGGTTTTTTTGTATCTTTCTCTATTTTTTCACGAAGATGGCTTATATGGACATCGACGATCCGTGAATCTCCCGCGAAATCATAATTCCATACCGCACTGAGAAGTTGATCCCTGGTCAGCACTCTTCCTTTATTCTTCGCCAAATATAAAAGTAATTCAAATTCCTTTGGAGTCAATTCTAATTGCTGTTCATCAAAGAATGCTTCGTATCGTTCCGGGAACACTTTCAATTCCCCTAATTTCAAGAGACCCTCTTCTTGATCCTGACTTGACTCACTTCCGTTCGATTGCAACTGGGATCTTCTTAAAATGGCTTTAATCCGGGCCACTACCTCCCTGGGACTAAATGGCTTGGTCAAGTAATCATCCGCCCCCAGTTCCAGTCCCAGCACCTTGTCAAATTCATCGTCCTTAGCTGTCAGCATCAAGATCGGTATATTGATTTTTTGCTGGCGAAGCTGCTTACATACTTCAAGCCCGTCCATTTTAGGCAGCATCAAATCCAATACCACTAAATCAGGTCGTATATCCACGGCAGCCTCCAGCCCTTGTTCTCCATCCAAAGCTGTGATCACCGTATAACCTGATTGTTCTAAATTGTACTGAAGTAAGGTAACTATTGATTGCTCATCATCCACTACGAGAATTTTCTTTGACATTAGATCCTCCTGAATTATGTATTACCCAAAAGACCAATTTATTGGTCTACTCATCCAATTCCATTATAAAGAATATTATATGAAATTTACACATAAAAAAACGGAAATAAAGTTATTCCTATCTTCAGCAGGCAGATTATACGTTCCAGGGTTCTTTTGAACGGATTAAAAAACTGCCCGGAGTCGGAATAAGGCGCCTTGGCCTTTTCTTCCAATATCCGGGCAGTCCGATTATGATCTTTTATTGAAGGACTTGCATGACTGCTTTAACTGATTCAACAGATTTTGAAAGTGCCGCTTTTTCGCTTTCAGTCAAATCAAGTTCGATGATTTGTTCAATGCCGTTTGCACCAAGCACAGTCGGCACTCCAAGGTAGATGCCTTCAAATCCGTATTCACCTTCGAGATAAGCGATTGACGGAAGAACGCGACGTTGATCTTTAAGGATCGCTTCAGCCATTTCCACCAGGGATGCAGCCGGTGCATAATAGGCGCTTCCGTTTCCTAGAAGGTTTACGATTTCCCCGCCGCCAGTGCGGGTACGAGCCACTATTGCTTCTAAACGATCTTGAGGGATCAATTTTTCCAAAGGAATTCCGCCTGCATAAGAGTAACGCACTAGAGGAACCATATCGTCTCCGTGTCCGCCAAGTACGAATCCAGTTACATCTTTAACGGATAAGTTTAATTCTTGAGCCACGAAAGTGCGGAAACGAGCTGTATCAAGAACACCTGATTGTCCGATAACGCGTTCTTTAGGGAAACCGGATTCTTTGTATACAGTATAAGTCATTGCATCTACAGGGTTAGTCAAAACGATGATTGTTGTATTAGGGGAATATTTAACGACTTCTTTAGTTACTGATTTCATAACTTTTTGGTTAGTTTGAACTAAGTCGTCACGGCTCATGCCGGGCTTACGGGCAATTCCGGCAGTGATGATCACCACGTCGGAATCAGCTGTTTCTGCATAGTCGGATGTACCGATGATGTTAGCATCGAAACCTAGAACAGGTCCTGCTTCCGCCATATCAAGGGCTTTACCTTTTGTAGGGTTTTCAGCTTGCGGAATATCAACTAAAACGATATCACCAAGCTCTTTTTGAGCTGCCAGGAATGCTGCTGTAGCGCCAGTGAATCCAGCACCTACAACTGTGATTTTTTTACGTTTAGACATGTTATTTCCTCCTTAAAATATATAAATACTTTTGGAATACTTTTAACATCCTCTGAAAATATATATAAGCCTCCTGGAAAAGCAGCCCGTTCAGGCACTTTTCCAGAAAGCATATAATAAATTATTTAAGGTTTTTGATAAGCTCGTCAGCGAACTCAGAACATTTAACTTCCGTTGCACCATCCATTAGGCGGGCAAAGTCGTATGTAACAACTTTAGAAGCGATTGTTTGTTCCACTGATTTAGTGATGCTGTTTGCAGCTTCGTTCCAACCAAGGTGCTCAAGTAAAAGAACGCCTGAAAGAAGAACTGAAGATGGGTTAACTTTATCAAGACCAGCATATTTAGGAGCCGTTCCGTGAGTTGCTTCGAAGATGGCATGTCCAGTTTCGTAGTTGATGTTTGCTCCTGGAGCGATACCGATTCCGCCAACTTGTGCAGCTAATGCATCAGAAATGTAATCTCCGTTCAAGTTCATTGTTGCAACAACATCAAACTCTTTAGGACGAGTCAGGATTTGTTGTAAGAAGATATCGGCAATGGAATCTTTAACGATGATTTTGCCTTCAGCTTCAGCAGCAGATTGTGCTTTGTTAGCAGCTTCAGTGCCTTCAGCATCTTTAATTTTGTCATATTGGTTCCATGTGAACACTTTATCGGCGAATTCTTGTTCAGCAACTTCATAACCCCAAGTTTTGAATGCACCTTCAGTGAATTTCATGATGTTACCTTTATGAACAAGCGTTAATGATTTACGGCCTTCTTTGATCGCATAGTTAAGTGCAGCGCGAACAAGACGTTTTGTACCTTCTTCGGAAATCGGTTTAATTCCGATACCTGAAGTTTCAGGGAAACGAATTTTTTGAACACCGAATTCATTTTGAAGGAATTCGATTAATTTCTTAGCTTCGTCAGAACCTTTTGCATATTCGATACCAGCATAGATGTCTTCAGTGTTTTCACGGAAGATGACCATGTCAGTGTCTTCTGGACGTTTAACTGGTGAAGGTACACCATCAAAGTAACGTACTGGACGAAGACATACGAATAAGTCCAATACTTGACGCAATGCAACGTTCAATGAGCGGATACCGCCACCGATTGGAGTTGTAAGAGGTCCTTTAATAGCGATTAGATATTCGTTAATGACATCAAGAGTTTCTTGTGGAAGCCATTCGCCCGTTTGGTCAAATGCTTTTTGTCCAGCTAAAACTTCTTTCCATTCGATTTTCTTTTCGCCATTGTAAGCTTTTTCAACTGCTGCGTCTAAAACGCGGGATGCTGCAGCCCAGATATCAGGACCGATTCCGTCTCCCTCAATATAAGGAACGATTGGGTTGTTTGGTACGTTAAGAACACCGTTAGTAACTGTGATTTTTTGGCTTTGTGTCATGTCTCTTACCTCCGATTCAAATTCAAAGGTTAGATGGCCTGCCATTAAATAAAGCAGAACCACTAACCTTTTTTACTCACATCTATTAATTTACTACAAATTCGATGAAATAAAAAATGATTTTCGAAAAAACTTTTAATTAGCGGTTTTCAATCGGTACATATTTTTGCATACCTGGTCCAACATACTCTGCACGCGGACGGATAAGGCGGTTGTTTGAATATTGCTCAAGGATATGAGCGATCCAGCCTGAAGCACGGCTTACAGCAAAGATTGGTGTAAATAGGTCATGCTCGATGCCTAAACTGTGGTATACGGAAGCAGAATAGAAATCCACGTTCGGCGGAAGATTCTTTTGACCGGTTACGATTTCATTAATTTTGATGGACATATCATAATATTGCGGTTGTCCAGTAAGTTCAGTCAGTTTTTGTGACATTTCTTTAAGGTGTTTAGCACGAGGATCACCTTTACGGTAGACACGGTGGCCAAAGCCCATGATTTTTTCTTTATTGGCTAATTTTTCGTTGATATATGGCTCAACGTTATCAACTGAACCAATTTCCGTAAGCATTTTCATGACTTGTTCGTTAGCCCCGCCGTGAAGTGGGCCTTTTAAAGCGCCGATGGCAGCAGTTACACCAGAATAGATATCAGCTAATGTAGCCACACAAACGCGTGCAGTGAATGTAGAAGCGTTTAATTCATGGTCAGCATGAAGAACCAATGCTTTGTTGAATGCTTCTTCTTCGATTGCCGTTGGTTCATTACCGCTTAACATATATAAGAAGTTAGCAGCAAAGCTTAAATCTGTACGTGGAGCAACAGCTTCTTTCCCTTGACGGACGCGAGCGAAAGTTGTTACCAATGTAGGGATTTTTGCTTGGATGCGGATTGCTTTACGATAGTTAGCTTCGTCACTCATTACATCTGCTTCTTCATCATAAAGACCAAGAAGGGATACTGCGGTGCGAAGAGCTCCCATTGGATGTACTTTATCAATTGGGTATGTTTTGAAGTGATTAACCACTTCAGCTGGAATTTCAGCATTTTCAGCAAGTTGTTTAGTTAATTCTTCTAGTTGGCTTTTGTTCGGAAGAGCTCCGTGCCATAAAAGATAGATTACTTCCTCGAATGTTGCGTTCGAAGCCAAATCATCGATGTCATAACCTACATACGTTAATGTGTCATCGATAATGGAGCTTACTGATGAAGTTGTTGCTACCACACCTTCAAGACCTTTTGTTGCTGTCATACTAAATCTCTCCTTTTCCTAGATATTCCCCTATGCCCTTGCTATTAGCGTATAAATGTAGCGCTTCCAAGAAATTAGCTATTGTAAACAACCATCTATTTTTTAGCAGAAGACATACATCTTGTATTGGAAGCGTTCACAGAATATGACCCCAACAATAGTAAAATGTACGATAATCTTTAATAAGAAATTCTAAAAATAATGCTTGTAGCTATTCCTAGTGAGCGCTTGCTCAATAACTACATCTTTTTTTAAGATTCCTCAAAAATATCAATGATATTCTGAATCCCAATTTTAATAAATCAGAGCAGTTACATGATTATTATAAACAATAAACACTTTTTTGGGAATGAAAAGCACTTAAAATGTGAAAAAATTATTATTTTATTAGAAAAATTAGCTCCATATTCTCTTGCTTTATTCATGCGTTCAAAATCGTTTTTTTCAAAAAAAATGTCCCAAAGCAGAATAAACGAAACATTAAATAGAAAATTTACATTTCCAGTACTGACGGGCTTTTCTCCCCTTAGCCTCTCGCTTCATTTAAAAAAATTGAAGATCTGCATGCATAAATAAGCAATTCCTGCCCCGATTAACGGTCCGACAGCCACACCTTTGAATAAGGCGACCGCAAGAATCGTCCCAAATACAAGAGCGGTGGTAATGTGCGGATCATGCGACAGCAGTGTAATCCCATTTTTTGCTATGAGTGCAACGGCTATTCCGGATGCAAGTGCAATCCAGGCATAAGGGGATTTTATCGCGTCTCCTAGTTCCTTGAAACCAATCGCCCCGTTTGCTATGGGAATGAGAACGGAGATCGTGATGATCGTGACACCCAGGTTGATTCCTTTCGCTTCCAGGTATGGAAACACTTTAGCGTCAAGGCCAATCAGTTTCATGCTTAAAAGAAAACCCGCAGCCATGATCAGTGAGGTATTTTTCCCAAACCAACCGATTGCAGCAAGCAGAATTAAAAATACGACAGGACCGTTGATCATTATCCCTTCACCTTCTTCCTACTGTTTTTTGTTATTTTAACATAACAAACTCCCTTGTTCATGGGAGAAAAATGATTTAAGGAACGATGCATCTGCAGAAAAAATTCAAAACGAAAGATGAAAGAATCTTTCCTTTCTTTTCCATCATCGTTACAATTATAATACAAACTTAATGGTTGAAGGAGGATATGACTTGAATCCGGTATATATGTATCGTTTCATTCGTTCTTTACTGGTCGTCGGAGGGATAATATTAGGTGGAATTGCCTTGTTTTATTTATCTAAATATACATATCCATTCATCATTGCCATGATCATCGCTTTCTTGATGAATCCCCTGGTCATTTTTTTCGAAAGGAAAGGGCGGCTGCCACGGGGGTTGGCTGTATTCGTTTCCCTTTTACTCATTTTCCTTTTATTTGCGGGTCTTATCACCTTACTGGTCACCGAGATCATTTCAGGGACCAATTACCTTGCCGGAGTCATCCCGAAACACATTGAAACCATCGTGGATTATATAGAAACATACATAGCTACCACCGTCATTCCTTTATATAATCAAATAGCTGCCATGTTCAATAATTTGGATACCGAACAGCAAGACACAATCCTCAAGAATATCCAAAATATCGGTGAATCCATCACGACGGGAGTAAGCGGCTTCATTCAAGCCTTCTTGAAGAACATCCCCACAATCATCGGATGGTTTCCAACTACAGCAACGGCACTCCTTTTTACTTTGCTTGGCACATTCTTCATCAGCAAAGATTGGGATACCTTCGGCCGCATGACCGGAAAAGTGTTGCCTGATAAGATTTTTGCGGGAGCAAAGCGTTTATTCAGGGATTTAAAACGGGCTTTATTCGGGTTCATCCGGGCACAATTCACTCTTGTTTCATTGACGACTGTCACGATTTTAATCGGATTTCTCATTTTAGGGGTGAATTATTCAATTACCATTGCCCTGATATGCGGACTGGTCGATATCATTCCCTATTTGGGGACAGGTACGATTTTCATTCCTTGGATCATCTTTGAATTCATTGCCGGGAATACAAGTCTCGCAATCGGTTTGTCCGTCCTTTACATAATCGTCGTTGTCCAGCGTCAGCTAATAGAGCCAAAAGTACTTTCATCCAGTATTGGTTTGGATCCGCTTGCCACTCTCATCGCCTTGTTCATCGGATTCAAATTGATCGGTTTCCTAGGTTTGATTGCAGGACCTGTCGTACTTGTCATATTCAATACACTTCAGCGTGCCAATGTCTTCAAGGCCATATGGACTTTCATCATCGGGGATACAAAGAAAACCACTTAAGGGAATCCAGACATCCATTAGCATTCACTCTTTTCCACTTAAAAATCCGCCTCGGGTACAAGGCGGATTTTTGGTTTTAAACTAGAATTATTTCGACGTCTCGAATTGTTCTGTTTCAGTAGAACCTGCAAGTGCTGTTGTGGATGATGTTCCACCAGAAACGACTTGTGCCACTTCATCAAAGTAACCCGTTCCCACTTCACGCTGATGGCGTGTTGCTGTATAGCCATCCGGCTCACTAGCGAATTCCGCTTGTTGAAGCTCAGAGTATGCAGCCATGCCGCGTTCTTTATAACCAAGAGCAAGGTTGAACATGCTATGATTCAATGAATGGAAGCCTGCAAGTGTAACGAATTGGAATTTATAACCCAATTTACCCAATTCCACTTGATAATTGGCAATCTCTTCATCACTTAATTTCGCTTTCCAGTTAAATGATGGGGAACAATTGTAAGCAAGCAATTTACCTGGGAACTCTGCATGGATGGCCTCGGCAAAGCGGCGAGCATCCGCTAGATTAGGTTCAGAAGTCTCACACCAGATAAGGTCGGCATATGGCGCATAAGCAAGGCCTCTTGCAATTGCTTGGTCAAGACCTGCATTCGTGCGGTAGAATCCTTCTGGAGTCCTTTCACCAGTGATGAATGGTGCATCGACCGGATCAATATCATCCGTGATCAAATCTGCAGCATCAGCATCCGTACGGGCAATCAAGATGGTCGGTGTACCCATTACATCTGCTGCCAATCGGGCGGAAACTAAATTACGTACTGCCGTTTGAGTAGGAAGAAGAACTTTACCGCCTAGGTGACCGCATTTTTTCTCGGAAGAAAGCTGGTCTTCGAAGTGAACGCCAGCCGCTCCAGCTTCGATCATGCCTTTCATTAATTCAAAGACGTTAAGGGAACCGCCAAAACCTGCTTCAGCATCCGCCACGATTGGAGCGAACCAATCGATATCATTTTTCCCTTCAGCAAAGCTGATTTGGTCTGCACGCTGAAGTGTCTGATTAATGCGTTTAACGACTTGCGGCACGGAGTTGGCTGGATATAAACTTTGGTCAGGGTACATTTGCCCTGCGATGTTAGCATCTGCCGCCACTTGCCAGCCGCTTAAGTAGATTGCTTTTAAACCAGCTTTCACCTGCTGCATGGCTTGGTTACCGGTCAATGCTCCTAATGCATTGATGAAATCCTCTGTTTTTAATAGATTCCATAGTTTTTCGGAACCGCGCCGTGCCAATGTTTGTTCAATATCGATGGAACCTCTCAGTTTAATGACTTCCTCGGCCGTATAAGGACGTTTAATACCAGTCCACCGTGAGTCATTTTCCCAGCTTTGTTGTAATTTTTGCGCTCTCTCATTCATCATCATTATTTCCTCCTAAATTCATATCGTATTTTTTGAATATTAAGATAATTTTTCATATGCCGCGTTAGTTAAGAAATCTGCAAAGTCATCCGCTTCAATCAATTGTTCAAATAGTTTAGTAGACTCTTCAAACTTTCCTGATTTGAAAGTTTCTTCCCCTACTTCCGATTTAATGACCGCCAATTCTTCTTCTTTGATTTGATGGAATAATTCCTCGGTTATTTTCCTGCCATCTTCGAGAATGCCTTTTGGATGACGAATCCATTGCCAGACTTGAGCCCTTGAAATTTCAGCGGTTGCAGCATCTTCCATTAAGTTATTGATAGGTGCCGCACCTCTGCCGCTTAACCATGAGGCGATATATTGGATGCCTACATTAATATTCGTCCTTAAGCCTGCCTCTGTGATCGTTCCTTCCGGTACAGCCAGCAACTCCTGTGCCGTTACATGGACATCTTCCCGTTTCCGGAAAATTTGATTCGGTTTTGGGACGAGCAGGTCAAAAACCTCTTTTGCCGTGCTTACCATACCTGGGTGGGCAACCCATGTTCCATCATGACCGTCTCTTGCTTCGCGTTCTTTATCTGCCTTAACTTTCGCAAAAGCCTCATCGTTCTTAACCGGGTCATTTTTAACGGGAATTTGTGCGGCCATCCCGCCAATTGCAGGAGCATTACGGCTGTGACATGTTTTGATCGCCAGTAAGGAATACGCCCTCATGTTCGGGACGGTCATCGTGACCTGCTGCCGATCTGGGAAAATGACATCATCCGAGTTACGGAATTTTTTCAGGAAACTAAAGATATAATCCCAGCGGCCACAGTTCAGGCCTGCCGAATGTTCTTTCAGCTCGTACAGAATTTCGTCCATTTCGAATGCAGCAAGAATTGTTTCTATCAAGACCGTTGCCTTGATGGTTCCTTGCGGGATTCTCAAATCGTTCTGTGCATATACGAATATTTCATTCCATAATCTTGCTTCGAGATGGCTTTCCATTTTCGGTAAGTAAAAGTATGGACCGCTTTGTTTTTCGACCAATGCTTTTGCGTTGTGGTAAAAGTACAGTCCAAAGTCAAAAATGCTGGCTGATATAGGCTGTCCATCCAAAAGGACATGTTTTTCCTCCAAATGCCAGCCGCGTGGCCTTACCTTTAGCACAGCTGTTCTTTCATTTAATTCATACACTTTGCCATTTGGATTTTTAAATGAAATGGTTCCTCGGATTGCATCGCGCAGATTCAATTGGCCATCGATGCAATTCTCCCAAGTGGGTGAATTGGCATCTTCAAAGTCCGCCATGAATACATTGGCACCTGAGTTCATGGCATTTATGATCATTTTACGATCAACAGGTCCAGTGATTTCAACCCTGCGATCCTGCAAATCATTCGGGAGGGGCGCAATCGTCCAATCACTTTCACGAATATGCTTCGTTTCTTCAAGGAAATCAGGAAGCATGCCTTGATTCAGTTCTTCCTGAACGCTTTTCCGCCGTTCTAGAAGTTCTGCCCTTCTTCCACTGAAATGCCGTTCCATTCTTTCGATGAATTGAAGAGCTTCCGCTGTAAGTATTTGTTCATATCCTGGCTTAATGTTGCCTGTAATCTGTAAGCCTTTTGCTTCCGTAATCATGTTGCCTCTCCACACCCTTTCCAACTCTTTTTATGTTATAATACAGATGTTTTATTTCCTGTTTGTATTATATAACACGTTGTATAAATTTGTCACCAGTTTTTTCTAAAAAATCTAAAAAAAGATTTTTCAGCATGGAAAAGCCTTATTTACCAATGTTTCCAAGAGTTAATCATTTAACAATCCTGTTATGATACACATTTCATTCTCGTGGATATCATCATTCAATGGTGAAACAGGGAGCCATTTGTAAAGCAAAAAAGCACCCCATAAAAAACCGGGATGCTGTTGCGGACCTTTTTCAAAGACCAAAAAGGCTGCCTAAAAGCTTACGCCTTTAGACAGCCTTATATTATTTATGCCGAATGATGGTAACTTTCCCTTTATTCATCCTGTTCATGATAAACCGGATAACAATCGGTTTGAGGAGATTCCGGGTTGGCGGAAACACAAGGATCAATCCCATGATATCCGAGATGAGCCCAGGGGACAGCAACAGTGCAGCTCCGATAAAGATACAGATTCCATCAATGATTTCATTTCCTGGCATCATTCCGTAACGAATCTGTTCCTGTGCCTTTTTCCACGTCTCCATCCCTTGCCGTTTAGCCAAATAAGCTCCGATCAAACCTGTGGCTACAATCAGGAACAGCGTTGGCCAAAAACCAATCAGATTACCTGACAGCAAAAGGACAATAATTTCAACGACCGGCATCGCAATGATAAACATTAAAAAGTATTTCATCTTCATTCCTCCTGCACAGCCCATTTCTGGTGCGGTACATCCATCTTACCTCATTGGCAAGGAATCAGCCAAAATTTCGTTTTACAGAACGTTTGCATGTCCATCATAAATGACTCCACGACCTGCATCGACCGTTATTCTTTGACCATCCGTGAAAACCTTGGTCGCGTCCTCCGCCCCAACGATTACCGGTATGCCCAATGTGACTCCCACAACAGCTGCATGGCTTGTCAAACCGCCTTCTTCCGTAATCAATGCCGCACACTTTTCAATTGCCGGCATCATTTCGCGGTCAGAACCGATCGTAACCAATACAGAGCCTTCCGTCACTTTTTCCAAAGCTTCCTTGGCATTCTTAGCGATAACCACTTCACCTTTAGCTGATTTCCTGCCGATTCCTTGAGCCTTCAAAAGAACCTCTCCTAACACATGAATTTTCATCAAGTTAGTCGTACCTGTTTCACCTACAGGCACACCGGCTGTAATGACGACTAAATCCCCATGGGAAACTAAGCCGGAATGCAAGCTTTCATCTATTGCGGTTTGAAGCATTTCATCGGTAGTCGTTGCTTTTGGACCAATCTGCGGATAGACTCCCCAAACCAATGCAAGCCCTCTTGTAACATGATCATTGGATGTAACCGCAATGATCGGTGCTTTAGGGCGGTATTTGGAAATCATCCTTGCCGTATGACCGCTTTCTGTAGGGGTGATGATTGCCCCTGCATTAAGATTAAGCGCGGTGTGGGCAACGGATTGACCAATGGCATCCGTGACATTATGACGGTTCACTTTGCTTCTGACTGATAATATATCCCGATAATCAAGGGCAGTTTCAGCACGCGAAGCAATGTTATGCATCGTTTGCACCGCTTCGACAGGATAGGTTCCAGCAGCTGTTTCGCCAGAAAGCATGATGGCATCCGTTCCATCAAATATGGCATTGGCCACGTCACTTGCTTCTGCACGGGTCGGCCTTGGATTACGCTGCATCGAATCGAGCATTTGTGTAGCCGTTATGACTGGTTTCCCGGCATTATTACATTTTTTGATCATTTGTTTTTGGACTAATGGCACTTCTTCTGCAGGAATTTCCACTCCCAAGTCTCCACGTGCCACCATCAAGCCATCTGAAACTTCCAAGATCTCATCAAGACGGTCCACGCCCTCTTGATTTTCGATTTTAGGGATGATTTGAATATGTTCCGCACCATTTTGCTGCAATAATTCACTTACTTCAAGCACGTCGGAAGCCCTGCGTACAAATGAGGCAGCAATGAAATCGATACCCTGTTCGATCCCAAAAAGGATATCCTGTTCGTCTTTCTCCGTTATGCCAGGCAGGTTAACCGAAACTCCTGGAACATTGACGCCTTTTTTGTTCTTAAGTGTACCGCTATTCAAGATTTTCGTATGGATTTCTTTTCTGACCTCATCAATCTTCAACACTTCAAGCCCGATCAATCCATCATCCAAAAGGATTTTAGATCCTGGGTGAACATCATGCAGAAGCCCTTCATAGGTAATGGAGAATTTTTCAGGTGTTCCCAGGACTTCATTCATGGAAATAATGACTTCGTTGCCGGCTATAAGCTCCATAGAATCATTTTCCATATTATTTGTCCGTATTTCAGGTCCTTTTGTGTCCAACAGGATGGCAACCTGTTTACCCGTTTTTTCGCTCGCTTCTCTTATATTGCGGATTCTAGCTGCGTGTTCTTCATGATTTCCATGAGAAAAGTTAAGCCGTGCTACATTCATTCCCGCCTCTATTAATTGAACCAGCTTTTCTATACTTTCACTTGCGGGGCCAATCGTACAAACAATCTTGGTTTTACGCATAGTGTCATCCTCCTTTAAGGAAAACTACTCGCCGCCTGTCCACTTCTTGAAGACAGGGGGCGCAGTGTTTTATGTCTTCTTTTAAATACCCATTACTAAAAAGCGATTCCTATCGGTCAACAAAAATGATTAAATGGATAGCTCAGCGGATAATTCATACATTTTCTTGTCAATTGTATGCGGTTTAGCAAGAGCTTCGATGATATCATAATCAACAAGTTGATTTTGTTCGATCCCGACTGCCCTGCCCCCTTTTCCTTCTAGAAGCAATTCAACGGCTCTTGCCCCAAGACGGCTTGCCAATACCCGGTCATTTGCAGAGGGAGATCCCCCGCGCTGAACATGGCCCAGGACCGTTACACGAGTTTCAATTCCTGCTTTCGCCTCAATACTCCTGGAGATATCAACGGCACTTCCAACACCTTCGGCTACAATGATGATACTGTGCTTTTTCCCACGGTCATGACCGCGGTTCAGCTTCCCAATCAGGTCTTCTATATCATATTCATATTCAGGACAAAGTATCGTTTCAGCTCCGCCAGCCAATCCAGCCCAAAGTGCAATATCGCCGGCATCTCTTCCCATCACTTCAACCACATAAGTCCTCTCATGAGAAGTGGCCGTATCCCGAATTTTATCGATAGCATCGATGACTGTATTCAGGGCCGTATCGAAACCAATCGTAAAGTCGGTACCCGGTATGTCATTATCAATCGTTCCTGGAACCCCGATACAAGGGAAACCCCTTTCCGTTAAAGCTCTCGCCCCGCGGTAAGAACCATCGCCACCAATTATGACAATGCCCTCGATACCATGTTTATTCAATTGTTCAATCGCTTTCAGCTGGCCTTCCTCCGTCTTAAATTCTGGACAGCGAGCCGTATGTAACATCGTGCCGCCTCTATGAATGATATCCCCGACCGACCCAAGTTCAAGCTTTTTTATATTGCCATTTATCAGACCCTGATAGCCATGATAAATACCGAAGACCTCCATTTCATGAAAAATTGCTTTTCGGACAACTGCTCGGACTGCCGCATTCATTCCTGGAGAATCTCCTCCACTTGTCAATACACCTATTCTTTTCATAAATGTCACCTCTCTACAGCACTAATCAATTTTAAGCTTCGCTATATCATTGTACCCTTTTTCAAGCTTCAATAAGCAGTAACTGTCTCACTTATGCATACTTGATGTTATAAGCCTAACCGATTCTCTTCAGAAATTGAAGTAAAATGGTGTGAAACTTTACATTCTACACACAAACCATATTCTTTACTCGTTTCGGTAATGAATACATATGCACGAATGAAAGGATGAAAAAACGTGTTGCCCCAGGCAGCACGTTTTTCCTTTTCCAAAATGTATTATGAATGCTGTTCCACTTCCTTAGGTTCGCCCTCAGGTTGTTGTTTTGCAAATTCATATTCACCGATTTTCTTGAATTTCATATAACGCTGGTTGATTAGATCATCACTATTCAATGGCAACAGTTCATTGAATGAACGTTTCAGGATTTCCTTGATGGCTTCTGCCTGTAAATTCGAATCCCGATGGGCGCCGCCCCTCACTTCAGGAATGATCTCATCGATGACTCCTAAGCGGTTTAAGTCGGGAGCCGTGATTTTCATCGTTTCCGCAGCCCTCTTAGCCTGAGAGGCATCCTTCCACAGCAAGGCTGCAGCCCCTTCAGGGGAAATCACGGAATATGTTGAGTTTTCAAGCATGAAAATTCGGTCTCCGACGCCAAGCGCCAATGCACCGCCGCTTCCGCCTTCACCAATGACAATACTGATGACCGGCACCTTCAGCCCTGCCATTTCGAAAAGGTTTTTCGCAATGGCTTCACTTTGCCCGCGCTCTTCAGCAGCTTTACCAGGGAAAGCTCCCTTCGTATCAATGAAACAAATGATCGGCCTGTTGAATTTTTCAGCCTGTTTCATAAGGCGCAAAGCTTTTCGATAGCCTTCAGGATGGGGCATGCCGAAGTTACGACGGATGTTTTCCTTCGTATCCTTCCCGCGTTGATGACCGATGACAGTCACGGCAAGTCCATTGAATTCTGCGATTCCAGAAACAATCGCTTCATCATCCCCATAATAACGATCTCCATGAAACTCGATGAAGTCATTGAATAACAGCGGAATGTAATCAAGCGTCGTCGGACGGGCTGGATGCCGGGCAATCTGAACACGATCCCACGGTTTAAGATGGTTGTAGATATCCACTTCCAGCTTCTCTAAACGCTTTTCCAATGTCTCGATTTCTGCTGTAAGGTCTACATCAGCATCCTTCGAGATTGCCTTTAGCTCTTTAATTTTATTTCTCAGGTCCGTAATGGGACGCTCAAACTCTAATTCGTAAATCATAACCACTCACCGCCCGGGGCATGGATTTTAAGGATCGTCGTCAAGGTTTCCTTCATTTCCGTACGTTTGACGACCGCATCCAATTGACCGTGCTTCAACAAGAATTCAGCCGTTTGGAAATCTTCAGGAAGCTCTTCACGAATCGTCTGCTCAATGATTCTTCGTCCCGCAAAACCAATAAGTGCTCCAGGTTCGGCTAGATTAATATCGCCAAGTGACGCGAAACTTGCCGAAACCCCGCCTGTGGTAGGATGGGTCATCATTGATATGATCAGTCCGCCTTCATTGCTGAATATCTTGAGTGCTGCACTTGTCTTTGCCATCTGCATCAAGCTCAAAACACCCTCCTGCATCCGGGCGCCGCCTGATGCCGTAAATATGATGAACGGAATCTTCAATTCACCAGCACGTTCAATGGCACGGGTAATTTTTTCGCCAACAACGGATCCCATGCTTCCCATCCGGAAATTCGAATCCATGATGGCAGTTGAAACTTGGTAGCCATTGATGCTTCCGACTCCTGTGACAACCGCCTCATTAATCTTGGCTTTCTTTCTATCTTTTTCCAGTTTTTCTAAGTAATCCGGAAAATCAAGCGGGTTAACAGAAATCATTTCTTTATCAAATTCATTAAAAGTGCCTGCGTCGAATAAAAATTCGATGCGCTCATGGGAAGACATCGGATGATGGTACCCGCAATGCAGACAGACTTTCTTGTTTTTCACCAATTCTTTTGTATACATGATTTTTTTACAGCCGGTGCACTTTGTCATGATTCCTTCTGGTACATCTTGTTTCTCCCGATCTATAGGAACCGTTGCATATTTCTTCTTAGACTTCGCAAATAGCTCTTTAAGCAAGCTTAATCCTCCCTTTACCACCAATTATCTATTTTATGATACTTGGTACAAACTATATCAGAAATAAAATTAGTATCGTGTAAAAAGGTGTCATTCGCCCTTCGACATATTTCTAATTCTAATAAGATACGTTTCGATGGCTTTTTCTTCATCACGTTCGAGCAAATATGTAAGAAGTGCCAGATAGTCTTCTTTTTTCACATTACCCTGTACCATCTCTGATGTTCTAGCATAGCTGTTGACAATGCGCCAAATTCTTTCCAGCAATCGATTGCGATTCAAAATGGCAATTCTTAAAAAGAAATCATCATCATGAAACATATCCGCTTTGACCCAGGCCATTAATCTTTTGATGTCCTCAGCCGTAGCGAAAAAGGCGACGATCCGCAAACAGTCTATTTCAATCAGCCTTTTCGTCTCAGACAAATCTTCTTGTACTTTTTTATCTTGCAAAAAAAAGGTTCCCAGAAGCTCGACTAGCTTATGCTCCTGGAAATCCCTGATAAACGTCCCTTCACCACGCCTTGTTTCTATTAAGCCTAATAGCTCTAAGGCACGCAATGCTTCACGGACAGAGGAACGCCCAACATTAAAACGATCCGATAACTCCCGTTCTGATGGGATTTTATCTCCCGGCAGGAGGCTGTCCGCTTCAATCATGCTACGTAGGCTCTCAACGACATCGAGATAAATTTTGGATGAAGAAGTACGACCTGCCAAATTAATTATTCCTCACTTTTTCCAATGATCGCTAATTTCTTTGTTTTTTCTTTAATTTCCTCTGGATCTACATTGATTCTAGCTACTCCGGTTTCCATCGCTGCCTTGGCAACAGCAGCCGCAACGGCAGGTGCCACCCTCGCATCAAATGGAGCAGGGATCACGTAGTCTTCGTTCAACTCATGCTCCTGTATTAATCCAGCAATGGCTTTGACTGCAGCAACCTTCATTTTTTCATTAATATGAGTCGCACGTACATCCAAGGCCCCACGGAAAATCCCTGGGAAAGCAAGGACGTTATTGACCTGATTCGGGAAATCCGAACGGCCAGTTCCAACAACCTTGGCACCCGCTGCTTTTGCATCTTCCGGCATGATTTCCGGATCTGGATTAGCCATCGCGAAAATGATTGCATCCCGATTCATCGAAGAAACCATTTCTTTTGTCAATGCACCTGCGGCAGAAACTCCTATAAATACATCAGCGTTTTCAATGACAGATTCCAAAGGCCCTGAAACCTTATTTCGATTGGTCACTTTCGCCACTTGTTCTTTTGTATCATTCATACCTGTCGAACGGCCCTCATAAATGGCACCCTTCGTATCACACATGATGATGTCGCGAACTCCATAGCTATAAAGCAATTTAATGATGGCAATGCCCGCAGCCCCTGCGCCATTCGCTACCACTTTAATTTCTGACATTGATTTATTCACCAGTCGTAACGCGTTCACAAGACCGGCAACAGTAACAATGGCTGTACCGTGCTGATCATCATGGAAAACAGGAATATTCATTTCTTTTTTGAGTCGTTCTTCAATTTCAAAACAATTTGGTGCGGCTATGTCTTCTAAGTTCACTCCACCGAAAGTCGGTTCGAGTAATTTAACGGTCTCTACAATTTTGTCCACATCCGTCGTTTTTAAACAAATCGGGAAAGCGTCCACTCCGGCGAAACTTTTAAATAAAACGGCTTTTCCTTCCATGACCGGCATAGCAGCTTCCGGACCGATGTTTCCAAGTCCCAAAACAGCCGTTCCATCAGAAATGACGGCAACCGTATTTCCCTTCATTGTATAGTCATAAACGGTTTCCGGCTTATCGTAAATATCTTTACACGGTTCTGCGACACCAGGAGAATAAGCCAGGCTTAAATCTACTGCGTTCCTAACCGGCACTTTCGAAACTGTTTCTAATTTCCCTTGATTCAAGCGGTGCATATGTAATGCTTCTTCTCTTAATGTCATAGTTTCACTCCTAAAACAAATTGGGTAACCCATTATCTTATATGCTGAAATTATGCTGAAATCTAGTGGTCAGACCACAGCGGCCTGTTTTCAATATAACATAACTATTAAAGTTGTAAAACAGTTATTCTTTCTTGTAAACCACATTCCCTTTTCCCACCAAGTCAAATAATGCCTGCATCAGTCTATCTGTAGGATTGACCCAATCCCAATAAGATAGCTGTACATAGCGGTTTTCCCTCTCGTAAAAAAGCATGACCTTGGTTTCACCGCTATGCTGCATTAAAATTTTTTTTATTTTTTGCAGTGTATCCTTCGTTTGCTTGCCAGCCTCAATTTTCAGGAATATCGTTCCGTTTTTTTCCTCTTTCATCTGCTTCACTTTTTCAAGCGGGTATACGTTCCGGATCAGCAGCTGTGTTTTTCCATCCCGCTCTTCCAATGTCCCTTGCAGCATAACGAGTTGTCCATGATTCAAGTCGGCAGAGTGGTTTTTATAAACATTTGGAAAAACGACCGCTTCAATATCCCCCTCTTCATCACTGACGCTCAAGAAAGCCATCACATCGCCCTTTTTTGTCCTTATGGTTTTAACCGACGTAATGTAAGCGCCAAGTAAGACTTTCGATTCCTTTTTATTAATAGCTTCATCTATAGTCAAACAGCCGAAGTGCTGAAAAAGTTCTCTGTAGCTTGTCACAGGATGATTCGATAGATAAAGCCCCAATGCGCTTTTTTCCAACGAGAGTTTGTCCTCGATTGGGATAGGATCGACCCGGTGGTATTTCGGTTTGAGTGAAAACTCGCCATCCGAAAACATATCGAATAGGTCATCATCCGGATTAACCAATTCCGTATGATTGATCGCTACGTCCAAGCTCGCCAACAATGTTGCCCGGTCTTCACCGAATTCATCAAATGCACCTGAATGGACAAGCGCCTCCAACACTTTTCTATTTACGATTTTCCCCGAAACGCGCAAACAGAAATCGAATAAATCTGCGAACTTCTTCTGACGCCTTGCAGCGAAGATATCTTTTAGGACCGTCCCGCCTATCCCTTTTATGGCTCCAAGGCTATAACGGATCCCTTCCTTTTCCGGTAAAAACGGGTAACCGCTCCGGTTAATCGAGGGAGGCAGAACCGCTATCCCTTTCTTTTTTGCTTCTCGGATATATTGCGAAATCTTTTCATCATTCCCGACAACCGATGTCAAAAGTGCTGCCATGAAATATTCCGGATAGTGGGTTTTCAAGTAACCCAGCTGATAAGCGATGAAGCTATACGCCACCGCATGACTTCGGTTGAATCCATAGTTAGCGAAGCGGACAATCAAGGAATAAATCTCATCTGCCGTTTTTTCGGAGTATCCCTGTTTCAATGCGCCGCTCACGAAATGCTGCCGCTCTTGATCCAGAACATCCTTCTTCTTCTTCGAAACGGCACGTCGGAGCAGGTCAGCCTCCCCTAATGAAAACCCGGCTAAACGGGAGGCGATTTGCATGATTTGTTCTTGATATACGATGACCCCATATGTAGGCTCGAGGATATCCTTCAAATCCTCGTGAAGGTAATCAATCGAAGCAAGTCCATGTTTTCGCTCGATGAACAGCGGTATATTTTCCATCGGACCTGGACGATATAGGGCATTGACCGCAACGATATCCTCGAATCGGTTCGGTTTCAGCTTGATCAAAACCTTTCGGATGCCATCCGATTCAAATTGGAACACCCCGGTTGTTTCGCCTCTGCCTAAAGTGGCCAGCGTCTCGGGATCATCCATCGGAATATGGGACAAGTCGAGCTTTTTCCCCGTTCCTTTTTTAATGTTATTTAAAATATTATCGATGAGCGTTAAATTGCGGAGTCCAAGAAAATCCATTTTAAGAAGTCCCAGTTCTTCGAGAAGGTCCATTGGATATTGAGTCAAGTGGATGCCGTCATGCCCTCCCTGAATCGGGATATGCCCGGTCAGTGCCTGGTCACTGATGACGACGCCGGCGGCATGTGTCGAAGCATGGCGAGGCAGCCCTTCAAGCAATAACGCGGTTTGAAATAGTTTTTGATTCAGGTCACTCTCATTAACGAAATCCCTAAGCCTTTTCGATTCCTTGAAAGCCTCGGGAAGCGTGATGCCCAGACGGCCTGGAATCATTTTCGATACCGCTTCCTGTTCCTTTGAATTCAGGCCGAAAACACGTCCTGTATCCCTTAACGCAGCCTTGGCAGCCAATGTCCCGAATGTAATGATCTGTGCTACATGAAGTTCCCCGTATTTCTTCGCGACATAGGCAATCACTTCTTCACGGCGGTTATCCGGAAAGTCAATGTCGATATCCGGCATCGAGACACGTTCCGGATTCAGGAAACGCTCGAACAGCAAGGAATGTTCGATTGGATCGACATCCGTGATCGACAGCACATAAGCGACCATCGATCCTGCGGCCGACCCCCTTCCTGGACCAGTCAGGATTTGGTGGTCCTTAGCGAATTTCATGAAGTCCCAAACGATTAAAAAGTAATCGCTGAATTTCATCTTGGTGATGATATCCAATTCATATCTTAGTCGCTCTTCATATTGAATGGATGGCTCCGGCACTCTTTTCTTCAGCCCTTGGAAGCAGATGGCTTCGAGCATTTCTTCGGCTGGGGCTCCATCTTCAGTAGGGTACTTAGGAAGAAGTGAACGATGAAATGGAATTTCCAGATTGCATTGCGCGGCAATATGCAGTGTATTTTCGAGTGCATCCGGTCTGTCATGGAATAGTTCTGCCATCTGAGACCGGCTTTTCAAATAAAATTGATCGGATTCAAGAACCGTATGCGTCTCATCCGCCAGCTTGTCGCCATTTCCGATTGCCAATAAGACTTCATGAGCGAGTGCATCGCTTTCGTTCAAATAATAAACTGGATTTGTCGCGACAATCTTTATCTCTAAATCTCTCGCCAACTGACTTATGGCTTCGTTACTTTTTTCCTCATCCGCAATCGACAGTCTCTGTATGGATACATAAAAGTTATCATGACCAAAAATTTGCAGAAATCGCCCTGCTGCCTGTTTGGCTTCTTCAGGGTTTTCTTCTCTCAATAGCGTTTCTATCTGCCCCTCTGCACCTGGTGTGACTGCAATCAAACCCCCGGAATAGGCTTTAAGCCAATTCATTGGAATGCCTGACGGGGATTTCGTTTTTATGGCACTGCTTATTTTAAGCAGGTTTTGATATCCTTGCAAACTCTTTGCCAATAAAAGCAGTCCATGTGGCGATTCCCGTTCATCAAGGACATCCGCAAGTATGCCGATGATCGGCTTTATGCCCTGCTTTTTGCATTCTTTATAAAAATAGACCGAACCGTACATAACATTTCGGTCGGTTAAGGCAAGACTTGTACAGCCATCCGCTTTCGCTTTGGCCACAAGTTCAGTGATCTTCACCGTACTTGTCAGCAGGCTGTATCCGCTCTGAATATGGAGATGAGTATACACGTTTTTTTCTCCCACCTTTGTAAGGCATGTTTCTTTTCATTATAGTGTTTATTTCAAAAAAAGAAAATATGTTCTCATTACCAATGCAATTTAACTTCCTGATTTCCGGCGACTATCATAATACCTCTGAACATCCCATATAAATGGAATAGAAGAATATCAAGCAAAAAAGGATGATGATATATGAATGAAGCCTTTGTTCCAGCCTTCCTCAACAGCTTTTTCATATCGCTTGGCGTATTGCTTGGCGGCTCGATAATCGGGGGCCTCGCCGCGTTTTTTACCGGACAAGCCCCGATGACGACTGTATTCCGCCTATCGGACAGCCTTCGTATTTGGGCGATTGTCGCTGCGATCGGGGGAACTTTTGATATGGTCTATAATTTTGAACGCGGTATTTTCCACGGGGAAACGAAGGATATAGTCAAGCAGGTCCTATTGATACTCTCTGCACTTGGAGGGGCACAGACAGGAGCACTGATCATCAACTGGTTCACGCAGGAGCATATTTCACCATGAGGATACCTCCCTATCACCGGACCCCCACCTGGCAGCGTTTTTTTGCCGGAGCCGCACTTGGCGGATTGATCAGCTGGGGGATTTTCTTTTATATGCATGGCGTCCAGCAGGAGAAGCAAATCCTGACCCTTCACGAACAAAAAGAAAAGATCAAGGATTTAAACGGGAAAATCGCAATTTGGGAGCAGGATTATAAAAAATTGAACGAGAAAAACGAGGAAATCCTGACGATTCAGGAAGTGGAAGTAACGATCACGAATGAAAAATACAGTCTGGATCAGTTGAGTATTGCAGAAGCGGAGGATGTGATTGAGGACGACCTATCCTCTCTTCTCGCCAAAGATGTCGCCAGTGTCTATGACGGTAAGGTGCTGTTGAAAAAGTCGATAGAAAATAAGATCATGACCATCAATAAAAAGCGCTATCGGCTTGAAGTCGTTGAAATCATGTTTTATACGAAAATGAATATAGAAATCAAACTAAAAAGGACTACTTCTTAAGGATGGGTGAATAACCACCGAATTAAAAGACCAAATCATTTGCGATTTGGTCTTTTAATTTGGCTGTTTTCACATACTTTGTTGCTATTTACCAGGTAGTGAGT